>JAICNR010000168.1 GCA_025931135.1 Gemmatimonadota bacterium | reverse complement strand
GAGCTCGTCGCCGAGGAGAACGCGCGCGACTTCCAGCGTCTCCTCGAGGCGGGCGAGCGCGTCGTGCAGGAGATCCGCGCGGTCGAGAAGCCTGTCATCGCCGCGATCAACGGCCCGGCAGCGGGGGGCGGCGCCAACCTCGCGCTCGCGTGCGACCTGCGGATCATGGCCGACACCGCCTCGATCGGACAGACGTTCGTCCGGATCGGGCTCCATCCCGACTGGGGCGGGACCTTCCTGCTGCCGCGGCTCGTGGGCGCTGCGCGGGCGCTCGATCTCCTGTGGTCGGGCCGCATGGTCGGAGCCGAGGAGGCGCTGGCGATGGGGCTCGTGAACCGGGTCGTCCCCGCCGAATCTCTCCGCGAGGACGCGATCGCCTGGGCGGCCCAGCTCGCCGCGGGACCGCCGCTCGCGGTGGCGCGCATCAAGCGCGCGGTCCAGGAGAGCCTCGACCGGGACCTCGAGTCGATGCTCGCGATCGAGCTCGAGAACCAGCTCGCGTGCTTCGACTCCCAGGACGTCAAGCGCGGCCTGTTCGCCTTCCTCAGCAAGGACACGCCCCGATTCGAGGGGAACTGACCCCGGTTGCGGGGACACGGGGGGGCTGGATCGACGTCAGCCGGCCCGTCGCGGACGGAACTCCGGTGTGGCCCGGGGATCCTCCCTGGAGCTACCGCCTCGCGGCCGCGATCGAGCGCGGCGACGCCGTCAACGTGGGAGAGGTCCGGGGCACGACCCACGCGGGCACCCATGCCGACGCGCCGCTCCACGTCGACCCGTCGGGAGCGGCGATCGATACCCTCCCCCTGGACGCCTTCGTCGGGCGCGCACTCCTGATCGACGTGTCGGGCCGGAATGGCGAGATCGAGCGCGCGGAGATCGAAGCGGAGCTCGCCCGCGCGGCCACAGAGCCGGCGGGGTCGGCGCCGGAGCGCCTCCTCGTCGCGACCGGATGTGACTGGGCGCCGGGTTTTCCGTCGCGATGGCGCGGCTTCAGCGCCGACGCGGCGCGTTGGTGCCGCGAGCGGGAGCTGCGCCTCCTCGGCACGGACGCGCCATCGGTCGATTCGCCGGGGTCCGACGGACTGGAGGCCCATCGGGCGCTGTTTCGCGCGGGCATCGCGATCGTCGAGGGCCTGGCGCTGGCGGGGATCGATGTCGGGGACTATGAATTCATCGCGTTCCCGCTCCGCTGGACCGGAGCGGACGCCTCACCCGTGCGCGCGGCCTTGCGGAGGATCGAGGAGTGAGCATCGAGGAGCTGAACGTGGTGGCCGTGGTCGGTGCGGGCACGATGGGTCGCGGGATCGCCCAGGCGTTCGCCCAGGGCGGGTACGCCACCACGCTCTACGACGTCGATCCGGACGCGGCGCATCGGGGGCTCGAGGCCATCGAGGAAACGCTCGAGAAGGGAGTGGCTCGCGGAAAAGTGTCGGCCGAGGCGCGCGACGCCACACTCGAGCGGCTCCGCGTGGAAAGCGATCTGGGCGAGGCCGTGATCGACGCCGACCTCGCGATCGAAGCCATCCCCGAGGTGCTGGACGCCAAGCGCGAGATGTTCGCCGAGCTCGACTCGCGCTGTCCCGAGAGGGCGATCCTGGTCAGCAACACGTCCTCGCTCCCGATCGCCACGCTGGCCGCCGAGACCGCGCGCCCGGCGCGGGTCGCGGGGCTCCACTTCTTCAACCCCGTCCATGCGATGAAGCTGGTCGAGATCGTGGCGCCCGAGGCCACCGGCCACGACGTCGTCGACACGCTCCGCGCCGCGGTGGAGTCGCTCGGCAAGCGGCCGATCGTGGTCCGCGACGTGCCGGGCTTCGCCACCAGCCGGCTCGGCGTCTCGCTCGGCCTCGAGGCGATCCGGATGGTCGAGGAGGAGGTGGCCTCGCCCGCCGACATCGACACCGCGATGGAGCTCGGCTACAACCATCCGATGGGTCCACTCAAGCTCACCGACCTCGTCGGGCTCGACGTCCGGCTGTCGATCGCCGAGCACCTCGCGCGTGAACTGGACGAGCGCCGATTCGCGCCGCCGGCCCTCCTGCGCGAGATGGTCGCGGCGGGGAAACTCGGCCGGAAGACCGGTGAAGGGTTCTACCTGTGGCGGGACGGGAAGCCGGTCCCGAGGGAGGCGACGTGACGGTGGAACCGGTGCTCCTCATCGAGAGCTCGAATGGAGTTCGAATCGTGACGATCAACCGCCCCGAAAAGCGGAACGCGCTGAACGCCGAGGTGCGAGAGCGTCTGGCCGCTGCGGTAGACGACGCGGTCGCCGATCCGGACACGCGAGTGCTCGTCGTCACCGGCGCCGGCGAGAAGGCGTTCGTCGCGGGTGCGGACGTGGGCGAGTTCGCCGGACGGTCGCCGCTCGAGCAACGTCGCGCGATGGAGTCCCCGACCGTGTTCGACAAGATCTGGAACGCGCCGCTCCCGACGATCGCGATGATCAACGGCTGGTGCCTGGGCGGCGGCTGCGAGCTCGCGCTGGCGTGCGACATCCGGATCGGCGCCGACACGGCGATCATGGGTCAGCCCGAGGTGCGATTGGGGATCATCCCGGGCGGGGGAGCGACCCAGCGGCTGCCGCGGCTCGTCGGCTACGGGAAGGCGCTGCAGCTGATCCTCAGCGGGGAGACACTGGACGGCGTGGCGGCCTACGAGTTCGGGCTGCTGGACGAGGTCGTTCCGGCAGGCGAGCTGCGCGAGCGGACCCTCGAGATCGCGCGGACGATGGCGGATAAGAGCCAGGTGACGCTCGCGATCGCCAAGCGCGCGGTCCGGGCGGCGCTGGAGATGCCGCTGTCGGCGGGTCTCCAGCACGAGCGCGATCTCTTCGCGCTCGCGTTCTCCACCGAGGACAAGGCCGAGGGTGTGGCGGCCTTCCTGGAGAAGCGAACACCCGAGTGGCGCGGGCGCTGAGCTAGACCGATCGGTCAGCGCCACCGAACAACCCCAGCGCGGAGGACGCGATGGCAGAGAACGAGAGCTCGTCGACCCAGGCGGGGCCGCCGCCCTCGACCGGACGTTCCACCTGGCAGAACCTGATCGACGTGATCTTCGCGCCGAGCGCCACGTTTGAGGACGTGCGCGAACGCCCGCGCTGGCTCGTGCCGCTGATCGTCGTCGCGCTCGCGACGCTGATCGCGTCGTTCTTTATGATGCCGCTATACGGCGAGATGCAGCGCGTGGCGATGATGGCGCGCGACATGACGCCCGAGCAGCGCGAGCAGGCGCTGCGCCAGATGGAGTCCTTCAAGTACGTGGGCCTGGCGTTCGGACCGATCATGGTGGCCGTCATCTCGGCGCTGGTCGGTCTGCTGTTCTGGGGTTGGGCCGCGATCTCGGGGGCCCGCGAGCCGCAGTACAAGGTGGCGTTCACTGCGATCGTCTACACCGGGGTCATCGGAGTGCTACAGCTGATCGCGCAGTCGATCGTGGTCGCGCTGAAAGGCGCCGAGCAGGTGGCCGCCGAGGGCGGACCGCCGACGTTCGGCTTGGCGCTCTTCATGGAGCGCGGTGACATGCCCGGGATCCTTTGGGGCCTTTTGGCGAGCGTGAACTTCTTCGCCATCTGGACCGCGATCGTCATCGCCATCGCCGGCATCGTCGCGATGCGAATGGGGAAGGGCGCGGCCTACGCGTTCGCCGCCGCGATGTGGCTCCTCGGAGCGATCATGCTCGGGTTCACCGGGGTCTCGTAGGGCCGGGTGACCGGGCTCCGGATCACCGACGCCCACGTCCACGTCCAGCCGTGGGACCAGCTGAAGCCCGACGTGCGCGCACGGATGGCGCAGGGTCGAGCGGACTACGCCGACCTCGAGCGGATGATGCGCGACCCCGGGCTCGTGCTCGAGAGAATGGACGAGGCGGGCGTCGCGCGGATCGGCGTCATCAACTACGTGAGCCCCGCGCTCATGGGATTCACGTCCGAGGTGAATCCCTACGTCGCGGGGTTGGCGCGGCTGGCCCCCGATCGGCTGATCCCGTTCGGGGGAATCGATCCGACCGCGGATGGGAGCGTGGGCGACCAGGTGGACCGCCTGCGGGATCTCGGGGTCCGGGCGATCAAGTTCCACCCGCCGCACCAGGAGATTGCCGCGAACGCCTATCGCGGGGAGCTTCCCGCGCTGGCCGAGATGTACGGCCGCGCGGAGGAGCTCGGCATGCCGATCATGGTCCACACGGGAACGTCGATCTTCCCGGGCGCACGGAACGTGTACGCCGATCCGCTGCCGCTGGACGACGTCGGCGTGGACTTCCCCGGGCTCGTCGTGATCCTCGCCCACCTCGGTCGCCCGCTGTGGCCTGAGGCGTCGCTCTTCTTGCTCCGGCGGCACGAGAACTTCTGGGGCGACGTCTCGGGCATCCCGCCGAAGGGGCTTCTCTCCTACTTCCCGCGCCTCGAGACCGTGGCCGACAAGCTCCT
>JAICNR010000146.1 GCA_025931135.1 Gemmatimonadota bacterium | reverse complement strand
GCACGACGAGCGTGTCGGTCACGGCGACGACCGTGGTCTGGGCCAGTCCTGCGCCCGGCGCCGCGGTCGCCGCGAGGATCGCGCTCAGGAGGATTCGCTCGGCGTTTCGGTCTCGCATCGGAGTCAAGATACCCGTAGCGCCGCAGGAGCGAACAGGGCGGTTGACAACCGACGACGGTCGCGGGAGGTTTTTCTCCGGACCCGAACAAGGAGCGCAACGATGCGAACGAACGGCCTCCTGGCCGCGATCCTGTTTCTCTCTGTTCTGCTCCCGGCGGCGGCCGAGGCGACTGCGGTCCAGATCGACCCCGTCGGCGGCCAGCCCCTCGATCCGAACTACGCGGACCAGGCGGAGCGCGACCGTCAGAATCAGAGACGGCAGGATCAGGACGAGCGCAACGCGGCCGACCCGTGCGCGCTCGGGAGCTGCGGCGATTTCGAAGGGCTCCAGGTTCGCGGGATTCCTGACACCCAGCTCGTCGGCGTCCTCCACCGGACCGAGCTCGACGATGGCGTCCTCACCGTGCGGCTCCGGTTCTACAACGAGGGCGCGGAGCCCGCCCGGCTCTCGATCGACCCGACGGGAGCCGAAGACGCGTTCCTCCTGCGCGTCGGCTCAGAGGAGCACCCGATCCTCCGGAACGAGGACGGCGAGCTCGAGGCAAAGGAGCCGATCGACGTGGAGATCGAGCCCGGAGACATGGAAACCTGGTGGGCGAAGTTCCCCGCGCCGCCGGCGGGCACGCGCGCGTTCGACCTCGAGATCCCGCCCGTCGCTACGTTCCGGGGCGTCCGGCTCGTCGACTAGAAAGGCGCGACCACTCGCCGACGATCTTCCCGAGGTCGATCTCGTGGGAGATCACGCACTCGTGCCCGTGACCGGGGAGGAAGACGATCGTCGCGTCGGGGATCCGGGCGGCCATGAGCCGCGCCTGCTGTACCGACGGCACGAGCCGGTCTTCCTCCGCAGCGATCAGGAGCGTGGGCGCGCGGATCTCGTGGAGCCGCGGGCGGACGTCGTAGTCGCGCAGGATCCGGAGACGGTTCCGATATCCATCCAGCGTGGTGTCCGCCGACACTTCGATGAACCGCCGCACGTCGTCAGGGCCCGTCCGGCTGGCCCTCAGCCTCCGGGCCGTCCAGCGCCGGACGAGCGGCATCGGGTTCCAAGGGGTCATCCGGAGCGCGAGGTTGGCGAGCCGGAGCCGCCGCTGGGGCCCGAACCAGGGGAACGTGTTGAGGAGAACGAGCTCGGCGACCCGTTCCGGCCGCTCGAGCGCGTAGCTGAGCGCGATCCCGCCGCCGAACGACTCGCCGAACAAGGTCACGGGTTCGCCGCTCGACGCGAGGACCGAGAGGACCCCGTCCAGATCGCTCACGAGATCGCCCATCGTCCGCGCCGAATCGCGGGTGGCGTACGTCGCGACCCGATATCGCTCCCCTAGGAGGGGCGCCTGCCGGTAGAACAACCGTCCGGTCGCGTCCATCCCCGGCACCATGACGAGCGGTGGTCCCGCTCCCAGGATCGTCAGCCGAGCCTCGGACTCGAGCCAGGAGCTCATCGATCGAGGATTCTCCGCTACCGCGCGTCCGGCGGGATCCACCAGCGCGCGATCGACGCGAGGGGGGAGTAGGCGTTCGGCGCACCGGCCGGCTCGACGCCGCGCAGCCGCCGGCTCGCGCCCCAGCGCTCGTGGTCGGCGATCAGGAAGATGTAGGGCTGCTCGTCGTGGATGATCTGCAGGAACTCGTCCCACAATGGCTCGGCAGCGTCCCGGTCGAGTGTCGTTCGCGCCTCGCGGAGGAGTTGGTCGACGCGCGGGTTCGAGTAGGCGCCGCCGTTGTAGGGCGCCCCGGTCTCGAAGAGCTGGGTCGGATCGAACCGCAGGTAGAGGTCCCATCCGGCGACGAGAGTGTCGAACTCGCCCGACATCCAATGGTCGACCAGCGTGTTGAACTCGACCGACCGCGCGCGCGCGTCGGCGCCGACCGCGCGGAACTGGCTCTGGAGCGTCACCAGGATGTCCCGCCGGAGGATGTTGTCGGTGTTCGTCGTCATCTCGAACCGGAGCGGGCGGCCGTCCTGGTCGAGGATCCCGTCGCCGTCGGTGTCGCGCCAGCCCGCTTCTGCGAGGAGCCGCTTCGCCTCGTCGGGGTCGTACGGCCAGGGCTCGAGCGCTTCGTTCCGCTCCCACTGCATCGAAGCCGCCGGACCGGTCGAGACTTCGCCATACCCCTGGACGAGTCCGTCGACCAGGGACTGCCGGTCGGTGGCCATCGTGAGCGCGCGGCGCACGCGGACGTCCTGGAAGATCGGCTCCCGCAGATTGAACATGAGGATCGTGAAGCCGAGCGTGGGCCAGGTGAGCGGCCGCGCGGCGTCACTCGCCTCGAGCCGGGCCATGTCGCTCGGGGGGACGTTCCGGTACAGGTCGATCCCGCCACTCAGGAGCTCGGTGATCGCGGTCGCGGGCTCCGGGATCACGCGGAATACGACCCGGTCGAGGTAGGGGCGTCCCGCCCAGTAGTCCTCGTTCGCCTCCATCACGACCTGCTCGTTCGCCCGCCAGGACATGAACCGGAAGGGCCCGTTCCCGACCGGCTGCCGGTTGAACGGCGCGTTGATCATCTCCGCGGGCGGGACGTCCTCTAGGAGGTGCTTCGGCATCGGCGTCCAGTACATGAAGTCGGCGAGCGGCTCGGCGTGGAGTCCGGTGAAGTGGAACCGGACCGTCCGGTCGTCGACCCGCTCGGCGCGCTCGACGTACTCGAGGGCCTGCCGTTCGGGGTATGCGGTCTCGTCGAGCTTCGACATCTCGAACGACCACACCACGTCGTCGACCGTCACCGGCTGCCCGTCGTGCCAGCGAACGCCGTCCCGGATCCGGAACGATGCCGAGAGCCCGTCCTCCGCGACCCAGAACGAATCCGCGAGCGCGGGCGCGTAGTCCAGGTTCTCGTCGTAGACGAGGAGGTTCTGGAACAGGACGTGGCCGATGAACTGGTCGCCGATCGCGGAGGTCGTCGCAAGCTCGTTGAACACGTCGAAGTCGCTCCCGATCCCGACAATCGCGGTGCCGCCGTAGGAGGGAGCCTCTTCCTCCGCGGAATCCGTCGAGGGGCCGGGGCCGCCGCAAGCCAGGAGGGTCGTCAGGACTGCCGCGGCGAGGAGCGTGCGAGAGCGTGGGCTAAGCAATGTGGTCATTCCTTCCCCTGGAGGTAGGTCCCACCGTTGGGTGCCCTATGGAAATGAATTGGAAGTGGGAGGCAGGCGTTGCGCGTGATGTTACCCGCTCGCGGAATCGAGGAGCTCGGCGAGCGCGCGCGCCTGGGCTTCGTGGCGCTCTTCCTGCCGGAAGATCGTCGGCGGGGCGACGCGATCCTGGCACTCCTCGGGCGTCAGCCCGCAGCGCTCGCACGTCAGGTTCACCAGCAATTCCGGCACGTCGGGGTCGGACCAGAACCGGACGCGCTCGCGGAAGACGTCGTTCACGAGGAACCCGAACGACACGCACGACTTCATCCCCTCCGTCAGCGCGAGCGGCCGTGCGACCGCGATCACGAAGAACGTTGCGTCCTCGTTCAGGAACCGGGAGCGCTGCGCGGCGACGATCGGCGCCCCCGGGCGGCCGCTCCACTGCCGGCGATCGAGGTCGGCGAGGAGGCGGAGCGCGGGCCAGCGGCGGCAGTAGTGCTCGTCGAGGCCGATCCCGTGCGGCACCGGCACGTGCGAGAAGTTCAGGACCTTCGTCAGCCGATAGTCGTCGCTCCCGGTCGCGTGGTGGAACCGGAGGAAGAAGACGTCCGAGAGGCCGAATCGCTCGGGCACGACCTGGGAGAGCCGGTAGAAGAACATCTCGGGTGTCGCGTCGAACCGGCGCATGCAATCGAGGAACGCCTCGCCGTCCCACCGATCGCGACCGAACAGGGCCGACAGCTCCTCGACCAGCGCCTCCTCGTCGATCAGGATCGCGCCCGCGAAGTAGGACGCCTTGAAGTTGTTGAGCACCTGGCCGAACGAGTCGACGTGGAGCCAGGAGCCGGTCACCGCGCGCTCGCGCAGGCCAAGCTCGCGGTACGCGATCTCGCGCCCGTAGATGAACGCCTTCTGGGACGGCAGGAGCCGGTCGTTCACGAGGAGCCGCGGCGGATCGCCCGGGACGTACACGGAGCGGAACCCGTGGAGCTCGGGGTGCCGCGCGAGCCTCTGGTCGTCGACCGCGCAGCCGTAGCGCTCCTCGAGGAGCGCACGCAGCTCTTCCGCCGACGGTGGCCGGCCTTTCTCCCACTCCTGGGACGCGCGGAAAGCGGCCGCCGCCTCCTCCATCTCCTGGAAGTAGTTGTGACGCAGCTGCTGATAGGAGCGGAGCGCGGCGAAGAGCATGTGCTCCACCTGGACGCCGTACGTGCGGCCGATCTCGAGGAACGTCTCGAACAGGGCCGCCGACTTCGCGGGCGTGTCGGCGACGAGCGCGAACAGGTCTTCGGGCGAGATCCCGAAGAGCTCGAACGGGAACTCGCGCACGAACTCCGACCCGAGGAACGTCTTGAGCGGATCCAGCTCGCCCGCGACCTGGAGCGAGACGAGCTCGTCGTACGGGACGCCCAGGGCTTCCGCGATCCGGATCAGCTTCTCGGGCTTCGGGTGCTTCCGCCCGCTCTCGATCTCCGACAGGTACGAGACCGAGATCCCGGCCCGCGCCGCCAGTTCGGACAGCGACAGCCGCTTCTCCTGCCGGTGCTTCCGGAGCTTGAGGCCGAGGATGAAGCGGAGGTTCTCGGCGCCCAGGCGGATGGGCTGGATGGCTGGAGTCTCGTAGCGGGCAGGGCGTTTCGCCACGAGCGAAGGATACAGGAAACCCGTTCCCGCGTAAAGTAGCGAATTTTCGCTTGCAAAAAACCTTCGCTTATGATACGATCGGCCCCCGGTCGTGCCGGGGGGAGGGGACGTGGTCGAAGAATCTGCGGTCATCGAGTGGTCGATCGAGGTCCTGGAGGGAGCGCGGACGGAGGGCGCCGCTCGCGTTCTCGACGCGGACGCCCTCGACCTGGTCGCCAGACTCCAGGCCCGGCTCGGTGCCGAGCGGCGGGAGCTCCTGGCCGCGCGCGCGGCCCGCCAACGCGAGTACGACGCCGGCGCGGTCCCCGAATACCTGCCCACGGACGACCCGGCCGCGCGCACGGCCGCCTCCGACTGGCGGGTCGCTCCCCTTCCCGCCGATCTCCTGACCCGCCGGGTCGAGATCACCGGCCCCGTCTCCGATCCCAAGATGGTCATCAACATGCTCTCCCGGACCGAGGGCGGGGACCGCGCGGACGCCGCGATGCTCGACTTCGAGGACTCGATGAAGCCCTCGTGGGACAACGTCGTGGCCGGAATCGAGAACCTGACGCGCGCGGTCGACGGCACGCTCTCGTTCTCGAAGCCCGGGCGCGCGGGCGAGCCGGCGAAGGAGTACCGCATCGATCCCGGCGACATGCCGCTCCTCATGGTGCGGGTCCGCGGACTCCATCTCGACGAGTCGAACGTCCTGGTCGACGGCGAGCCGGTCCCGGCTGGCCTCTTCGACCTCACGCTCGCCGCGTGGCACACCGCGCGGCGGCTCATGGAGCAGGGGAAGACGCCGAAGTACTACGTGCCCAAGTGCGAGCACTATCTCGAGGCGCGCTGGTGGAACCGGCTCTTCTCGATGATCGAGGAGGCGCTGTCGATCCCCGCGGGGACGATGAAGGCCACCTTCCTGATCGAGACCCTCCCCGCCGCCTTCCAGATGGAGGAGATCCTGTGGGAGATCCGCGAGCGCGCGGCGGGTCTCAACGTCGGTCGCTGGGACAAGATCTTCAGCGACATCAAGGTCCTCCGTGAGCATCCCGATCGCGTGCTCGCCGACCGCGGGACGATCTCGCTGAACCGGCCCTGGATGCGGGACTACGCCCTCCGGCTGGTCAAGATCTGCCATCGTCACGGCGCGTTCGCGATGGGCGGCATGTCCGCGTTCACGCCCGGCAACACGCCCGAGCTCCGCGCCGAGCAGACCCGGAAGGTCGTCGAGGACAAGACATTCGAGAACTCGATCGGGCACGACGGCTGCTGGGTCTCGCACCCCTACTTCATCGGGCCCGCGATGTCCGCGTTCCCGCGCGCGAACCAGCTCGACGTGGCCCCCGACATCGACGATCGCCCGGACCTCCTCCCCCGTCCGGACGGCGCACCCACGCTGGAGGGCCTCCGAAAGAACGTCCGCGTC
>JAICNR010000087.1 GCA_025931135.1 Gemmatimonadota bacterium | reverse complement strand
GGCACGATCGTCGTGACGAGCGGGAAGGAAGGATTGTTCCTGCTCAAGTACGTGCCGGCCGGAGACCGCCCGATCTCGTGAACCGAAACGCCGTGGAGAGACCGACCATGATCCGAACCCGTCTCGCGTTGCTCATTCTGCTCGCGTCCGCCGCCCCCGCCTGGTCGCAGTCGATGAGGACCGGCGCCGTGGAGCCCGCGCTGGTCGGCTTCGGCGTGTCCGTGGCGGTCTCGGGTGATCAGGTGCTCGTCGCCGAGCCCAACGACGTCCGAGCGCCCGGGGCGGTCTACGTGTACGCGAAGCGGAACGGCGCCTGGACCGAGGCCGCCCGGCTGACGGCGGAGAACCCCGTCCGCGGCGACCTGTTCGGAAGCTCGGTCGCGACCGCGGGGAACCGTCTGATCGTAGGATCCACGGCCCACGGGGACCGGGGGGCGGCGTTCGTGTTCGAGAAGAGCGGCGACGAATGGCGCCGGATCGGGACGCTGACGGCCGGCGCGCCCGGGGACAGCCTGGGCGCCGCGGTCGCGATCGCGGGCGACCTGGCGCTGGTCGGCGCCGGCGGCGCCGACTCGAGCCGCGGGGCCGTGTACGTCTTCCGCGCCGACGGCGGGCGCTGGAGTGAAGCCGGGAGAATCCCCGCTCCCGAGGGCACGATTCCCGACGATCGGTTCGCGGACGCGCTCGCGATCGCGGGCGGATCCGCGGCGATCGCCGCTACCCGGGCGGACAGCGGCCGCGGCGCGATCTACCTCTACGGCGGGTCCGGGTGGGCGCGGCAGGGGCGGATCGCTCCGGACAGCCTGACGGCCAACGCCCGGTTCGGCTCTTCGATGGCGGTCGGCGACGGTGTCGTGCTCGTCGGAGCGCCGGGGATGAGCGGCTTCCGCGGCGCGGTCTTCGCGTATCGACCCGAGGGCGGATCCTGGAGCGAGCTCGGCCGGATTCCGTTCGAGGGCACGCCGCAGGAACGGTTTGGGACATCGATCGCGATCGGCGACGAAGAGGCATGGATCGGCGCTCCGGGCGCGGACCGCTTCGCCGGGACCGTGTACAGCCTGGCTCCGGGCACGTCCGGGTGGGGAACGAACCCCGTCAAGCTCGCGCTCATGGACAGCCTCCCCCAAGGGGGGGCTTTCGGCGGCTCGATCGCCGTCGGCGACGAGGTGGCGGCGACCGGCCTCCCCGGGGCCGACTACGGCATGGGTGCGGCTTCGATCTTCGAGCGCTCGGGCGCCGGGTGGACGCTGGCGAACCGCATGGAGAGCGAGCCCCAAGGCCTCGAAGCGATCGTCGGTGGGCCGCAGTCGTGCGACGACGGCAAAGTCGGCGAGTTCTCCTGCAGCCAGGTCGACCTGGTTTCGTTCCTCCCGGTCAGCGCGGTGGGCGGCGGCCGCGGTGTCCGACTGGCCGGTGTCTGGGGCTGGACGGATCCGGTGACGGGCAAGGAATACGCGCTCCTGGGCCGCATGGACGGCACGTCGTTCATCGACATCAGCGACCCCGCCAATCCTGTCTACGTGGGGGACCTCCCCAAGACGGCGCAATCGCCGGGCGCGATCTGGCGTGAGATCAAGGTCTACGCGGATCACGCGTTCATCGTGGCGGACGGGGCCGGCGCACACGGGATGCAGGTCTTCGATCTCACGCGGCTGCGCGACGTCAGGAACGCTCCAGTGACGTTCACCGTGGACGTGCAATACGACCACATCCAGAGCGCGCACAACATCGTGATCAACGAGGACAGCGGGTACGCGTACGCGACTGGGGCCAACGGGGGGACCGAGACGTGCGGCGGCGGGCTCCACATGATCGACATCCGCGATCCCAAGCACCCCACTTTCGTGGGCTGCTTCTCGGATCCCACGACCGGGCGTCAGAAGACCGGATATTCGCACGATGCCCTGTGTGTGACCTATCGGGGTCCCGACGAGGATTACCAGGGGCGGGAGATCTGCTTCGGTTCCAACGAGACGGCGCTGTCGATCGCCGACGTGACCGTCAAGCAGACCCCGATCGCGGTGGCCATGGCGGAATATCCCAATGTGGGATATACGCACCAGGCATGGCTCACCGAAGACCAACACTACCTGTTCATGGACGACGAGCTCGACGAGCTGAACGGCCTCGTGGACCACACCCGGACGCTGGTATGGGACGTATCGGACCTCGACGATCCCGTTCTGGTCAAGGAGTATTTCAATCCGAACACGACGGCCATCGACCACAACCTGTACATCAAGGGCGACAAGATGTACCAGTCGAACTACGTGGCCGGCCTACGGGTTCTCGACATCCAGAATCCGACCGAGCCCCGGGAAGTGGGGTTCTTCGACACCGTCCCGTTCGGGGACGACGGCATCCGGTTCGACGGCTCGTGGAGCAACTACCCGTACTTCGAGAGCGGGATCATCGCGGTCACGAGCATGTCGGAGGGGCTGTTCCTGCTCCGCTATCGCGAGGCGGATCGGCCGATCTCGTGACGGATCTGCGCACCTGTCTGCTCGCCGCGACGGCGGCGCTCGCCTTGGCGTGCGCCGCCAGCGGTACGGCGGCCGGGCAGGTCGGATCGGCGCAGTCGCCAAGCTACCTCTACGTCACGAACCAGAACGGGGCGTCGGTCTCGGTGATCGACGTGGACCGCCTCGAGGAGGTCGCCCGGATCGATCTCCAGGCCATGGGCTTCGGACCGCAGGCCAAACCCCACGACACCGCGCTCGAGCCCGACGGCTCGTACTGGTACGTCTCGCTGATCGGTGAGAACCGGGTTCTCAAGCTCGACCGCGAGAACCGGATCGTCGGCCAGGTCGAGATGGAAGTTCCCGGACTCGTCGTCGCGCATCCGACGATGGACCTGCTGATAGTCGGACGCTCTATGTCGGCGGTAAATCCCCCGCCTTCCATCGCTCTCATCCGCCGCTCCGATATGACGCTCCTCGACGAGATCGAGGTCGTGTACCCGCGTCCGCACGCGAACGCCGTGCGTCGTGACCGATGGGCGTACAGCGCGAGTCTCGCCGAGAACCGCATGGCGGCGATCGACGTCGAGAGCGGGGACGTCACGCTGATCGATCTGCCGGAGCCGACCGCCCAGGACACGGCTGGGATGGAGCACGCGGAGCATCACGGGATGACCCCGCACACGCTGGTCGAGTTCGCGCTATCGCCGGACGGCGGCACGATGGTCGCGGGCGGGCAGATCAGCGGTGAGCTCATGGTGTTCGATCTCTCGGACCCGGCCGCGCCGCGCGTGGTCGAGCGGATCCAGGTCGGCGGCGCGCCCTGGCATCCGGCGTTCACGCTGGACGGACGCTGGGTCTTCGTCCCGCTGAACCGCGCGAACCAGGTGGCGGTAGTCGACACCTCGACGTGGGAAGTCGTCGACCGGATCGAGGGGCGGGGGATCGCGGAGCCGCACGGCGCAGTCCCGTCGCCCGACGGCCGGAACATGTTCGTGTCGAACAACAACCTGCAGGGCGGGTACGTCCCCACGGGCTCCGACGCCCAGGCCGGGACAGTGGTCGCCATCGACATCGCGACCCGCGAGATCGTGGCGGTGATCGAGGTCGGCCCGTACGCGACCGGTCTCGACACCGTGCCTCCGGCTCGCTGAGACCCCGAACCAGAACTTCCGAGGCGGCGTGGGCCACCGTCACCATCGCGCTCGCGGCGGTCGGACCGGGCTGCGCGTCCGCGCCCGGCGGCGCTGCCGGATCAGCGAGCGCAGAAGCCGGCGGCTCGATGTCGCTTCCAGCTTTCGTGCGCGAGCCGTCCCCGTTCGAGGTCCTCGCTCCCGACGGAAGCCCGTACCACTTTCCCTTCCTCGGCGGCTTCAACGTTCCGCGGCCTCAGCTCGTCGACATCGACGGGGACGGCGACCTCGATCTCTTCGTCCAGGAAGCGGCGGGCGAGCTGCTGCTCTTCGAGCGCCTGGAGGGACCCGAGATCCGCTTCGCGTGGCGCGCCGACCGCTACGAGGATCTCGACGTGGGCGAGTGGTATCGCTTCGCCGACCTCGACGACGACGGGGACCTGGACCTCCTGGCGGAAGCGAAGTACAGCATGATCCAGGCGTGGGAGAACCGCGGGGCCGACGGCACTCCGCCCTTCGTCTCGGTCGCCGACACCCTGCGCGACGAGCAGGGCCGGGCGATCTTCTCGGACCGCCAGAACATCCCCAACGTCGTCGACTTCGACTGCGACGGGCTGCTCGACCTGATGCTCGGCCGGCTCGACGGATCCGTCACCCGCTACGAGGCGACGGCGCCGTGGTCGGGCGAGGGCGCGCCGGGCTTCGCCTTCGTGACCGACAACTTCCAGGGCATCTCGATCGTGGCCCAGATCACGCCCAGCTCGCGTCACGGGGCGAACACGCTGGTGTTCGCGGACCTGGACGGAGACGGGGACAAGGACCTGATCTGGGGTGACTGGTTCGAGCCCGGGCTCCTGCTCCTGGAGAACAACGGGACCTGCGAGAGCCCCGGCTTCTCGAACACGCCGGTCCCGTGGCCCGTCGGCGAGCCGATCGCGACCAGCGGCTACAACGCGCCCACGTTCGGCGATGTGGACGGGGACGGCGACCTGGACGCCATCGTCGGAGTTCTGGGAGGCGCCTACAACCCGATCACGACCGCGGCGGACAACCTGTACCTGCTCGAACAGGAGCCATCGGGCTGGCGGCTCGTGACCGAGCGGCTGATCGATCAGCTCGACGTAGGGGCTGAGAGCGTGCCGGCGGTCGGCGACCTCGACGGGGACGGCGACCTGGACGTGCTGCTGGCGAACAAGATCGATCCCGCCAGCCAGCGCACGGCGCGGATCTACCGGCTCGAGAACACCGGCACCTCCGAGCGACCCGCGTTCCGCATGCGCGAGGGGCTCGAGGAAGTGGCGGGGGAGTTCCACTACGCTCCGACGCTGGCGGACGTCGACGGGGACGGCGACCTCGATCTCGTGGTCGGGAGCTGGAACGAGGGCGTGTTGCTCTTCCGGAACGACGGCGACGCGCGCACGCCGCGGTTCGTGCGGGCGTCCGAGCCGCTCGTGGACCTCCCGCGGGGAAGCCACGCGTCGCCCGCCCTGGGAGATCTCGACGGGGACGGGGACCTGGATCTGGTGGCCGGTGAATCCTCGGGCGAGGTCAATGCGTGGCGAAACGACGGCACGCGGTCCGCTCCCGAGTACGCGCTCGTCACCGAGGCGCTGCTCGGCATCGACGTGGGCCGGCGCAGCGCGCCCGCGATCGCGGACCTCGACGGGGACGGGATCCTCGACCTCGTCATAGGAGCCGAGGGCGGTGAGGCGCACGTCCTGCGCGGCATGGGCGGTGGTGTCGACCGCTTCCAGCCCGGCGGCACGCTCGCGCTACCGGGGATCTCGGCGCCGGCGTTCGCCGATCTCGACGGCGACGGCGACCCGGATCTCCTCGTGGGGGAGATCGCGGGCGGCCTGCGCTGGTACGAGAACTCCGGATCGCGTCAGTAGCTATATTGGGGCGGCCCATGACGACCCGCCCCTTCCCGCCGCGGCTCCTCGTCACGCTCTGGGCCCTGGCCGCGGCACTGCTCGCGGCCGGGGTCTGGTCCTCCGGGGCAGGGGCGGAGGGGACGCAGGCCGGCGCGCCACAGGACACGCTCGCCGCGCCCGCATTCACCCAGCCCGAATCGATCGCCGGCGTCGCGGACTCCGCTGCGCGCCTCCCACCGGCCTCCGAAGCCGGCGCCCGCGCCGCCCAGGCGCGGGCCGATCTCGACACGCCGCTCCACGAGCGGCTGATCTCGATCCTCGGCATCGGCGTCATGGTGCTCCTCGCGTGGCTCATGTCGATCGACCGGAGCGCGTTCCCGTGGCGCATCGTGCTGTGGGGAACCGGGCTTCAGCTCGTCTTCGCGCTCATCATCCTGCGGACGACGCCGGGCGAGCAGTTCTTCGCGCTCGTCAACGACGCGTTCATCCAGCTGCTCGGATATACGCAGGACGGGGCCCGGTTCATCTTCGGGAACCTGGTCGACAACAACATCCCGATCGGCATGCCGATCGGCGAGCCGGCCGCGACCGCCCCGCTGCAGCCCGTCGATCCACCGCGCTATGCGGCGGCCGGTTCCTACTTCGCGTTCACCGTCCTGCCGACCATCATCTTCTTCTCCTCGTTCATGACCCTGCTGTACTACCTGGGCTTCATGCAGTGGGTGGTGAAAGGGATGGCGTGGGTCATGCAGAAGACGATGCGGACCTCGGGCGCGGAAACCCTGTCGACGTCGGGGAACATCTTTCTCGGCCAGACCGAGGCCCCGCTCATGATCAAGCCGTTCGTCCAGAAGATGACGATGAGCGAGCTTCACTGCGTGATGACGGGCGGCTTCGCGACCGTGGCTGGGGGGGTGATGGCCGCCTATGTGGGGATGCTGGTCGCGTACTTCCCCGACATCGCCGGCCACCTGCTCGCCGCCAGTGTGATGAGCGCGCCCGCCGCGATCCTGATCTCCAAGATCATGTACCCGGAGGACAGCGAGCCCGAGACCATGGGCACGCTGAAGGCAGACGTGCCGTCGCCCGACGTCAACGCGATCGACGCGGCCGCGCGCGGGGCCGGGGAGGGGCTCACGCTGGCATTGAACGTCGGCGCCATGCTGCTCGCCTTCATCGCCCTGATCGCGCTCCTGAACGGGCTCATCGGCTGGGCCGGCGGGCTGGTGGGATGGGAGAACGTGTCGCTCGAGCTGATTCTGGGCTGGGTGCTGGCGCCTCTCGCGTGGGTCATGGGTGTGCCGTGGCACGACGCGGTCGAGATCGGTTCGCTCCTCGGGGTCAAGACGGTGGTCAACGAGTTCGTCGCGTACCTGCAGCTCGCGACCAGCCTTCAGGAGGGCGCGCCGCTCGACCCGCGCTCGGTCGTCATCGCCACGTACGCGCTCTGCGGCTTTGCGAACTTCAGCTCGATCGCGATCCAGATCGGCGGGATCGGAGGGATCGCGCCCGCCCGGCGCAGCGACCTCTCGCGGATCGGCATGCGGGCGATGATCGCAGGCACGCTGGCCTCCTTCATGACCGCGACGATCGCGGGGGCGCTCCTTTGACCCAGGCCTCCGCGCGCGGAGGCCCCGTCACCCACGACGTCGTCGCCGCCGCGCTGGACCGGTTGGAGCGCGCGGGCGCGGGACCGATCGATGTCGCGATGGTTCTGGGCTCGGGGCTCTCCGTTCTCGCCGACCACCTCGAGGACCCGGTGCGAGTGCCGTACCGGGAGATCGACGGCTTCCCCCAATCCACCGTGCCGGGACACGCCGGAAACTTCGTGGTCGGCACGCTCGAGGGTCGGACCGTCGGGATGGCCCAGGGCCGGTTCCACCTGTACGAAGGGTACGAGGCGCGCGAGGTGGTGCTTCCGATTCGGGTCCTGCACGCGCTCGGCGCCCGGGCGCTCCTCGTCACGAACGCCGCCGGCTCGCTCGACCGACGCCGGCCACCGGGCACACTGATGGCCATCCGGGATCAGATGAACCTCCAGTTCGCGAATCCCCTGGCGGGATCGCACCCGACCGGCCGGACGGCGCGTATGATGGTCGAGCGCACCGAGACGTACGATCCGGGGCTCCTAGCGCTCCTCCACGCGACGGCCCTCGAACAGACGATCCGGCTCCGGGAGGGCGTCTACGCGGGGCTGCCGGGGCCGACGTACGAGACCCCGGCGGAGATCCGGTTCCTGAAGCGCGCCGGCGCCGACGCCGTCGGGATGTCGACCGTCGGAGAGGCGATTGCGGCGGCTTCGCTGGGGATGCCCGTCGCCGGCGTGTCGCTGCTGACGAACTACGCCGCGGGTCTCACCCGCCGTCACCTGACCCACGACGAAGTGACCCGGGTGGCGGAGCGGACGCGCCACCGTCTCGAGCGGCTCGTGCGGGGATTCGTGCGGAGGCTGGACCTCCGGAGTTGAACACTCGGGGGGGTAGGGGCGTAGAATGAGGGAGCCATGAAGAGCCGAACCCACCTTCGCAGAGCGCCGTTCGCGCGTCCGGTGGCGACGCTCCTCACGGCCGTGCTCCTCTCGCTCACGGTCTCAGCGGGATTTCACCGCGGCGACCATGACGATCTCGGATGGCTGCCCTCCCGGTTCCATCATCACGACTTCCACTGGCGGGCGGGCACGGGCGAGGAAGCCGCCCCGCTCATCGACCATTGCCTGGCCTGCCACCTCACCCGCACGCTGGTCCGATTCTCGCCTTCGGTCGCGGCGCTCGCCGAATCGCCGGTCCCCGCGCCGGCCTGGATCACCGGCACAGCCGGTCACGTCCCCGGCCGACCGGATTTCTCCCGTACTCCCCGCGCCCCGCCGACGAGCTGATCGAGATGCTTGCGCCGGGCGGCCTCCGCCCGGAACTCTCGACCACTCGACCCGAGGGGGACGATGAACCATGTACCGACGACCGTCGTGGTCGTGCTGCTCGTCGCGGCGGCCATGGCACCGGCTGTACGGGCCCAGGAGCCCGAGGCTGCGAAGGACACCACCGCCGCCGGGGAGTTGGCCGACACCACGGAGAGCCTGGAGGCGATCGAGGCCCGGCTTCTCGGCGAGCTGGGCGCCGGCGACAGCGCGGCCCCGGCCGCGACGCCAGCCGGCGAGACCGGCGCGGCGGGATCCCTCAACCCCGACCTGTCGCTGATCGCGGAGCTCCTCGTCGATCTGAGTCCCGAGGAAGCGACGCTCGATGACGGCGAGCGCTACCAGCTGCGCGAGGTCGAGGTCGGGATCCAGGGCGCGGTCGACCCCTACTTCCGCTACGACGCATTCCTGGGCATCCACGGGGACGGGATCGAGGTCGAGGAGGCGTACGCGACCACGCTCTCCCTGCCCGCGAACCTGCAGGCGAGGCTGGGAAAGTTCCTGGTGCCGTTCGGCAAGGTGAACCTCACCCACCGGCCCGAGCTCCCGATGTTCGACTATCCGCTCGTCCACCGCGAGTTCTTCGACGAGGAGGGGTTCTCCTCCACCGGCCTTTGGGGGTCCTGGATCGGAGCGCCGCTCGGGTTCTACCAGGAGCTGTCGATCGTCGGCGCGGAGGGGATGGAGGCCCACGCGCACGGCGCGGAGGAGCATGCCGAGGAAGAGGCCCACGCGCTGAGTCCTACGCAGGAGGACGGGGAGGAGGACCACGGTGGGAGCCTAGGGGAAGATCTCGGCGACCGGCTGTGGCTGGCTCACTGGAAGAGCTCCCTGGACCTATCGCCGGCTTCGAACCTTGAGCTCGGCGCGTCGTGGGCGACGGCGATCGTGGAGGAGGAGGAAGCGCGGGCGCGGACGAACCTCTACGGTCTCGACGTCACCTTCCGCTGGAAGCCGCCGCAGTTCTCCAAGTATCGCTCGGCCATGCTCCAGGCCGAGGCGATCTGGCGCGACGAGGCCGGGATCGGCGAGACCCATGCGGGCGGGTTCGCGTACGTCCAGTGGCAGCTCTCCCGCCGCTGGTACGTCGGGGCGCGCGGGGACTGGGTCGAGCCGCTGGAGGAAGCGGGGACCCTCGGCGGCGGGCAGCTCCTCGTGAAATGGTTTCCCACGGAATTCAGCCAGCTCCGGCTGGCGTACGAGCGCCAGGACCCCGAGGAAGGCGAGGCGCTCGATCGACTGATCTTCCAGACCACGTTCGCGCTCGGTCCCCATCGGCCGCACGCGTATTGATCCAGGCGGAAGGAGAATCGACATGCATCGCATACGGAAGGACGCGCGGATCGCGTTGACGCTGTCGGCAGTGACGGCGCTCGCAGGGCTGTTCGGCCCCGCACCGGCCCGGGCGCAGGAGAAGATCCGCGTCGTGGCCACGCTTCCCGTGCTCGCGGAGCTGGTGAAGGCGGTCGGTGGGGACCGGGTCGAGGTCACCGCCATCGCGACGCCGCTCCAGGATCCGCACTTCGTCGACGCCAAACCCTCCTACATCCTGGCGGCGAGCCGGGCCGCGATCTTCGTCACGGCGGGGATGGACCTGGAGGTCGGCTGGGAGCCGCTCGTGAGGGAGGGATCGCGGAACGCGGCGATCCAGGTCGGGGGACGGGGGTACGTCGACGCCTCGGCCCACGTCCGGAAGCTGGGCGTACCGACGGGTCGCGTGGACCGCTCGCGTGGAGACGTGCATCCGTACGGGAACCCCCACTACTGGCTGGACCCGCTCAACGCGGTCCCGCTGACCGCCGACATCGCGCTCGCCCTGTCGCGCGTCGACCCCCGGAACGCCGGGCTCTACAACGACCGCCGGCAGCGCTTCCTGGCGGATCTCGAGCGTCGGATGGCGACGTGGCGGGCGCGCATGGCTCCCCTCGAAGGACTTCCCGTCGTCACGTACCACGAGTC
>JAICNR010000121.1 GCA_025931135.1 Gemmatimonadota bacterium | reverse complement strand
CCTGGACGATCGTCAAGCGCGAGTTCTTCGCGACCGCCAGGACGAAGGGCTTCCTCATCGGGACGCTCTTCGGCCCCGCGATCATGGCCGGCTGGATCCTTCTGCCGGCCCTGTTCGCGAACAGCGGGGGAACGCGCGAGGTCGTGGTGATCGACGGAACGCGGAGCGGGCTCGGCGAGGAGGTCGCCGCGCAGCTCGTGCGCGACTCCGAGGGGCTCGCCTTCTCGGCGCGCGTCGTCGAGCCCGCACCGGGACCCGCGGACTCCGTGCGGGCTGCGATGGCAGCCAGGGCCGCCGGCGGCGAGATCGACGGGTACGTGTGGCTCCCTCCCGGCCTTCCTGGGGGTGAAAGCGCGAGCTACGAGGCGCGGCACTCCACGAACATGCGCGAGGTGGGCGCCGTGCGGTCGGCGGTCGACGGCGCTGTTCGCGAGGCCAGGCTCCGCGCCGCGGGGATCGATCCCTCTACTCTTTCCGAAGCGATGCGCCCCGCTCCGTTCGAGACCCGCGAAGTCGACCCGGAGGGCCAGGGCGCGGCGGCGTCGGGCGAAGCCATGGTCATGGTCTCGATCATCGCCGTGTTCGTGATCTACTTCATCATTCTCCTCTACGGGAACAACGTCCAGCGCGGCGTGCGCGAGGAGAAGGAGAACCGGGTGGTGGAGATCGTCCTGAGCTCCGTGCGGGCCGAGCAGCTCATGGCCGGCAAGGTGTTCGGGATCGGAGGAGCGTGCCTGCTGCAGGTCGCGATCTGGGTCGCGGTCGCCGCGCTCGTGACGGCCTTCGGCGAGGAGCTCGTCCGATCGCTGGGGGGGCAGGTGCCTTCGATCCCCGCCATCCCACCCTCGGCGGCGCTCGTCTACGTGGCCTTTTTCGCCGGAGGCTTCTTCCTCTACGCCGCGATCTATGCCGCGCTGGGCGCGCTGGCGGCCTCCGGGCAGGACGCCCAGAACATGCAGTTCGCGGCCATGCTGCCGCTCATGATCGCGTTCTTCATGGCGTTCGGCGTGATGAACGATCCCGAAGGGCCGCTCGCGGTGGCCGGGAGTCTGATCCCGTTCACGTCGCTGATCGTGGTGCCGCTGCGGGCGATCCTCGGCGCGATCCCGTGGACCCAGACGATTCCCGCCGCCGCGATCCTCGCGGTGACGTGCTGGGCGACGCTCTGGGTCGCGGGCCGGATCTACCGGGCCACGATCCTCGGCACCGGCCAGCGCCCGAGCCTCCGTCGCATCTGGCGCTTCGTGCGGAGCACCTGACGGGCGAGAGGTGCGACCTCCACCTCTAGCCCGGCGTGCCGCGGCGCTCCGCCTCGAACCTCTCGACCGCCGAGTCCGCCCCCAGCACGACCAGCGCGTCCCCGCGTGCCAGCCGCGTGTCCGGTCGCGGCGCGATCCGGTGCTCGCGGCCCGCGGCATCCATCCGCTCGATGGCCATCACCGTGATCCCGTGGCGGGAGCCGATCCCGGCCTCGGCGATCGTCTTCCCCACGAGACCGGGAGGGACGGTGACTTTCGACATCCGGCTCTCTTCCGGTAGCTCGAAGTAGTCGAACCCGGTCCCCTCGACCGAGCGCACCTTCGCCAGCAGCCGGTTCCGCCTCAGGACCTCGCGATCGAACGCCCCCAGCACGTCCCGTCGGGTCACGATCCCCAGGAACTTCCGCGTCTCGTCGTCGTCGACGACCGGGAGCTGCCCCAGGTCGCGGAACCAGAGCTTCTCGTTGACCTCGACGAGCGAGTCGCCGGGAGTGACGACGGGGATCTCCGTGTACAGATCGTCGGCGATGACGAACGGCGCCGGCTCCTCGCCCATCATCCGCTTGACCTCGTGGAGCTCCACTATGCCCAGGAGCCGCCCCTCGTCGTCCCCCACGTAGATCTGGAGTGCGCGCGTGTTCTGGAACACGTCGACGACCTTCTCGAGCGGCAGCGTGGCGGGGTACAGGGTTACGTCGGTCAGCATGATGTCGCGGACCGTCAGCGAGCGCAGCAGACGCTCCTGGGCGGTCCCCTCCCAGCGCATGCCGCGGCGCTTCAGCTCCTCGGTGTAGATCGACGTGCGGCGGATCGAGCGCGCGGTCCAGTATGCCGTGATCGACGTTAGCATGAGCGGGAGCACGATGCCGTAGTTCTGAGTAAGCTCGAAGACCATGATGATGGCCAGGAACGGCGCATGGGTCGTCCCCGCGATGATCCCGCCCATGCCCGCCAACGCGTAGGCGCCCGAGGTCGCGGTGTGCACGGGAGCGAGCTCGTGGGTCAGCGCTCCGAAGACTCCGCCTAGAACGGCCCCGATGAACATCGTGCTCGTGAAGACGCCCCCCGCACCGCCCGAGGCCAGCGTGACCGTCGTGGCCAGCATCTTCATCACGAACAGGATCGCCATCAGGCCCAGGGCGACACGCCCCGCCAGCACGAGGTTGATCGTTTCGTATCCGTTCCCGAGGACGTAGGGCCAGAAGACCGCCATCGCGCCGACGCAGAAGCCTCCCAGCGGGGCGCGCGCGAGGGGCGGGAGCTTGAGGCGATCCCAGATCCGGTACGTGCCCTCCATCGTCACCTGGAACAGGACCGACGCCAGCCCCGCCAGGAAGCCGAGCACCAGATACGGACCCACCTCCCAGGCCGACACCAGCGCGTACTGGGCCCCGGGTGCGTAGATCGGACCCGGACCCGCGAACACGCGCGTGACGAGGGTCGAGATCGCGGCGGCGACGACCGCCGGACCGAAGAACACCATGTTGAAGGACCCGATGATGACCTCGAGGACGAACAGCGTGGCGCCGATCGGCGTGTTGTAAGCGGCGGCGAATCCTGCCGCGATCCCCGCCGCGACGAGGATCCGGATCCGCTCCTCGGAGAAGCGGAACGAGCGCCCCACGCGCGATCCCAGGGCGGCCGCCAGCTGGCCCATCGGACCCTCGCGTCCGACCGAGCCGCCCGAGGCCAGCGTCATGAGCGAGACGAGCGAGCGCTTGATCGACGGGGTCAGCCGGATCATGCGGCCGCCGAGCGAGACGATCTCGAGGATGTCCGGGAATCCGCCCTGGTCGTCCCGCCGGGTCGCGAACAGGACCGCCAGCGCGCCCGCCAGCGCCGCGCCCATGATCGGCACGACCAGTCGCGCCCACCAAGGCGCGGACGACGCGACCTGCAACAGCTCGCCGGAGCGGCCCCAGAACCCGGCCATCGCCACCTGGACCAGCCAGCGGAAGGCCGCGCCCGCGAGGCCGCCGAGAGCGCCGACCAGGCACACGGCGGTGAAGAACAGGGCGTTCTCGTTGTCGGCGAACAGACCGCGCAGCTTGCGGACGAAGATCCGCGTCGGCAGTCCGAGGACCCGCAGCAGCGTGTACTTGCGGGGCAGAACGCGGTCGCGTGCCACGCCCCTATGGTAGCGGCCCTGGAAAGGCGGCGCCCGGTCCCTAGTCTTCCGAGGGCGGCCGCGGGGTGATCGTGGTGGTCGTGAGGGTTTCGCCGTCCTTGAGGTACTGGAGCGCCAACGCGCGTCCCGGTTGGAGGCGGCCGAGTGCGCGACCGCCGGCCTCGCCGACGAAGGAGTTCCCGTCGAGGAGGAGGAGCACGTCACCCTCCCGGATCCCCGCGCGATCGGCCGGCCCCCCCTCGATCACGCGCGCCACCTTCGGCGGATGCTGGCCCCGCCAGACCACCGCGTCGCCCTCGCCCCGGCGCCAGCCGCAGAAGAACCCGCAGGTCAGCTCGAGCCCCAGCTCGTAGGGTGGCCGCACCCGGCCAACCGGACGCACGTCGAGGCTGTCGAACTCGAAGCGGAAGTCATCGGGTTCGAACTCGAACTCGGGGGTGAAGATTCGGATGTCGAGGTCCTCGAGCCGCTCGTTGAGATGCTCCAGCGCGCGGAGCTCGCCCAGCTGCTCGCCGAAGTTCTCGAAATCGAACCCGTCGAACGCGAAGACCCGGCGATGGACCCGGTCGCAGGAGGAGGAGGCGGTGATCGTCACCTCGCGCTCGGTCCCGTCACGCCGGATCTTGAGCCGTACCCGGTCCCCCGGCTCGACCTTCGCGAGCCGCTTGCCGGCCTCGGCGGTCGTGCTGAGGAGCCCGTCGACGGCCACGATCACGTCGCCCTCCTGGAGCACCGCGTCGGCCGGCGGCTTGAGCGCGTGGACTCGAGGCTCGGTCGTGAACGTGGTGATCAGCCGGTCATCCTCGAACGTGAAGCCCCGGAGGCAGCGCCCGGACGAGCAGCGCAACTCCTCGATCCCGAGGTCCCCGACGGGCTCCCGTCCGTTCGGGCAGGATGTGGTCTGGCCGGTCTGGGCAAGCGCGTCGTTCGGCACCGAGATCGCCAGCGCGGCGGCGAGCATCGTGATCGTCCTGTTCATGACTGCCTCCTCCTCGGATTCGCGTCGATCGGATCGTCAGAAGCGGACGGTCGGCGGATCGCCGCCCTCGCTCGCGCGCGCCTCGGAAACCGTGTAGAGGATTCTGCCCGCCTGCGGGTCGTCGGGCCGGAGGCGCACTAGCTCGTAGGCGGCGCCCTGGAGCGCGGAGAGCGCCGCGTCCACGCCCTGGTCGCGCTCGAGCGCGCCCGCGGACTCGTCGAGCCGGGAAAGCGCGGACACGTACGCCGTGCCGGCTCGCTGCACCTCCGCGGCGGCGGCGAGCGGGTCCTGCGCGCGCGCGATCGGGACCTCGGGGGCGGGTTCGGGCACGGCCGAGCGGTCGCCCCACCGCTGGCCCACCAGTACCCCGCTCGCGAACAGGACGAGAGCCGCCGCGATGCGGAGCGGCACGGCGGGGACTCGGTAGCGCGCGGCCGGCCGAACGCGGCCGGGCGTTGCCTCGGCGTCGATCGCACGCGCGATGGCCGGCCACAGGTTTCGCGCGGGCTCGGCCTCTCGTGGCGCGCGCGCGAACCGCGCTTCGAGCTCCGGGTCCCGTTCGATCTCGCGTGCCATATCATCCCGTTCGTTCTCGCTCATGCCATCGTCTCCTTCAGCAGTCGCCGCGCGCGGTGGAGCTGCGACTTGACCGTTCCCTCTGCGATCCCGAGGCGCTCCGCGATCTCCGCGCACGCGTAGCCTTCGATGTAGTGCAGGATCACGATCTCCCGGGCCCCGTCGGGGAGCGCGGCCACCGCCCGCTCGAGGTCCAGGTCGGCGCCCGGCATCGCCCGCTCGATCTCCGCCGCATAGCGGTCCAGGTCGACGTCGCGATCGAGCCGCGCCTCCCGCCGCGCCCGCGCCCGCACTCGGTCGAGCGCCGCGTTCACGGCGACGCTGTGGAGCCACGTTGACAGCCGGCTGTTCCCGTTGAACGAGGGCAGCGACCGCCAGACGCGGACGAACGCGTCCTGCACGATCTCCTCGGCGCGGTCCGGATCGCGCGTGAAGCGCAGGGCGATCGCGTAGACGCGCCGGTGATGCTCGCGGTAGAGGGTCTCGAACTCGGCCCGCGAATGCTGCAACCGCACCGCCTTTCGACGTTGAGTCGTCGGAATGCTTCCTGCGGTTGGAACGAAGACGGGAGGGAGGGCGTTCAGCGGTGACCGGGGTCCGGCGGGGCCGCTCGAGCCGCGGCCGCGCCGGTCCGGAGAGATTCGATCAGCGCTCGTCGGGCTTCGCGGCGACCGCTTCCTCGAGGAGCGCGGCGACGATGTCGTTCCCCCGCTCCGTCGCCGTTTCGACGGGCAGGAACCCGGCGCGATTCCTGTGGCCGGGGTCGGCCCCCGCCGCCAGGAGCGCGCGCGCGGCCTCCAGAGACCCCGCCTCGGCGGCGTGGTGGAGCGCGCTGAAGCCGGTCCGGTTCTCCGCCTCGAGCGGCGCGCCCAGAGCGATCAGCAGCTCGATGGCGGGGACCCGATTGTGCCAGGCGGCCCAATTGAGGGCGAGCCGGCCGTTCGGGTTCCGCCGCGTGTCGAGGGAGTCGATCTTCGCGCCGGCGGCGACCGCCTGGCGGATCGCGAGCGTGTCGCCCGCGATCGCGGCGTCCCACAGCCGGCTCTGGGCGTCCTGGGCGAGGAGCGGGGCACCGAACAGGAGACCTCCGGCCGCGAACACTAGTGGGAGCATTCTGTGCATCAGGATCCCTCCGGTTAGGGGTGGCTTCGTCTCCGGCCCAACGGGGCTTCGCCGGGCCGGGTTTCGCGGGTTCTCATCGAGCTTGTTGACGTCGAGCAATCGTTAGTGTATGCTAACCGTTAGTGCTGTCTTACGAATCATCCCTGCAGGCGCTCGCCGACCCGACCCGCCGGACGATCTTCGAGCTCGTCCGCTCGCGGCCGCGGTCGGTGGCCGAGCTGGCCGCGAACGTCACGGTCAGCCGCCCGGCCGTCTCCCAGCATCTGGGCGTCCTTGAGCGCGCCCGGCTGGTGAGACACCGGAAGCGGGGAACCCGTCACGTCTATCACCCCGACCCGGCCGGCCTGGCGCCACTGCGCGAGTACGTGGAGTCCCTCTGGGACGACGTCCTCACCGCGTTCGCCGCGGCCGGAGACGAGGATGGAGGGAATGGAGATGCCCGAGACGAAGAGTGACAGGATCGCGCCGGTCCGGAAGTCGGTCACCGTGCCCATCCGGCCTGAGGCCGCGTTCCGGAGGTTCACCGAGGGGATCGCCGGCTGGTGGCCGTTGGCGACCCACAGCGTGAGCGAGAGTGCGGAGGCGAGCTGCGCGATCGAGGGCCGGGTCGCCGGCCGGATCCTCGAGACCGCACCCGACGGCGCGGAGCACGTCTGGGGAACGGTGACGGCGTGGGAGCCTCCGGGGCGGCTCGCCTTCACCTGGCACCCCGGACGCCCCGAGGACACCCGACAGGAGGTCGAGGTCACGTTCCGCGCCGCCGGCGAGGGAACGCGGGTCGAGCTCGTGCACACCGGGTGGGAGCGTCTGGGCGAGAGGGCGAGCGAAACGAGGGCCCGCTACGACGCCGGGTGGGACCTCGTCCTGGGCCGCTACGCGGGCTGAGTCAGCGCGGGATCGCGAGGTCGGTGGTCCCGGCGTCGATCTCGACGACCGGGGCATCGACCGGGCGCAGGTAGACGGCGATCCGATACGCGCCGTCGGGAAGGTCGGCCCTCAGGATGTCGTACGCGGAGGCGGTCGGCGAAGAGAACTCCCGCTGCTCCCCGGGCTCGAGCTCGACCGGGACGAGCGCCTGGGTGCAGGCGATCTCGTGGCCCTGGTCCCATACGGGACCTCCGCCCTGGGGCCGGTAGGCGCGCATCAGGACGACGCAGCCGTCGGCGAACACCACCGTCCGCGGCTCTTCCGCGCGGTTCGTGAGCGTGGCCCGGCCGGAGAGCTGGACCGGGAACGACTCCATGACCAGGACCTCCGCCCGGTACTCGATCCCGTTCCGGATCACGGCGCCGGAGAGCCGGCCGCCCGGATCGAGAGGGCCCGGAGAGGACTCCTCCCCGCACGCGCCCCCCGCCAGGGCGAGAAGGACCGGGACGACCCGAAGCGCGGTCATGTCAACCAAACGTCGGGACGGCCGCCGGGGTTGCGCCCGCCCGCTTGACGAACCGTCCGCGACCGACCGTCCCCGTGAACTCCCCGTCGGCGGCCGCCAGCTCCCCTCGCACCCAGACGCGCGTCGGCGCGCCCACGGTCTCGAACCCTTCGTAGACATTGTAGTCGCAGCGCGAGTAGTGGGTCCGGGCCGAGATCCGGCCGGTCCCCGCGGGATCCCATAGGACCAGGTCGGCGTCGGAGCCGACCGCGATCGTCCCCTTCCGCGGATAGAGCCCGAAGATCTTCGCGGGATTCGTG
>JAICNR010000037.1 GCA_025931135.1 Gemmatimonadota bacterium | reverse complement strand
TTGTCCAACGGCACTTCCTTGCCGCCCGCGAAGATCTCGTGGCGCCCCTTGTTCTTGTACCATTCCGCCACGGTCGCGTTCTTGTGCATGTTCTCGATGATGTTCCGCCACCCGTGGCCGGTATTGTAAGCGCAGAACGAGATCTCCCCCTCCTGAGTGGCGTAGGGGATGATGCACATCTCGGTGCGCCGGAAGTCGTAGTTGAACAGGTCCTGGAACCACATGCCCGCCACGAACAGGAAGTTCCACGGGTCCTTGCGACGTTCCCATGCGCCGTCGGGACCCAGCGAGCCGTAGTCCTTCCCGGTCAGTCCGAACGACTTGTCGAACTTCTTGAAGATGTCGATCAGCGTGAGGCTCGGCGGAGCATTGTAGGGCCGATAGTTCTTCAGCAGGGCCAGGCCCATCATCGCGTTCGAGAGCCACTTCCCACGGTTCGCGTCCGTGATCTTCTGCACGTCCGCGATCAGGCCCGGGATGTTGAGAAACTCCGGGACCGGGCGGAACTCCTTCGTGTTCTTGTTGACCATGAGCGCGGTTCCCACGCCGCAGTTCGGATGGCAGCCACAGCTCGTCTGTCCCCATTCCGCGGTCGGTCCGTGCACCATGTCGGCGAAATCCGCGAACGGGCCGATCAGCGAGATCGGGAACCAGTCGCGCAGAGGCTCGGTGATCCCGAGCTGACCCTTCACATCACGCGCCATGTGGGAGAGCGTGTAGCGCTGGCGCATCCGACGCTCGTCCGTGATCTCGTCATCCCGCCCCGTGAATGAAACGGGCTGGAAGGCGATGAACGCGATCTTCTTGGGGTTGTCGAGGGCGAACCGGATGATGGGCCCGACCTGGTCGTTGTTGACCGTGTTGACCAAGGTGGTCACGAGGACGATCTGAACACCCGCGTTGTACAGGTTGTCGATCGCCTTGAGCTTTACGTCGAACAGATTGCCCACTTTCCGGTGGCTGTTCGCGTCGTTCCCGATCCCGTCGAATTGCAGATAGACAAAGCGCAGTCCCGCCTCGGCCGCCTGCCGAGCGAACTCCGCACTCTTCGCGAACTCGATCCCGTTCGTCGCGGCCTGGACCGAGTTGTAGCCGATGTCGCGCGCGTACTTCACCGCTCGCAGGAAGTGAGGCGAAAGCGTCGGCTCCCCGCCTGAGAATTGGACTGACATCTGCCGCCGGGGCTTGATCTGGAGCGAGTTGTCGAGGATCTCCTTGATCTCGTCCCATTCCAGCTCATGGACGAACCCTACCTGGTTGGCATCCATGAAGCAGGGGTCGCACATCATATTGCAGCGATTCGTGAGATCCACGGTCAGGACCGATCCGCGTCCGTGTTTGATCGTCGAAGATCCGTGATCGTGAAGTCCGCCGTCGTTGTGCGCGCGCAGATCACGGCCTGGGAAGTTCGACTCGATCCACTCCAGGAATCCGGAATCGACCGCCATCAGGTCCTCGAAGCGACCGTGCTGCGGGCACTCCTTGACCATCCACACCTGGCCATCCCGCTCCACGATCTGGGCCTTGATCTCGCCCACCTTCTCACGGATCAGAATCCTGTAATCCTCTTCACCGTCGATGATCCGCTGGCGGGCCTCGATCACGCACTTCGGGCACAGCGAGTCGGTCTCGCGGGGCCAGCCGAGCTTGGGCTTTGACTTCTCCCACGACTTGAGGAGCGGCTTTTCGCTCCACTTGGGCGTGAACGAAGGATTCGGGCGGTGTCGGTTCAGGAGATGGATGGCGCCGAAGACCAGCCGCGCCACCTTCGTGAGACACCAGTCCATCGCCCTGAGCACCCGGGTGCCGACGCCGACTCGAGCCTCGCCGTTCGGATCCAGATGAAGGTCCGGGACCGTGAACGAAGAGGTGTCGAAGTCTCCGGCACCATCGCCGTTCCACGCCGTGGAGCGCGAGCCTGCGACCGGATCCACTGCCTGCGTATTCACCTTGATCATCGGAATCCCTCCCCCAGCTGCTTCGAGTGTCGCTCGTCGCCGCTTAACCTACTCGAAGAGTATCAGCGAAGAGCAGAAGCGGTCAATCCCCTTGCGCGCCTTTCCCGTCCGGCTGACGCCGGCTCTGCCATAGGAAACTGTGCATGCTGTTCAGGAATCCGCGTGGCTCGTATAGGACCTCTGTCTCTCCGCGACAGGAGTACCAACAAGCCGTGCAGGTGTTTCTTTCGTGAGCCGCGTGAAGGGATGCGAGGACCTCGTCCATGCTCAGTTCCCTCAGGTTCCCGCACGGCTCGGTGGTATTGAACTCCACACACTTCGACGCCACCATCTGATTGTCGATGTTGAACATCGCGCGACCGGCGATGCAGCCGTCGATCCCGTCGTTCACTGCCTCATCGAACCGTTCGAGATACAGACGGTTCGTGTGGAACGTCTCCGGATACCGCTCTTTCAGGTCCATCAGGACCTCGGTCGCTCCGCGAAGGTGCCGTTGCTTCTCGTTGCCCGTCTTCATCACCGAGTATGGCTGGACCTGCCAGTAGACGCCGAGCTCGCGCGCCAGGTTACAAAGCTTCGGCATCTCGGCGAGGTTGTCGTCGGTCAGCACCGAGATGATCTGCACGCGCTGGTAACGGTGATCCGTCCGCGCTTCCATGAGCTGCTCGATCGCCTTCAGCGCACGCTCGAACGCGAATTTCACGCCTCGATGCTCCGCGTGCTTGTCTGGATTGGCATAATCGATCGAGACCGAACATCCCCAAAGCCCCGCCTCCCAGAGCTGGCGGGCGCGCTTGGTCGTCATCCCCGAGCCGGACGTCGTGAGATACGGGAAATGGTCGCGCGCCAGAATGTCGACGATCTGGTGGATGTCCCGACGCAACATCGGCTCCCCTCCGGCAAGGGAGACGATGAGAGAGCCCAGCTCGGAGAGCTTCTCGGCTCCGATCCGGAAGTCTTCGAGGGAATTCTCCTCATGGGGCTTGAAGTCGTTCTGCCAGTACGTACAGAACGAACATCCGTAGTTGCAGTTGTACGTCACCTGCCAGGTGACCCAGACGGGCCGTCCCAGGAGGAACGCTTTGAGCAGCCGGGCCTTCTTCGACCACATCCCCCGAGGCGAGCCTAGGTCGAGCTCGTCGAAGGACGGGGCGACAGGAAGCGGGGGACCGATCGGCAGATCGATCTCCGAGATCCGACGGCCGTTGCCGTTGGGGTGATGTGGCTGCAACCCGTTGCCGTTGAGGAGACCCGTCCCGTTGCCGTTGCCCGCGGAGATTCCCTGTGGAGCGGTTCGATTGGGTAGCAACGATTCGAGCGGGATTGGAGAGGTCATGTCGGACGCCCCCGGCTGACGGAGATGGCGTGGCGCTCGAACGATCGGCGACAGTCTATGAGTCTACGTCGGGCCTGTCAAAGGGCGGCCACGTACCAGTCCATGGCTTCGTCGAGCCCCTGATCCAAGGAATGGGTCGGACGATAGCCGAGGAATCGCTGGGCGCTGGTCGTGTCGGCGAGGGAATGTCGCACGTCGCCGGGGCGGAACTCCCCATACTCGGGCTCGACGTCGGCGACGCCGGGGACGTGCCCTACCAGACGGTCGCGCAGCTTACGGAACAACCCGTTCAAGGTGGTCCTTACTCCAACCGCGACGTTGAACGCTTGCCCGAGAGCCGCGGGATCCGCTACGGTCGCTGCCAGCAGGTTCGCTTGTACCGCGTTCGCCAGGTAGCAGAAGTCCCGGCTGGTTTCGCCGTCGCCGAAGATCCGGACCGGCGCCCCCCGCATGAGCGCCGAGATCCAGCGGGGAATTACCGCGGCATACGGGCCGTCGGGGTCCTGTCGGGGACCGAAGACGTTGAAGTAGCGCAGGCTCGCGACCGGCAGCCCGTACGCCGACCCGAAGATCTCCACGTAGCGCTCCCCCGCCGCCTTGGTGACCGCGTACGGCGACAGGGGCCGGCCCGTTCGAAATTCGACCTTCGGGAGATCCGGATCGTCGCCGTAGACGGAGCTGCTGGAGGCGAAGACAAATCGACGCACCCCCGCGTCGCGCGCCGCGACCAGCATGTTCAGCGTGCCATTCACGTTGCTCTCGTGGCTCGCGATCGGATCCTCGAGCGAGCGCGGGACCGATCCGAGGGCAGCCTGGTGCAGCACCAGATCGACCCCCGAACAGGCGTCCCGGCATGCCTCCAGGTTACGGATGTCCCCCTCCTGGAACGAGAACCCCCCCCAGGCGGAATCCCCCACCCGCCGGCGAACGTCCGCGAGATTCTCCGCCTTGCCGGTCGCGAAGTTGTCGAGACCCACGACTTGCTGGCCGGAAGCCAGGAGCTTCTCGACGAGGCCGGACCCGATGAACCCGGCCGCCCCCGTCACGAGCCAGCGGCGCGGCTCCGACCGCATTTCCTCCTGAGCGGTCTCGTAGACCGACACTAGGCCTTCCAGACCTTGCCCCGAGGCGTATCGATTCCGGCCATCGCGTTTCGTGTGTCGATCACGAGCCGACCCCACTCCGCCAGGGCCGAGTAATCGACCATAGCATGGTCCGTGGAGATCACGATCGCGTCGAACGCATCGATCGTCTGTCGGTCCCATGGTACGGACTCGAGCCCGGCCCAATGTCCGTGCTCCCGGCTCGGCTGGATAATCGGAACGTGCGGGTCGTGATATGCCACCTCCGCCCCGCGCTCGTCCAGAAGGTCCATCAGACGGTAGCTCGGCGATTCGCGATCGTCTGAGATGTTCGGCTTGTAGGACAAGCCAAGAATCAGGATCCGGCTGCCCTTGATCGGCTTGCCTGCTTCGTTGAGTGCGGCCGCCACACGCTCGACCACATACTCCGGCATCCGGGTGTTGATCTCTCCCGCCAGCTCGATGAATCGGGTGTAGGCTCCGAACTCGCGAGCCTTCCAGGTGAGATAGAAGGGATCGATCGGAATGCAGTGCCCTCCCCAGCCGGGCCCGGGGTTGAAGCGCATGAACCCGAACGGCTTGGTCTCGGCGGCGTCGAGAACCTCCCAGACGTCGATCCCCATTTTCTCGTAGATCACCTTGAGCTCGTTGACGAGCGCGATGTTCACGGCGCGGAAGATGTTCTCCGTCAGCTTCGTGGCCTCCGCGGCCCGGGCCGATGACACGCGCACGACCTCGCCGATCGCCTGCCGGTATAGAGCTTCGGCCAGGTCGCCAGAGGTCTCGTCCACGCCACCCACCACCTTGGGAATCGTAGAAGTCGAGTAGTTCGGGTTCCCCGGGTCCTCCCGCTCGGGCGAGAAGGCGAGGAAGAAATCATCGCCTAGGCTGAGGCCCCCGCTCTCCAGCCGATCACGCATAAGCTCGTCGGTCGTTCCCGGGTACGTGGTCGACTCCAGCACGACGAGCTGCCCCGGTCGAAGCCGCCGGGCGACCTCTTCGGATGTGGCGACGATGTACGCCATGTCTGGCTCCTGGTGCACGTCCAGAGGGGTCGGGACGCAAATCACGATTACGTCCGGCTCCGACAGCCGGTCGAAGTCCGCGGTCGCCTCGAGCCGACCTCCACCGACGGCATCCACCACCCGCCTGGAGTCCAGGTGGGGGATGTACGACCTCCCGCCGTTCAGCTGCTCGACCTTCCGGCCATCGACGTCGAATCCCAGGACACGAAAGCCGCGGTCCGTGAACGCCAGCGCCAGCGGCAGGCCGACGTAGCCGAGACCGATGACACCCACCCGGGCTTCCTTCGACTCGATCGCGCGTCTCAGTCGATCCGCATGCTCCACCATGGAACCCCCTTCGGTCCGTGTGCGATTCGATGTCCGCTTCATTCCGCTCGCGCCGGATCCGCCTCCGGCAGCATCACTTCGCGATACCACGAAACGAAGCGGGACAGGCCCGTCTCCAGATCCACGCGCGGGTCGTATCCCAGGAGCTCGCGCGCCCGTGAGATGTCGGCGAATGTCCTGTCGACGTCGCCCGAAGGGACGGGGCGCCGGTCGATCCGCGCCTCTCGTCCCGTGGCCCGCTCGAGCCCCTCGACGAGGCGCGCCAGCCGGATCGGCTCCGATTCCCCGAGGTTCACGATGCGGAACGCGCGTTCCTCCGACACCCGGTCCGTGGCGGCCACGATGCCATCCACCACGTCATCGATGTACGTGAAGTCCCGCTCCATGGAGCCGTCGCCGAACACGGGAATCGGCTCGCCCGCGAACAGCCGGCGGGTGAACGCATGGATCGCCATCTCGGGACGTTGGCGCGGCCCGTAGGCGGTGAAGAACCGCAGCGCGAGCACCGAGAGCCCATGGACGGCGTGGTATACGTGGCAGATCTCCTCGCCGGCTTTCTTGGTCGCTGCGTACGGAGAGATCGGGAAGTCCACGCGGTCGTCCTCGTGGAACGGCACCTTGCGATTGTTGCCGTAGACGGAGCTGGACGAGGCGAAGACCAGCCTGCGGCAGTCCGCGACTCGCATCGCCTCGAGCAGGTGGACCGTTCCTCCCACGTTCGTCTCCACGTAACCGGCTGGGTCCTCGAGGGAGGGTCGCACGCCGGCGCGCGCCGCCAGGTGAACCACCGCGTCGAAGGGTTCGCCCCGGAACAGCTCGGAGACGGCCGCGGGGTCCCGCAGGTCTCCCTCCACGAGCTCGAACTCCGGGCTTTCTCCCGCGGAAACCAGATTTGCTTCCTTGATCGCACGGTCGTAGAACGGGTCGAAGTTGTCCAACCCCACCACCCTGTCCCCCCGCTCCAGCAGTCTCTCGGCCAGCCACGACCCGATGAACCCCGCCGCTCCTGTAATCAGAATACGCTTCATATGACGCTGGTCATGTCGTTACAGGGTACCGGATTCCAGTGTTTCCAAATCCGAGCTCGTGATCAGGACATCGCGCGGTTTCGTCCCGTCCGGCGGTCCCACGATATTCGCGCGCTCGAGCTGGTCGAGGATCCGCGCGGCCCGCGAGTACCCCACCCGGAGCCTGCGTTGAAGGAGGCTCGTCGAGCCCTGATCGTGGTCGACGACGACCCTGGCCGCGGCCAGGAACAGCTCGTCCCGCTCGTCCAGGGCCGCGATCTCCAGCTCCGAGACCTCGGCGATGATGTCAACCGGGGGCGCGACCTCCTCGGCGTTCAGCCGCTGGCCCGTCTCGCGCAGCCAGCCGACGACGCGGGCGGTCTCGTCCCCCGACAGGAAGCCGCCCTGAATGCGGATCGGTTCGGCTCGGTCGGCGGGAAGGAACAACATGTCGCCGTTTCCGAGGAGCTGCTCGGCACCGTTCATGTCGAGGACCGTCCGGCTGTCGATCTTGGACGAGACCTGGAAGCTGATCCGGGACGGGAAGTTCGCCTTGATGACGCCGGTGATGACGTTGACCGACGGGCGCTGGGTGGCAAGGACCAAATGGATCCCCACCGCGCGCGCCATCTGCGCCAGTCGGGCGAGGGGTTCCTCGATCTCCTGCTGCACTGTGAGCATCAGGTCCGCCAGCTCGTCGATTAGCACCACGACATAGGGCAGTGGGCGCGGATCTTCGCCGTCTCCGCCGGAGATCGCTTCGCCGGACTTCACCCGGGCATTGAAGTCCGCGACGCTCCGGATCCCATTGGCCGCGAGCAGCCGGTAGCGGCGCTCCATCTCCGCCACCGTCCACTTGAGCGCCTTGGCCGACTCCTTGTGCTCGACGACGACCGGGTGGAGGAGGTGAGGAATCCCGTTATACACGACGAGCTCCAGCATCTTGGGATCGATCATGATGAAGCGCACCGCATCGGGCCCGTAGCGGTACAAGAGACTGGTCACGATCGCGTTGATGCAGACCGATTTCCCCGATCCCGTCGCGCCCGCGATCAGGAGGTGGGGCATGCGAGCCAGGTCGGCGACGATCGGTGCGCCGGCGATCTCATGCCCCAGAGCGAGCGGCAGTTTGCCGCCGAATCCACTCCAGGCCGGGCTCTCGAGGACTTCGCGCATCGTCACAATCCGCGGCGTCGGGTTCGGGATCTCGATCCCTACCGCGCCCTTGCCGGGAATCGGGGCCACGATCCGGATCCGCTGGGCGCGCATGGCGAGGGCCAGGTCGTCGGCGAGGTTGGCGATCTGGTTCACCTTGACGCCCGGCGCGGGCTTGACCTCGAACTGGGTGAGGACGGGCCCGGAATGGATGGCGACGACCTCTCCCTCGACGTGGAAGGAGCGCAGCTTCTCGATCAGAACGCGCCCGAGACGGTCCAGATCGTCGGCGGACTGGACGGCATCGGAGGACACCGCGGGCTCGAGCAGCGAGAGCGGCGGGAGCCAGCCTTCCCCGCCCTCCGTCGCTCGCCGCCGGCGCGGAGCCGCCGCGGTCCGAGCGGACGGCTCGGGCGTACGCGCCGGTCCGGGCGCTGGACGCGGGTCCACCGCGATCACGGGCTCCGCCGTCACGACCTCCTCGGACTCGCTCTCCGGGACGTCGTGGGAGGCGCGGGCGCGCGCGAATCGCGCGCCGAGCCGCCCGAATCCCTCGCGTGCACGCCGGCTGCCGGCCCGGCCCGCCTCCACGCCAGCCCCGACCGTGTCGGCGACGGACACGCGGAACGTCACGACCGCCAGGACGGCAGTCGCGACCAGGCAGAACAGAAGGGCACCGGCGAATCCCACGATCTGAACCAGTCCCGCCGCAGTCGCGGTCCCAAGCATCCCGGCGCGGGCGACCCACGGAGAGGGCCCGCCGCTCCACACGCCGGCGAGCCCGAACGCCGCGAGGAGCAGCCAGGTAGCGGCGAAGGCCGACGAGCTGAGCGCGAGCGATTTCCGCGACAGACGATCGAAGACGATCAACCCGCCGGCCACGACCAGGCCCAGCGCCAGCCCCAGCGCGCCGAACCCGAGCGCACGGTACAGATAGAACGCGGTGTAGGAGCCGAGGATGCCGACGCGATTGAGGGTCTCGGGGCTCCTATCGAGAGCCGGATCGTACGGCCACAGGGCGAACAGCATGAAACCGCCCGTGCCGGCCATGAGAATTCCGAGGATCTCGCGCTTCAGGCGCGTCGAGTCCGTCTTTTTCTTTCGGGGCATGGACGGGAAACTAATACCGATCAGACGGATGCGGGGACCGGGGCCTCCTCGGCCAGCCAGTCCTCGACGAAGCGGGTGTGGACCTCGCCGGCCAGGAAACGCGGTTCCTGGATCAACTTGCGATGGAGCGGGATCGTCGTCGCGATGCCCTCGACGACGAACTCGTCCAGCGCGACACGCATCCGCGCGATGGCCTGCGGGCGATCGTTCCCGTGCGCCAGGACCTTCGCGATCAGGGAATCGTAGTGCGGTGGGATGACGTACGACTGATAGGCGGCGGTGTCGACTCGGACCCCGGGCCCACCCGGCTGATGAAACGTCTCGATGCGCCCCGGCGTGGGCATGAAGTTCCGGTCCGGATCCTCAGCGTTGATGCGGCACTCGATCGCATGGCCCCGGAACTTCACCTGATCCTGACGGATGTCGAGTGGCTCACCCTCGGCGATCGTGAGCTGGCACAGCACGAGGTCCTGCCCGGTCACGAGCTCGGTGACTGGATGCTCGACCTGAATACGTGTATTCATCTCCATGAAGTAGAACTCCCCGCTCTCCGCGAGCAGGAACTCGATCGTGCCCGCTCCCTCATAACCGATCCTCTCCGCCCCGCGAACGGCGGCTTCACCCATCCGCTCGCGCAACGCATCGGTCACCACCGGAGAAGGTGCCTCTTCTAGAAGTTTCTGATGCCGCCTCTGGAGCGAGCAGTCGCGTTCGCCGAGGTGAATCACGTTGCCTTGCCGGTCCCCCAGAATCTGCACCTCGATATGGCGAGGGCGTTCCAGGAACTTCTCGATGTACAGGCGGCCGTCGCCGAACGCGGCCTCCGCCTCCCGCCGCGCCTGCGGGAAAGCGCGCGCGAATTCGTCCACATCGCGCGCGATCCGCATACCCTTGCCGCCCCCACCTGCCGCCGCCTTGACGAGCACGGGGAATCCGATCTCCTCGGCCGAGGCTCGCGCCTTCCGCTCGTCGTCGATCGCTCCGGGGCTCCCCGGAACAACCGGCACTCCGGCCTCGCTCATGAGCCGTCGCGCCTCGGCCTTGTCGCCCATCTGGCGGATCTGCTCGGGGGTCGGTCCGATGAAGACCAGGTTGGACTCCTGGCAGATCTGGGCGAACTCCGCGTTCTCGGCCAGGAAGCCGTATCCCGGATGGATCGCGTCCGCCCCGGTGATCTCAGCGGCCGCGATCAGGCGCGGGATGTTCAGGTAGGACTGGGCTGCGGGAGCGGGGCCGACGCAAACCGCCTCGTCCGCGAAGCGCACGTGGAGCGCCTCGGCGTCCGCCTTGGAGTGGACGGCCACCGTCTTGAGATCCAGCATCCGGCAAGCCCGGATGACCCGCAGCGCGATCTCTCCGCGATTGGCGACCAGCACCTTGCGGAACATGTCAGCGCTCCCCGCGCGGTTCGACTGTTCTCAGCCGTCGTATCCTTCGAGCGCTCGAACGAAGCCCTGCTCGACCAGGTACTCGATCACCCGGCGGGCGTTCTCCTCCGGTGAGTGACTCGTCGTGTCGATCGAGATTTCGGGGTCCTCAGGGCGCTCGTAAGGGTCGTCGATGCCGGTGAAGTTCTTGATCTCGCCGCGCCGCGCTTTGGCGTACATGCCCTTCACGTCGCGCTCCTCGCAGACTTCGATCGGCGTGTCGACGAACACCTCGACGAACTGATCCTGTCCCACCATCGAGCGGACGTCGTTTCGCGTGGAGCGATAGGGGCTGACCGCCGCGCAGAGGACCATTCCCCCGTGGCGCACGAGCTCCGCGGCCACGAAACCGATCCGCCGGATGTTGATATCGCGGTCCTCCTTGCTGAAGCCCAAGCCGTGCGACAGGTGGGTCCGCACGACGTCGCCATCGAGGACCGTTACCTGCCGGCCGTGTTCCAGGAGGAGCGTCGTGAGCACGTCGGCGGTGGTCGACTTCCCCGCGCCGGAGAGCCCGGTGAACCAGATGCACACTCCCTGCCGGTGCCGCGGCGGATGGCTCTCGGCCAGGATCTCCGCCACCTCCGGACGCGTGAACCACTCCGGCAGCTTCTTGCCGTTGCGAAGGTACTGCTCGCGCACCTGGGTGCCCGAGATCGACGCGATCTTGGCACCCGCCGGGATTCGTGAGACCTCCTCGTAACGGGCCTCGTCCTCCAGGTATACGAGCTCGCTGAACGGCACCGGGATGACTCCCAGCTCCTCGACATGAGCCTCGACGATCTCCTGGGCGTCATACGGCCCGTAGAACGGCTTGCCTTCGCTGTCCACGCCGGGACTTGCGTGGTCGCGTCCGACGATCAGATGATTCGCGCCATGATTGCGCCGGATGATGGCGTGCCACAGCGCCTCGCGTGGACCGGCCATGCGCATCGCCAACGGCAGCAGCGCGAGCAGGATACGGTCGCGGTCGTAGTAGTTGCTGGCCAGGGCCTTGTACGTCCGAACTCGCGTGTAGTGGTCGACATCGCCGGGCTTCGTCATACCCACGACCGGATGCAGCAACAGGACACCGTCCACGGCCTCGATCGCGCGCTTCGTGAGCTCCTCGTGCACGCGATGCAGCGGATTTCGGGTCTGGAAGGCGATCACGTTCGCGTGCCCGTAGGACGCGAGCCTACGCCGCGTCTCGGCGGCTGTCAGCCTGAGATCCTGGAAATCGTGATGCCGCGGAAGCTGGAGGACGCGCACGGGTCCCGACACGAAGCGCGTTCCCCAGCGCTCGATCTCCGCGACCATGGGATGGCGCGGATCGTTCGTTCCGAACGCCCCGGCGGCGAAGCGCTTCTTGTCCCACGAATAGACCTCCTCGACGTTCACCACTGCCAGGAGCTCGTTCTTCGCGTTCCTGAGCGCGAGCTCCTTGCCGACCTCTACGGGGGCACCGTCGTCGATGGGCAGCGTGACCGGAATCGGGAACAGGTGACCCGAAGCCAGTCGCATGTCGTCGAGCACCCGATCCAGGTCTTCGCTCCCGAGGAACCGGTCGAGCGGGCTGAAAGCTCCGGTGGCGAGGAGCTCCAGGTCGCAAACGACCCGCTCCGAGACCTGGATAGAGGGCAGCCTGCCTGCGAGCTCCTTGAGCTCCGCGCGACTCTCCTCCGGTTCGAGGAGGTCGACGAGCAGCCCCCCATATGGTTCGATCAAGAGTCCAGCGCTGGACGTCGCGGTCTTGTTCATTTCGATTCCTCTCCCTTTCCTTCGGATGCGGTTCCATTCGCGATCTCCCGCACGATGGGGAGCGCGTATTCCCATGCCGCCGGATGGGCGGCGAAAATCCCGCCCGGCTGGGCGGGGTGGACCTTGCCATAGCGGAGGGCCTCGCCCTCGCAATCGGTGACCCGTCCACCCGCGGCACGCAGCATGGCCTCGGGAGCGCAAGTGTCCCATTCCTTGAGGTACGGAACGGGGTGCACGTACAGGTCGGCGGCGCCGGAAGCGACCAGAGCGCATTTGCTTCCTGCCGATCCCGACAAGATAACCTCCACCTCGCCGAGCGCCGCCTCGAGCCGGCGGATCCGCTCGTCCGGATGCGAGCGCGAGCGCACGAATCGCAAGGGCTGATGGAGCTTGCCGACCGACAGCGGTGCCAGCGCCGAACCTCCCGCCGTGCCGGAGACCCAGGCTCCGTCCCCGACCGCTCCGGCAAACAAACGACCGGTGGCGGGCTGGTAGACGGCGCCGAGGCGCGCTTCCCCGTCGAGGGCGAGGCCGACCATCACGCTGAACTCGCCGATCCGGTCGATGAACTCGCGGGTCCCGTCGAGGGGATCGACGACCCACAGCCGCGGCTCTGGCGGACCCGCCGGCGGGGGGGCTTCCTCGCTCAACACGCGCTCGCCTGCCCTCTCGCGGTCGAGCACTTCGAGGATCGCCGCCTGGCTCGCGCGGTCTGCCGCCGTGACGGGGCCGCGGCCGGTCGGGTCCTCCACGGCCAGATCGTCGCGGCCATAGAACCCCATCGCCGCGCGGCCTCCCGCAAGCGCCGCCGCCGCGGCGATCGCCAGGTCCTCTCCCGAGGCCGCGGATAGCGCGGCGCGAATGTCGCTTGGGTTTCGGATCACAGGCTCGCGGATCAGGCGTCGACCCACACGCGGCCGCTCGTACCCTCGATTCCCCTCAGCTTGAGCGCGAATTCCGAGCGGTTCGTAGCGTTCGCCAGCGCTTCTTCCTGATCGATCTGGCCCTCCTCGAACAGTTGCATCAGGCTCTGGTCGAACGACTGCATGCCGTATTGCACCCCACCCTCGGAAATCAGCTCCGCGATCTTCGAAGGACGCTCCCCGCTGTGGAGAAAATCGCGGATCGCCTCGGTAGCCACCATCACCTCGCAGGCGGGAACGCGGCCCTTCCCGTCCGCGGTACGGATCAGCCGGAGAGAGACGACTCCCTGGAGGTTCTCGGCCAGGAGCGAGCGCACTTCGTGCGAGCGCTCGGGAGGGAAGAGCGTCATGATTCGCTGCAGCGTCTGGACCGCGTCCGTGGTGTGCAAGGTCGCAAAAACGAGATGGCCGGTGTTGGCGGCCTTCAGAGCGATGTCCATCGTCTCGACGTCGCGGATCTCGCCCACCATGAGAACGTCGGGATCCTGTCGCAGGACGTGGCGCAGGCCGCTGGCGAAGTCGGCGGTATCGACACCGACCTCGCGCTGCGTGACGAACGACTTGTTGTCGCGGATCAGGAACTCGATCGGGTCTTCGATCGTCACGATCTTGAGTCGGCGGTTGGCGTTGATGTGCTCCACCATGGCCGCCAGAGTCGTCGACTTGCCACTGCCCGTGATCCCGGTGAGCAGGATGATCCCCCGCTGGCGAAGGGCCAGCGCGCCGACGATAGGGGGCAAGTGGAGGGCGGTCAGCGACTTCACCGATACCGGGATACTACGCAGCGTCGCGGTCGGGGTGCCGCGCTGCATTCCCAGATTGATCCGGAAGCGCCCCAGTTGTGGCACTCCCACCGCGAAGTCGAGCTCCCGCACGCGCTCGAACTGCGCCCGTTGCTCCGGGCTCGTCAGCTCGGCCACGACCACATCCATGTCTTCACGCGCCAGGGTCGGATGATCCATGGGGATCAGCTGGCCCAGCAGGCGAACGACGGGAGGGGACCCGACCTTCAGGTGCAGGTCGGACGCCTCGTGCTGCAACATCGATCGCAGGATTTCCTTGAGATCCATCTTCGGCTCGGCGGCTCCCTTCGCCCGGCCATGTCTTGCAAATTCCATGCCCCGCACTGGCCAGCGTTGACGCGGGAGCACCCGATCGGCCGTGGAGGGCTAGCGGGTGTCGATCTCGAACAGCGGCTGTCCGTACTCGACCGGCTCGGCGTTCTGGGCCAGGACCTTGACCACCACGCCGTCGACCTCGGACTGGAGCTCGTTCATGAGCTTCATCGCTTCGAGGATGCAGAGGGTCTGCCCCACCCGGACGGCGTCGCCGACTTCGACGAACGACGGGGCTTCGGGCGCCGGAGCCCGGTAGAAGGTCCCGACCATCGGGGACTCTACCACGTGATGACGCTCGTCCACCGAAGGAACCGTTCCGGCCGGTGCCTCAACCACGGCCGGTGGCGCGCTAGCGGAGGCATGGAACGCAGGCGCCTCGCGGTTCGTTTCAGGCCGCCGCTTCACGATCCGCACCGTCCGGCCCCAGCGTCGGATTTCGAGCTCGTCGATGTCGCTTTCCTCAACGATCCGGATCAGATCTCGAAGCTCGTCCTGGTTCACGACACTCGCTCCAGATACGCGTTGGTCCGGGTGTCGACCCGGATCACCTCACCGCGCTCGATGAAGAGCGGTACCTGGACGACCGCGCCTGTCTCGATCGTAGCCGGCTTGGTACCTCCGCTGGCTGTGTCCCCGCGAACGCCGGGGTCGGTATCCACGACTTGCGCTTCGATGAACTTGGGCAGCTCCACGCCCAGGATCGAACCGTCGTGGACCAGCACGTCGCAGACGACGTTCTCCTTCAAATACGGCTTCTGCTCCTCGAGCACGTCCTCGTTCACGGGATGCTGCTCGTAGCTCTGAGTATCCATGAAGTAGGCGAAGTTGTCCGCGGTGTAGAGGTATTGCATCGGCCGCCGCTCGAGGCGCACGTCCTCCACTCGCTCCCCCGCTCGAAACGTGCGTTCGACGACCTGCCCCGTATCCACACGCTTGAGCTTGGTACGGACAAACGCGCCCCCCTTCCCCGGCTTGACGTGCTGGAAGTAGACGAGCTGCCACAAGTCGCCGTCCAGCTTGATCACCATGCCATTGCGGAAATCGGCGGTCGAAGCCATGGGGACCCGGCGGTTTCGGTGGAGGAAAAGGGCGAAAGGCTGTAGAATATAGATCTCCCATCCGTGCCGAACAACTGAGGCCAGCCGCTTGTCGGCGAGCGGTCGGCGAGGCAGATTTCTTTATCGTCGTGCGCAGACGAACCCTCACCCCAGTCATCCGACTCACGAGGCTTTCCCCATGAATCGCGCACTTCCGCCCGGACGTGGGCTGCGTCCTTACGAGGAGCCGTACGACTCGTACGGTCAGCAAGCCGTGAATCCGGCGGACGAGGATATCGATCTTGATCTGCGCTCGATCTGGGGCCTGGTCCAGCGCAACGTTCTCTTGATCCTGGCCTGCGTGTTGGTGGCCGTCGGCCTTGCGCTGTGGTACAACTGGCGCGCAACCCCGTACTATCAGTCGTTCACGACGCTGCGCATCAACGACGACAGCCAGTCGACCACGGGCAGCGAACTGAACCTGACCTTGTTCCAGGACAACAGCGAGATCGAGACCGAGATGGC
>JAICNR010000036.1 GCA_025931135.1 Gemmatimonadota bacterium | reverse complement strand
CGGGCGGTACGCGCCTGGGTGGGCCCCGATGGCGCTTGAGCACGAGCGTCACGTTCTGGCCTGCGGCACCATCGTCCTGACCCGCCCGCTCGAGGCCAACGACATCGTGGTCGCCCGGGCCTTCGTTCCCATGGGCCCGCTGTACGAAAGCGACGAGGAAGCGGGGATCTCTTCTGTGGTCCAGGGAGTCCTGACCCGAGGCACGCAGCAACGTTCGGCGTCCGAAATGCAGGACGCGCTCGCCGATCTCGGCGCGGAGATCGATGCCTCGACGGGCAGCGATCTCGGCAACGTGTCGATGCGCGCGACCTCCGGAACGTGGGAAAGGGTCCTGGACCTGTTCGTGGAGACCCTGACGGCGCCCGCCTTCGATCCGCGCGAGGTCGAGACCGAGGTCGAGCAGACGCTGGGCGCGCTGGAGGCGCGCGAGGACCAGCTCATGGCCCGCGCGACCGACCTCTTCCGGGACCTGTTCTACGGGCTGCATCCATACCGCAAACGCGTGTTGGGCTTCCGCGAGACCGTCTCCGCATTCGACCGCGAACGAGTGGCGGCCGCTGCACGGCGATTCTACCGCCCGTTTCCGCCGATCCTCGTTGCGGTGGGCCGCTTCGACACGGACGTCCTTCTCGGACGTCTCGACGAGGCGTTCGGACGCACCCCGCTCGTCCCGCCGCCCCCGCGGCCGGCGGCGCCGTCGCCCGGCTCGGGCGCGCGGCGCCTCGAGCTGGACCGCGAAGCGGCGTACCTCCTGCACGGATTTCCGGCTCCGTCCTGGAAGGACGCGGACTATCCCGCCGCGCGCGTGCTCGACGCGATCCTGGGCGGGTCGATGTCGAGCCGCCTGTTCATCGAGCTCCGCGAGAAGCAGGCTCTCGGCTACCAGGTCTCCTCGATCTACAACGACCAGCTCGACGGCTCCTTCCTCGCGGGGTACATCGTGACCGACCCGGCCCGTTCAGACCAGGCAGCCGCGGGCCTGGCCGTCCAGTTCCGCCGCGCGGTGGAGGAACCCGTGTCCGAAGCGGAGATCGTCGCCGCCCGCCGTTATCTCCGGGGCGCGTACCTCATCGGGGCGGAGACGAACGCGGCTCAGGCCATGCGTCTGGGGAGGCACGAGGCGTACGGTCTGGGCCAGGACTTCGGCGATCGCTGGCTGGCGGCGATCGAGGCGGTGACGCCGGAGGCGATTCAGGCGCTCGCCCGCCGCTGGTTCGACCGCGAGCCGACCCGCGCCTTCGTCGTCCCCCGGAGCGCGCCCGCCTTCTGATCGCATTGCTCCGCGCCCGCGGCGTCGGGTACACTACGGAGACCCGCGACGCGGGAATCGCAACCGACTCAGACAGGAGGTAGGACCGGTGGGAACAGCGCGTTGGATCCTCGTGGCGGGGCTCATCGCCGGCGTCTCGTCCGCGTGCAGTACGGAGACCAACCTGACGGTCACGGCCCGGGGCGAATCGGCCGAAGGCGAGACCGTTCCGCTCTCGAACGTGGTTCTCGACGTCCTGCCGTACGACATCGACGAGCTCTATGGCGAGCTGGAGGCGGAGACCCAGCCCGGTGCGGAGCCGTCGGCGGACTCGATCCGGCAGCTTTCCCAGCGCTACCAGGACGCCTGCGCGGCGTACCGCTCCACGGGTGATTCGATCGAGATCGTCCAGCAAAGGGCTACCGCGATCACAGACCGCACCTCGCCGGAGTACAACGCCGTCTTCGCGGAGTACCAGGCGCTGGTCGCGCGCGAACAACAGCGGTTCGACGACTGCCAGGCGATCACCGACCGGTACACCGATGTGCGGAACCAGTATCGTGAGGAACGCCAGGCGTGGGAGGAGCGCGCGTGGCCCGAGGACCGGTTCACGGCGGCGGAGGCCGAGCGCATCGGCGAGCAGCCGGTACAGTCCGTCGAGACCGGACCCGAGGGCAGCGCCACCCTGACCGTGCCGAACGGCCGCTGGTGGATCCTCGGAACCGCACCGGTACCGGGCTCGATCAGCCAGCAGTACCGCTGGAACCTCGCGATCGAGGCGCAGGGCGGCGAGCAGACCGTCGAGCTGACCAGCGAGAACGCGGAGCTCGAGCCGGTCTTCTAGCGACGGGGTCGCTGCAAGGGGAAGGGAGGGGAAGATGAAGCGATCCGAGCGGTGGCACCACGCACGTCGGGTGGTGGTGGTGGACGGAGTGCGAACCCCGTTCGCCAAGGTGGAGACGGCGCTGTCCGAGGTTACCGCGGTAGAGCTCGCCCGCACGGCGATCCGGGAGCTGATCGAGCGAACGGAGATCGATCCCTCGTCGGTCGACGAGGTGATCCTCGGGAACGCCGCGCCCCCGGCCGACGCCCCGAACATCGCGCGTGTGGCCGCCCTCGAGGCAGGAATTCCTCGCGACGTCCCCGCCGTCTCCGTTCAGCGGAACTGCGCATCCGGGTTCCAAGCGATCACCGACGGCTACAACGAGATCGTCCTCGGCCAGGCCGACGTGGTGGTGGTCGGTGGAGTCGAATCGATGTCGAACGTGCCGCTTCAGTTCCCTGACGAATTCGCGGACGTCATGTCCGATCTGACCCGGGCGCGCAACGTGACCGACAAGGTGTCGGCGGCCGCGCAGCTCCGGCCTGGCCACTTCAAGCCCGTCGTGGCGCTCCTCGAGGGTCTCACGGATCCCGTGTGCGGACTGAACATGGGCGAGACCGCCGAGGTGCTGGCGCGGGAATTCCATCTCTCGCGGCGCGCGCAGGACGAGTATGCGCTCCGGTCTCATCAGCGCGCCGCCGCGGCGTGGGCGGAGGGCCGATTCGCGGACGAGGTGACGCCGGTGTTCGTGCCGCCGGGCTTTCGCGACGTCGTGGCCGAGGACGTGGGATACCGCGCTCAGCAGACCCTCGAGGCTCTCGCGAAGCTCCGCCCCGTCTTCGAACGGGATGGCACCGTGACCGCCGGCAACGCGTCGATGGTGACCGACGGGGCCGCGGTGCTCCTGCTCATGGAGGAAGGGAAGGCGCGCGCCGAAGGCCGCCGGCCGCTCGGTCGGATCGTCGCCTTCGCCTACGCCGGCCTCGAGCCGGAGCGGATGGGGTTGGGACCCGCGCTCGCCACTCCCCTCGCGCTCTCGCGCGCGGGGATCTCGCTGTCCGACGTGGGGCTGGTCGAGCTCAACGAGGCATTCGCCGCGGTCGTACTCGCGAACATGGAGGTCTTTCCTTCGCGGACGTGGGCAGAGGAGCGGCTCGGCCGGACGCTCCCCATCGGTGCGCTGCGGGAGGAGATCCTGAACGTCAACGGGGGCGCGATCGCGCTCGGCCATCCGATCGCCGCGACCGGCGGCCGTCTGGCCCTGACGCTGCTCCTCGAGATGGGGCGTCGTGACGTGGAGCACGGCCTCGCGACGCTTTGCGTGGGCGGCGGGCAGGGCGGGGCCATCGTGTTCCAGCGCACCGTCCTGTGACCCGGGCGTTCCGCCTCGAGGTCGATGGTCGTGGCCTCGGCATCGTCACCTTCGACCTGCCAGGCCGGAAGGTGAACGTGTGGTCGCGCGCGGTCCTGGACGAGTTCGACGCGTTCCTCGACGAGCTTGGGGGCCGCGACGACCTGACAGCGCTGGTGTTCCGGTCCGGCAAGCCCGACACGTTCATCGCTGGCGCCGACGTAGAGGAGCTGGCCGCGATCGCCTCGTCCGATGAGGCGCGTGAGCTGTCGCGTCGGGGCCAGGCCGTGTTCCAGCGCGTCGCGGACCTGTCGCTCCCGACCGTGGCGGCGATCCACGGCGCGTGCGTGGGCGGGGGGCTCGAGTTCGCGCTGGCCTGCTCGTTCCGGCTGGCGAGCGACGCAGACGAGACCCGGCTCGGTTTTCCGGAGATCCAGCTCGGCATCCTCCCGGCGTGGGGAGGCACACAACGGGCCGCGCGGCTGCTGGGCCTCGAGGACGCGCTCACGCTGATCCTCACCGGGAACCGGGTTTCCGCCCGGAAGGCCGCCCGGATGGGCCTCGTCGATCGGGCGATCCCGCGCCCGAGCCTCGAGGAGGAGGCCGCGGCCGTCGCTCGCGCCGCCGCCCGTGGGGAGCGCGCGGTCGCCCACGATCGGGATCGCTTCCGGGGTTGGCTGGTCAAGAAGAACCCCCTGGGCCGCAAGCTCGTGCTTTCCCAGGCGGTGAAGCGCGTCGAGTCACGCTCCGGGCACCACTATCCGGCCCCGTACAAGGCGATCCAGGCGATCGATGTCGGTCTGTCCCAGGGGATGGCCGCGGGTCTCGCGTTCGAAACAGATGCGGTTGCGGAGCTGGCGACGACTCCTGCGGCACGAAACCTGATGGGCCTGTATCGGCTCCGCGAGGAGGCCCGCAGGCCCCCCGAGTCGGGCCAGGCGCGCCGCGTCGAGTCGCTCGGGATCCTCGGGGCTGGCGTTATGGGCGGCGGGATCGCCGAGGTGGCGGCGTACGCCGGCATCCGGGTGCGGCTCAAAGACGTCGAACTGACACGCATCGCCGACGGCCTCGAGCATGCCGCGCGGATCGCGCGGGGGGCGGAGAAGAAGGGCTCGCTCGACCGTCGCGGGGTGCGCGACCTCATGCACCGGATCTCCGGGACGATGGGCTACGCGGGGTTCGGGCGGCTGGACGCCGTGGTCGAAGCGATCGTCGAGGACGCTGAGATCAAGCGCCGCGTTCTCGCCGAGGTCGAGCGCGAAGTCGCGGAAGGAACCGTCCTCGCGACGAACACCTCTTCGCTCCGGGTCGATGACCTTGCCTTGGCGCTCGCCCGGCCCGAGGCGTTCGGCGGGCTCCACTTCTTCAACCCGGTCGAGAAGATGCCGCTCGTGGAGGTGGTGCGTGGGGCGCGCACGTCGGAAGACGCGCTCGCCACGCTCCACCGCCTTGCGCTCGATCTCGGGAAGACGCCGGTCGTGGTGCGTGACGGGCCGGGGTTCTGGGTGAACCGTCTCCTCATGCCGTACCTGAACGAAGCCGTTCACCTGTACGTTGAGGGGGTCTCGACCGCGGCGCTGGACGGCGCGCTCGAGGACTTCGGCCTTCCGATGGGCCCGCTCGCGCTGCTCGACGAAATCGGGCTCGACATCGCCGCCAAGGTGGGGAAGGTCATGGCCGACGCGTTTCCGGACCGCATGCGTCCCCACGCGATCCTCCATCGGCTCCAAGTCACCGAGCGACTCGGCCGGAAATCGGGGGCTGGGTTCTACCGCTACGAGGGCGGGGAGCGGAAGGGACCGGACGAGAAGCTCCGCGGTGAGCTGGGGCTCGCGCTCGGTGAAGGCGAGACTCCCGTATACGACGACGATTATCTGGTTTCCCGCTGTCTGTATCCGATGGTCAACGAAGCCGCTCGCGCGTTGTCGGAGGGCATCGTGGCGTCGCCCGGCGAGGGCGACCTCGCGCTCGTCCTCGGGATAGGGTGGCCGCCGTTCCGCGGGGGACTCCTCACGTGGGCGGACGAAGTGGGGCCGGGAGAGATCGTCGAGCGCCTGACGCAGTGGTCCACACTGATCGACCCGCGGTTCGCGCCTTCCACCGCGCTCAAGGAGCGCGCCCGGTCGGGCGGCTTCCACGGCGCGCGACCGAGCGTCGCTGCGCCCGCGGTTGAGCCGGCCGGCGACCAGGCGAGCCTCGGGTTCTGAGCGCGGTGCGTCCGGCGGACTCGCGCCGTACCGTCGAGGGATGAGCCTCGCCCCCCTGATCCACGCGACCGCATTCTGGGCGCTGGCCGCCGTGGCCGCCGCCATGCTCGTCGTCTACGCGCTCGGCACGCGGGCGCGCCTTCCTGGCGCCCCACTCGCGCTGCGTGTTCTCGCGGTGGCCGGCCTCGTGATCCCGGCGTGGACGCTCGTCGCCTGGTACCAGGAACTGTCCCAGGCCCGCGAGGTGGCGACCAGGATGGCGATCCAGGCGGAGCCGATCGTCGAACGCGTGGTCGTGAACGGAGCTGCGCTCCTTTGCCTCGGGTTCTTCATCCTCGTGGGCGGGATCTGGCTCGCCCGCCGCGTCCCATGAGCGTCTGCCGGCCGTTCTTCACCGGACACATCGACGGGGAATCCCTCTTCCCGTTTCCGGAGATGTCGTCCGACGAGGCCGAGACCCTGGAGATCCTGCGGGACAGCCTGCGTCGCTTTGGCCGGGACCGGGTGGACAGCCGAGCGATCGACGCCGAGGCCAGGATTCCACGGGAGGTACTGAGCGGGCTCGCGGAGCTCGGCGTGTTCGGGATCCTGGTCCCCGAGGAGTACGAGGGAAGCGGCGCGTCGGCGACGTTCTACGCAAAGGCGTTCGAAACGCTGGCCACGATCGACGGCGCGATCGTCGTGACGGTCGGCGCCCACGAGTCGATCGGTCTGAAGGGAATCCTCCAGTTCGGCACCGAGGACCAGAAGCGGCGGTTTCTGCCCGCTCTCGCGCGTGGCGAGCAGCTTGCCGCGTTCGCGCTAACCGAGCCGACCTCCGGATCCGACGCGGCCTCGATCCGCTCGCGCGCGATTTGGAGTGAGGAGCGCGGCGCGTGGATCCTGAACGGCACGAAGATCTGGATCACGAACGGCGGGATCGCCGACGTCTTCACGGTGTTCGCCCAGACGACCGTGGAGCGAGAAGGCGAGACCGTGGATCGGATCACGGCGTTCATCGTACCCCGCTCGCTGGCGGGCGTCTCGAGCGGTCCCGAGGAGCACAAGCTCGGGATCCGGGGTTCGTCGACGACCGAGCTCCACTTCGAGGATGTGGCATTGCCGCCGGATCTCGTGCTGGGCGAGATCGGCGGCGGATTCAAGGTGGCGATGGAGGTGCTGAACTCCGGCCGCCTCGGGCTCGCCTCCGGATGCGTGGGAGGCATGAAGCATCTGCTCGCCGAGGCGACGCGGAACGCGCAGGAGCGGGAGCAGTTCGGCCGTCCGATCGCGGAGTTCGAGCTGATTCAGGAGAAACTCGCCGGCATGGCGCTCGAGATCTACGGCGCGGAGTCGATCGTCTATCTCACCACCGGGTTGGTCGACCGCGGCGCCGAGGACTACTCGCTCGAATCCGCCATCTGCAAGGTCAAGGCGTCGGAGGCCGTGTGGCGCGTCGTCAACGAGGCGCTCCAGATCGCCGGCGGGATGGGGTACATGCGGGAGTACCCGTTCGAGCGCTACCTGCGCGACGCGCGGATCAACCTGATCTTCGAGGGCACGAACGAGATCCTCCGGCTGTACACCGCGCTCTCCGGGCTCGAGGCGCCCGGGGAGCACCTGAAGGCCGTGGCGCGAGCGCTCAAGGATCCGGTCAAGCAACTCGGGCTCCTCACCGACTACGCGCGCGACCGCGCCCGCCGGGCGTTGCACAAGCCGGACCTGCCCGAGCTGCATCCCGATGTCGCGGACTTCGCCGGCGCGCTTCCCGCCTGGGTCGCGGAGTTCGCGGGTACGGTCGAGTGGGCGCTCCGCCGCCACGGGCGCGAGATCATCGAGCGACAGATGACGCTGGAGCGGCTGGCGAACGCGGTCGGGGACCTGTTCCTGATGGCGGCGGTGATCTCCCGCGCCGAGGCTGCTCGTCGCGCGCGACCCGGCCCGGCGGGCGAGGCGCACGTCGCCCGCGCGCGGCTCATCGTGAACGAAGCGTGGCGTCGAGTCCGCCGCGAGCTCGTCCGCGTCCGTGAATACCCCGACAACGACGTCCGTGTGGTGGCCGCCGAGGTCCTGGCGTCCGGCGGGGCGGACCTCCCCGACGTCGGACCGCCGTCGTGATCCTGCCTCCGCGGGCGGAATGAACCGAGCTCCCGCGGGTATCGATCAGGAGACCGAGGAAGCCGCCGAGGAGGCGGCGCTGATCCGGCGGATCGCGGGCGGAGAGCCACACCTCTACGGAACGCTGATCGACCGGCACCAGCGGAGGCTGTGGTGGAGCTGCCTGCGGATGCTGGGCGATCCCGACGAGGCGGACGACGTCGTTCAGGAGACGTTCGTCCGCGCGTGGGAGCGGCTGGGGGAGTTCGATCCGGCACATCGGTTCTACGCGTGGATCTTCACCATCGCCCGGAATCGGTGCCTGAACGCCCTCCGGCGACGCCGCACGTGGGGCTTTCGATCGCTTTCCGCCGGGGACGACCCCCCGGCTCCGGAGGCGGGGGAGCGGACGTCCGCGGCTGCGGAGGACCGCCAGCTCGCGCTGGCGCTCGAGAAGTGCATGGAGGAGCTGCCGGACGAACAACGGGAGGCGTTCGAGCTCCGGCATGGCGAGGGGCTGCGGTACGCGGAGATCGCCGCCGCCCTCGAGGTCCCCGAGGGGACCGTGATGTCGCGGCTCCACCGCGCCCGCGAGCGGATGAGGGAATGCCTCGAGGGAAAGGGCCACGCACCATGACAGACCACGTCGAAGAGCTCCTCGACGCCTGGCGGACAGGCGAGCTGGACCCGGCGCGAAGCGAGCGGGTGGCGTCGCACCTCGAAGAGTGCGCGGCCTGCCGCGCGGAGCTGGAGCGGCTCGGGCCCTGGACGGATACGATCGCGCGCGGCTTCGCGGCGCGGCGCACCGCGGCCCGGGACCTCGAACCCGATTGGGCGGCCCAGCGGGCCGCGATCGTAGCGCGGACGAGCGGGGGCGCTCGGTCCGGGGGAGGCAGGCGCGCGTTCTGGCGCTGGGCGCCCCAGGTCGCGCTCGTCGCGCTGGCCGCGCTGATCGTCGGGATCGTGTGGCGGGAGAACCCGCGTGAACCGCACGCGCGGCGCGGAACGGAGAGCCTTCGGGAGGCGGTCGAGGCGCCCACCGCCGCGAAGCCGGACGCGGACGACGAGGGGACGGAGCGGGGAGCAGACTCGGCGCTCGAGAGCCGGGAGGCGGAGGTCGTCGGACGCCAGGCCGGGCAGGAGCCCGCGGCTCCGCCGCCGTCGGCCGACGCGGCTGCGAAGGCGGAGCTCGAGGAGGCGGAGAACGATCGCCGGGATGCGCTGGCCGACCGCGCGGCCGAGCCGGTCGGGGCGGCGTACGCGGACGTCGGGCGGTTCGAGACGGCCGCCCGGTCGGCCCTCGCCGCCCGCGACACTACGGCGGCCAGGCGCGCCCTCGCCTTCTGGGCGGACACCCTCCCGCCCGCGGAGCGGGAGCTCCCACGGCGGGCCGCGCTCGCGGATAGCCTGGTGCGACTCCTCGATACCGGTCCCTGAGGGACGGCGCCGCGGGGAATAAATCGCGCCTCCGGTTGTAGTGGGGACGAAGACGTTCCTGACGTCCACCCATCGAACCGGAGGTACCATGCAGCGCTTCCTTCTCTCCCTCTGCCTGTTCGCCGGCGCGACGCTCGCGCTCGGCACACTGCCCGCCGCCAGGGGCGACGATCCCGAGCCCCGGGCGCTGGCCGTCACGGTCTACAACGGAAACCTGGGTCTCGTCCGCGACGAGCGACGGCTCGAGCTCGAGGGTGGGGTCTTCACGCTCCCGTTCCGCGACGTGGCCGCGCTCATCGACCCGACCTCGGTCGCCTTCCGCACGCTGCGGGCGGGAGCCGCGGTCGATGTCCTGGAGCAGAACTACGAGTACGACCTCATGACGCCCGAGGCGCTCCTCGAGCGCTACGTCGGGGAGACCGTCACGCTCATCACGACGTTCGAGGGTGAGGACCGCGCGGTACAGGCCAAGCTGCTGTCGACGCAGGGGGGATTCGTCTACCAGATCGGCGACTCGATCGCGCTGAACCCGCCGGGCCGGGTGGTCCTGCCGGCGTTGCGCGGAGATCTGAAGGCCTCGCCGACGCTGGTCTGGACGCTCGACAGCGATCGGGCGGGGCCGGAGTCGGTGGAGGTGTCGTACCTGACCGGCGGGTTGTCGTGGAAGGCGGACTACGTCGCCACGCTCTCGGCGGACGACCGGACGCTCGACCTGGGAGGCTGGGTGACGATCGACAACCGGAGCGGCACGACGTATCCGGATGCCCGGCTGAAGCTCGTCGCCGGCGACATCCACCGCGCCCCGCAGGATGGCCGCGACATGCTCGCCCGCCAGGCGCTCGCGGAAGCCGACGCCGCACCGAGCGCCGCGGCGTTCGAGGAGCGCACATTCTTCGAGTACCACCTCTACGACCTGCCGCGGCCGACGACGATCAAGAACAACCAGACGAAGCAGATCCGGCTGCTCGAGACGGCGTCGGTCCGGACCGCGAAGGTGTACCGGCTGGCCGGCGCGCCCTGGTACTACACCCAGCGCTATGGCGGCGAGCAGGGCCTGAAGGTCGGGGTGTACCAGGAGTTCGAGAACCGGGAGCGGGACGGCCTCGGCGTGCCGCTGCCGGCGGGGACCGTGCGGTTGTACAAGGCCGACGCGGACGGCACGCTCCAGCTCGTGGGCGAGGACCGGATCGACCACACGCCGGAGGACGAGCGGGTCGTGCTGAAGATCGGGGAGGCGTTCGACATCGTCGCGGACCGGCGTCAGACCGAGTTCGAGGTCGTGTCCAGTGGTCACGTGTGGGAAGAAGCGTTCGAGGTCGTGATCCGGAACCACAAGCGGGAGGACGTCGTGGTCCAGGTCGTCGAGCCGCTCCCCGGAGATTGGGAGATGCTCTCGCAGACCCACGACTTCGAGAAGCTGGACGCGTTCACGGTGCGGTTCGACGTGCCGGTGAAGGCCGGCGGCGAGGCGACGCTGCGGTACCGGATCCGTATTCGCTACTGAGCGTCGCCGAGGGGCCGATGCGTCCTCCCGCCGTAGGACGGGCAGGACGCCGAATGTGCGCAGGCCGCGTTCCCGACCTTCCACGACATGGCGCTCTTCCGCGCGCGTGGTCACCACGAGCGCAGGCGGGGGAGCGCCGTGTCGTGGGCATGTTTCCCCCGCCAGATGGCGCCGAAGCGACCGGGAAGCTAGATTGAAATCTAATTCGCCCCCCGTCGCTTCCCGCCCGATTCGCGAGACCCCATAAATGCTGACTCAGACCGTCCGCTTCGACGCCGAGCACCACGATGATATCGTCTATCCTTCGGCGATCCCGTTCCTGCTCGTACACCTCGCCACCGTGGGGATCCTGTGGAGCGGGGTGACGTGGACCGCCGTGACGATGTGTGTCGGACTCTACGTGCTGCGGATGTTCGCGATCACGGCCGGGTTCCATCGCTACTTCTCGCATCGCTCGTATGACACCAGCCGCGCGTTCCAGTTCGTGCTCGCGTTCGTGTCGCAGATGTCGCTCCAAAAGGGCGTCCTGTGGTGGGCGGCGAAGCACCGCCATCATCACAAGTACTCCGACACGGTAGAAGACGTGCATTCGCCCGGATTGCACGGTTTCCTGTTCTCCCACGTCGGCTGGATCTTCGCAACGAAGCGGGGCGTGGCGGACTACGACATGGTCCGCGACCTGGCCGCGTACCCGGAGCTCCGTTGGCTCGAGAAGAACAAGCACCTGCCGGGGATTCTGCTGGCCGTCGTCTGCTTCCTGGTCGCGGGCTGGCCGGGTCTCTTTGTCGGCTTCTTCCTCTCGACCGCGATCCTCTACCACGGCACGTTCGCGATCAACTCGCTCGCCCACTGCTTCGGCCGCCAGCGCTACCTGACCGGCGACGACAGCCGGAACAACTGGTGGCTCGCGCTGATCACGCTCGGCGAGGGCTGGCACAACAACCACCACTATTACCAGGTCTCGACCCGGCAGGGATTCCGGTGGTACGAGGTGGATGTCACGTACTACCTGCTGAAGGCCCTGTCGTGGGTCGGAATCGTCTGGAATCTGCACACCCCGCCGGCCGAGGTTCTGCTCGGAGAGCGGCGGCTCTCGCGCCGCGCCATCGACAAGGTCGCCTACCGGCTGGCCGCGACGTTCCACGTGGAATCGCTGGCCGAGCAGGCGCGGGAGGCCTGGTCCCATAAGCCGCACATCGACTGGAGCGACATCCATCTTCCGCACCTGCCCTCGCTCGACGAGCTGAAGCGGCGCGCGAGCGAAATGGCCCTGCGCACTCCGTCGCTCGACGAGGTGGCGCAGCGCGCGCGAGAGATCCTCGCCGAGGCCGTCGCCCAACGGCTCGCCCAGGTGCCCGTCCCGGCCTGATCCGGCCCGCTCGCCCCGCGACACTTTCGCTCCTCAGGATCAGCGGTATCTTCTAGACCCGGTTCGCCCGGCCCCGCATATCCATGTCATCCCGGAGGACTCCGATGGACTGGTCGTTCACCGACGAGCAGAAGGAGCTTCGTCGCACCGCGAAACGGTTCGTGGACGAACAGCTTCGTCCCGTCGCCGATGAGATCGACAAACGACACGAGATCCCGCGTCACATCATCGAGACGATGGCCGAGCTTGGATTCCTGGGCGTGGTCTACCCTGAGGAGTTCGACGGCGCCGGTATGGGAGAGATGGGCTACTGCATCCTGCAGGAGGAGATCAGCCGCGCCTGCGCCTCCACGGCGACGTTCATCGGCGCGCATCAGTCGATCGGCGGAATGACGATCCACAAATACGGGACCCAGGAGCAGAAGAAGAAATACCTGGCTCCGATCGCGCGCGGCGAGATGATCGGCGCGTACGCGCTCACCGAGCCCGAATCCGGATCGGACGCGATGGGGATGAAGACCACCGCGGTCAAGAAAAGCGACCGCTGGATCGTGAACGGAACGAAGATCTGGATCACGAACGGCGGGCTCGCGGACGTGGTCGCGGTTTTCTGTAACGCGAAGGGCGAGAACGAGGCGGAGACGGGACCCGCGGCGTTCATCGTCGAGAAGGCATTCCCCGGCTTCCGGGTCGGGAAGGTCGAGGAGAAGATGGGGATCCGCGGCTCGAACACGGTGGAGCTCGTGTTCGAGGACATGGAGGTGCCGGCGGAGAACCTGATCGGGAAGATCGGCGACGGTGCGCACTACGCATTCGGCGTGCTGGACGTCGGCCGCCTCGGCCTGGCCGCCGCGACCCTCGGAGCCGCCAAGGACGCCATCGATCGCTGCGTGCAGTACGCTGGGCAGCGTGAGGCGTTCGGGCGCAAGATCCAGGACTTCCAAGCGGTGCAGTTCATGCTCGCCGAGATGGCGGCGGACACCTACGCCATCGAGAACATGGTGTACCGCACCGCATGGATGTGCGATGCAGGGCAGCGGTTCAGCCGCGAGGCGGCGATCTGCAAGTACTTCTGCTCGGAGGCGCTCGACCGGATCGTGGACAGAGCCGTACAGCTCCACGGCGGCATGGGATACTCGGCGGAGATGTGGCCCGAGCGGTTCTATCGCGATTCCCGCATCAACCGGATCTTCGAGGGAACGAACGAGATCCAACGCATCGTCATCGCCCGCGACATCCTCAAGAACGGCGGCTACTGACGTCATGGCCCGGGCCGCTCGAGGACTGCTCGCGGTTCTCGGTCTGGCCCTGCTGGCCGGCTGCAGCGAGGAGGACCGCCGGGCCTGGGTGTCCATCCTCCCCATCCCCTCGGACCAGGACTCGACCGAAGCCGCAGACAGGATGACCGGCGAGTTCTCGATCGCCGCCGACTCCTCCGCGGTGCTGCTCGGCGCCGATACGCTGTTCGCCCGCACCCGAGTGCCGGGACGGGCGGCGATCGTCGAGATCCTTCCTTCGCCGGACTCGACGTCGATCGCGTTTGTGACCGGAGCCGATCGCAGTGCCGTCGGGGTCTGGTCCCGGACGCGCCAGATCGCGGCCGAGGCCGAGGCGTATCCGGGAGGCGGCGCGGGGTCCCTCGTATGGAGTCCCGATGGCCGCTATCTGGCGTACCGCGGGACACCCGCCGGGGGCATTCCCCGGGTGGGGGTGTTCGACGCCGTCGACTTCCGGTCCGAGGGTCACCCCCTGCTGTCCTGGTTCGCCCGGGCGGGAAAGGCCACGACCCCGCAGAGCTGGATCGACGCCGGCCGGCTGAGGCTCCTGGTGGCCGCCGGGGCGGAGCCCGAAGGTGGGTTGGCGTACTCGTGGGAGCTGGAGGGCGGGACGCTCCTGCTGGAGGCCCACCTCACGCCGCTGGCCCAGCGCGCGCCGCCGGGCAGCGTGCTCGAGCGCGGAGGGGTGTTCTCGCTCGACCTCGTGGGCGACAGCGCGCCGGAGACCGTCGCGCTCTACCGCGGACAGGAGGGGGGCCCGAGCGCGCTTCTCCTCGAGAGCCGCGGGAGCGACTTCCGCGTCACCGCGAGCTCGCCGCTCGTGTCCCCGGAGGGAGTGGGGCTCGAGGACTGGCAGCAGATCCGCCGCGGTGCCCTCCTGTACCAGATCGCGGAGCTAGGGGGGCGGCCCACGCTCCTGCTGGACCTGCCGTCGAGCGCCGCCCTCCGCGCGGTGGGGCTTTTCCAGGCCACTACCAACGGGCGGCTCGAGCCGATGACGGTCGCCGAGGGGGAAACCCGCCCGGCGGTCTTCTACGACGGGATCTTCGGCGACGTCACCTCTCAGCTCGGGCTCGTTGACCTGGACGACGACGGAGCGCTCGAAGTCGTGAGCGCCGTCGGGAGAGCGAGCCCCAGCACGCTGGAGCCCGTCCTGGAGTGGACGGTCGCGCCGTTCCGCGCGCGCGAGGGCCGGCTCGTGCCGGCCCCCGAGCTGCGCGAGCCCGCGCTCGCCTCGATCCAGCGGGCGCTGGAGCGCGACTGAAGCTGGCCAGCGGGACCCGCCTGGCGCTCCTCGTGGTCGTCGGGGCCGCCGCGATCGCGTTCCTCCGAATGGTGTGCGTGCCGGTGGGGTCGTTCCGTGAGGGCCTGACGAGCCTGACGTGGGGAATGCATTCGGACTCCGTCGCCGCGACCCTCGGCGAGCCGAACCGCATCTGCGCCAGCGGCGACGTCGACCACGTCCCGCTGAGTGGTCCCGACAGCGCCGCCGTCCGCCGCGCGCTGCGTCGGAGCACGGCCGAGCGCTGGATCTACACCCGCCGCGAAGGTCGTCGGCCGATCCCACGCGACTCCGGACCAGACTGCCGCGCGCCCTCGATCGCCACCGAGCTCGGCTTCGATGGCCGCGGCCGCCTCGCGTGGTACGTGCGCGAGATGGATCAGACCCGGCTCGAGATCGACCCCGCTCTCGTCGGTCCGGTCGCGCCGCGCGAATAGCCTCGGTGCCGAAGCCAGCGCTGAGGCTAGGAGCCGGCGGCGAGGCGCTGGAAGCGGGGGTTCGACCGCAGCGGATCGAAGTTCGGGTCAATCCGGAGCCATCCAGGCGAGAGGTAGTAGGGGATCTCGAGCAGCGGCTCGAGCTGGTCGAGCGCCTTCTCGGGCTCACCCACCAGCATGTAGATGCGCGCTAGCTGGTGCTGGTAGTACGGGCCCACGACGGCGTCCCTCGTGATGGGCTGGAGGGCCAGGCCCCGCTCGCCCTCGCGCATCGCGTGGGCCTTGCCTCCTGAGTACGCGAAAGCGACCCCGAGAAGAACATGCCGCTGGGCGTCGTCGGGCACGTCCCTGACCTGCTCCTCGAAGGCAAGCCGTGCCGAGTCGGCGTAGACCCGCGCTCCCTCCTGGTCGCCGCGGAGCGCGTACGCCTGGGCGAGCACAAGGCCCCAGGCACCGCGATCGCTGCCGAATGCCTCGGGACCCAGCCCGAGTAGAAGCTGCTGCTGCGCGTCTTCCAGTATCCAGCCGAGGTCCCAGTACGTCGCCATGTAGGCGACGAGCGCCTCGGGGTCCACCTCGGCCGGCGCTGCCCGCAGCACAGCCCGCGCGCCGGCCAGGTCACCTTGGGCGAGCAGGACCATGGCTCTGCCCTGGATGAGGGTGAGGTTGGTGGGGGCGAGCGTTAGGGCTCGGTCGTAGGCCGCGGCACCCTCGGGGTACCGCCGGAGCCACAACAACGCGCGCGCGAGTCGCCGCGCTGTGTCCACCGAGCGGGGGTCTAGCGCCTGCGCGTGCGTGAGGTGCGCGAGCGCCTCTTCCCAACGGCCGAGCGACTGCTCGACGACCGCCGTGGCAGTGAGCAGCTCGGCATCGTCGGGTGCCGTGCGGAGCCCGACCGCGTACGCCGCAAACGAGACCGCCGGGTCGTTGCGCACATGGAAGTGATAATCACCGAGGGCGAGCTGGCTTTCGGCTTCGCCGGGGGCGAGCGCGACCGCCCGCTCTGCCGCGGTTTTGGCCCGCGCGGCTCCCGCAGAGGTGGGCGTGCCGTTGAAGTAGTAGCGGGCGTGCGCGCGGGCGAGCTGGGCCCACGCCGGGCGGAAGCTGGAGTCGAGCGCGACCGCCTGCTCATAGAAGTCGATCGCCCGCTGTAGCGACACAGGGTCGTTGGCAGCGCCTCCCTGCCAGGCATCCTCGCCCTTGAGGTACGCGTCATAGGCGATGAGGTTCGCGGT
>JAICNR010000182.1 GCA_025931135.1 Gemmatimonadota bacterium | reverse complement strand
GCGGAGCGGATCGAGTCGCTGGAGCGGCGCATCGCCGAGATGCAGCGGGAGCTCGAGGAGCTCCGGGCCGACAGCGACTAGGCCTCTACCCGAGCCCCCCAGGGGGCTCGCTATCCGGCACCGGCGGGCGGCCGGTCCCTCGCGCCTCGGGGTGTCGCCACGCGACCGGCTTCGGGCCGCGTTTACAGGCGCTGCATTCCCTCCTAGTATTCTGGTCTAACCCCTGGTCGACCCATCCTCGGTCGTTTTCCTTCTTCGAGGCACCCGGGTGACGACGTCGGAGCGCTCGCTCGCCACCATCCTCTTCACCGACATCGTCGGATCGACCGAGCGAGCGACCGAGCTCGGCGATCGCCAGTGGCGCCAGCTCCTCGAGGAACACCACGCGCGCGTGCGTCGGGAGCTGCGGCGCTTCGGCGGCCGCGAGCTGAACATCTCCGGGGACGGCTTCCTGGCGGTCTTCGAGGGACCGGCGCGGGCGATCGCTTGTGCGGACGCCCTCCGCCAGGCGATTCGCGATCTGAGCCTCGAAACGCGCTGCGGGATCCACCACGGGGAGGTCGAGGGGTCGGGCAAGACGGTGGGCGGAATCGGGGTTCACATCGCCGCCCGCGTGATGGCAGAAGCAGGGCCCGGAGAGATCCTCGTGTCCCGCTCGGTGCGGGACTCGGTCGAGGGCTCGGGAATCGGCTTCGAAGACCGTGGCCCTCGCATCCTCAAGGGCGTAGAGGGCGAGCGGCGGCTCTATGCGGTCACGAGCGTCCCCGCGGACATCCGCCGTGGACGGCCGACCGCTGGGCCGGTCGAGGCTCTCGTCCGGCGGCCGCTCTTCGCAGGCATTGCGGCAGGAGCGCTGGTTCTCCTGGGAATCCTGTACGCGACCCGACGGGACACCATCGCCGACCTGACGCCGGAGGAGGCGATCGCGGCCGACGCGGCGCCGGGGATCGCGGTCCTGCCGTTCACGGTCAACGATCCCGACCTCGCGACCTGGCGCGAGGGCATGGTCGATCTCATGACGGTCAACCTGGACGGCGTGCCCGGCCTGCGCCCCATCGCGAGCCGCACCGTCCTGGCGCGCTGGCGAAGCGAGGTTCCTGACGTAGCCGATCTCGGTACATCGCTCCTCGTTGCGCGGCGGACCGGGGCGCGCTATGCGCTGATCGGGTCGGCGGTCGCCGTCGGCGGCGAGGTGCGGTTCAGCGCGGACATTTACGATGCCCGAAAAGGCGAGCTCCTCGGTAGCGCACAGGCCCAGGGCTCGCCCGACAGCGTACTGGCACTCGTGGACCGGCTCGCGCTCGGCATCGTGCGGGAACTGCCGGAGGGGAAGGACGGCGTTCTCCCCAGGATCCATCTGGAGGACGTGACGACGACGTCGCTGCCGGCGCTGAAGTCGTATCTGGAAGGCGAGGCACTCCTTCGCCGCGGGAACATGGCAGGGGCAACAGCGGCCTACGAGCGCGCGGTCGCGGCGGACTCCACGTTCCCGCTCGCGGTCTTCCGCCTCAGCCTGGTGTGCGGGTGGGAGACTCCCGACCTGACATGCGGGGGGCGGGACTATCACGCACGCGCGAGGGCTCTCCTCGATCGGCTCCCACCCCGCGCGGCTACGCTCATGACAGCTGACTTCGACCAGCTCGGGCCCCTACGCGAGCTGCTCCGGAAGAGTCCCGACGATGCCGAGGCCTGGTACGTCCTGGGCGAAAACTACACACACGCCCCAGGGTGGTCCCTCATCATCGACAGGCAGGAAGTGGCCGAGCGGGCGTTCCATCGCGCCATCGAGTTGGATCCCGGGTTCGCGATGTACTACTGGCACCCGATCGGCTACGCAATGGCCAAGGCGGACAGCGCTCGCGCGTTCTCGCTGATCGAGGCTCATGGCCGAGTGGCGCCGGGTAGCGACTGGGACCGCTTTAGCCGACTCGCATTGGCGCTCGGGTTCGGCGACTCCGCGAGCCGTGGGCGGGCGCTGGCGTCGCTCGACACGGTCGAGACCGGCGTTCTGTTCCGCGCGTCGGGAGGTCTGAGTCATCCCTCCAACCTCCCGATCAAGACCGAGGTCCTGCGGATCGTGCTCGCGCGCCGCGCCTCCGATCCGCTCACTGACACGCCACGCTGGACTTACGCTATGCTATTCTTCACTCTCTTAGACCGCGGCCAGTTAGACGCGGCCATGGAGCTCCTGGACAACGACGCCGACGCCGCCGCGGAGCCGCCCTCATTCCGGAAGATTAGCGTCTTCCAACTCTATCGCGCGGGAATGCACCTCTCCCCGGATCAACTCGCGCGCGAGTTTGCCTTGACAGCGGCCGACACAACCGCGATCGCCCACTTCGTCGCCGGGGTCGTCGCAACAGATCAGGGCAGATGGGTGGATCACGAAGCGGTCCTCGGTCGCGCACACGGAGAGGTGAGACGACGTCGCGCCGTCGGGGACACCACCGCGGCCCGCGTGTTCGACGGGGTCGCGCGGGCGCTACAGGGGTATGCTCTCTGGAAGCAGGGTCACCCGGCAGAAGCCCTTCCACTCCTCCAAGTCGTCCAGCGGGACATCCTCCATACACGCGGCGGACGGCCGCGTGACGGCTTGTCTGAGTGGGCTCTCAACACTTGGCTTCGCTGGTGGCTCGGCCAGCTCCTCGTCGAGCTCGACCGTCCGCGCGACGCGCTCGCGTACTTCCAGACCGACGTCGACGAAGCCTTCCAATACTCGCTCGACCACTTCGAGTCCGCGAGGATCCACCAGGAGCTCGGCGAGTTCGAGAAGGCGCGGGAATCGTATGAGCACGTGCTGGTGGCCTGGCGCGACGCCGATCCCGAGCTCCGACCGCGGATCGAGGCCGCGCGCGAGGGGCTGGCCCGACTGCCGAAGCCGCTCCGCCGCGAAGCTCCCTGAAGCAGTGCTTGCCCTGGGAGCGTACCAGGCCTGGGCGTCTCGTGCTCAGAACTGCAGCTCGATTCGCCGGGAGCTCTGCTCGATTGCGTCCGAGAGCATGAACGCGCCGGCGAGCGTGCGCCTCAGTCCGGCACCGGACCGCCCCAGTGGGCGGCGAACGACTTCAGCCGCTCGCGCAGCTCGGGCGCGATCGCGCGCGGGCGGCCGCCCTTGGGATCGATCATGACCTGGACGGTCTTTCCGCGCGCGATCAGCCGTTCGCTCTGCTCGTCGAAGAGCTCGTAGTCCAGGACGAACGAGCTCGTGCCGATCTTCGAGAGCCACACCTCGACCCGCACGGTCTCCCGCAGCATCGCCGGCGACACGTAGTCGCACTCCGCCCGCGCCACGACGAAGTCGAGGACGTCGTAGGAGTAGTCGTGGTGCAGCTCCTGCCAGTACGCCGTACGGCCCACTTCGAGATAGGTGAAGTACACCGAGTTGTTGACGTGGCCCATGGGATCGAGATCCCGAAAGCGCACCGGGATCTTGACGTGGAAGCGGCGCGTCGTGGGATGCTTGCTCATGGGGACGCGAAGCTAGTGCGGGGGCCCGGGGCGTCGCCACGCGGGGCGCAGCTTCGCGTTGCCCGGTCTCCCGGGGCGGCCTACGTTCCCGGCGCCGTGTCGGACAACTCGCCCCTCGCCCCCTTCGACGAGCTCCTGGACTCGGAGTATCCGCGGACCGGGACGGGGATCTTCCTCAACTCCGCCGCGCAGGGCGTCCTCTCCCGTCGCACGATCGACGCGATGGCCCGGTTCGAGGCCGATCGCGCGTACCCTCCCCGGATCGACGACCCGCGGCTCCTCGAGGTCGAGACCACCTGCCGCTATCGCGTGGGCCGGTTGATCGGCGCGCCGCCCGAGCTCGTCGGCCTCGGCGTCAATACCTCCGAGGGGATCAACGTCGCCGCGCTGCACTTGCCGCT
>JAICNR010000084.1 GCA_025931135.1 Gemmatimonadota bacterium | reverse complement strand
TTCTTCGACGCGAGAGGATCCTACGCCGAAGCGGTCGTGATCCCGGCCGCGCGCGCGATCCCGGTCCCCTCCGGGCTCGACGACCTCCAGGCCGCCGCGCTCCCCCTCCAGGGGATGACCGCGCGCTACCTGACGAGCGCGATCCGGCCCCTGGGCCCAGGCGACACCGTCCTGATCCAGGCGGGGGCGGGAGGCGTCGGCCACCTCGCCGTTCAGATGGCGAAGCGCGCGGGAGCGGTCGTGTTCGCCACCTGCTCGACCGAAGCGAAAGTGGCCCGCCTGCTGGAGCTCGGCGCGGACCATGTGATCCGCTACGACGAAGTCGGCTTCGCGGACGAGGTCCTCGCAAGAACCGGCGCGCGCGGAGTCGACCTGGCGATCGACGGGGTCGGCCGGGCGACCTTGGTCGACACCGTGCGCGCCACGCGCATCCGCGGGCACGTGATCTTCTTCGGCCAGTCGAGCGGCGCTCCAGACCCGATCCAGCCGCGGCGACTCCTCGGGAGCCGCACCCTGACCACCGCCTCTCTCTTCGACTACGCCCGGACCCGGGAGGAGCTCATCGGCCTTTCGCAGCCGGTCATGTCCGCGGCTGTCGCGGGATCGCTCCGAGCCTGGATCGACCGCGTCCTTCCGCTCGCCGAGGCGGCCCAGGCCCACGCGCTCCTCGAAGGGAGGCGGACGATCGGGAAGCTCCTGCTCGCCCCCTGACCGATCGCCTCAGGTCTCCGCCAACCGTTCCAGCCGATCGATCGTGCCGAGGATGTCCCGTTCGGTGGTGCGGGGATTCAGCGTGCAGAGCCGGAGCGCGGGTTCCCCGCGCAGGATCGTCGAGCTCAGGAACGCCCATCCGTCCGCCAGCGACGCCTCGGCCAGTCGCCGGGTGACCGCGCCCGCCTCGTCGTCCGGCACACCACGCGGTGCCCAGCGGAAGGCCACGGTCCCGAGCCGGGCAGGCGCGACGATCCGCCAGTATCCGGATTCCGCGAGCCTGACCTCCGCGCGCTCCGCGTTGTCGATCCCCCGCTCGACCGCCGCGCGGAACGCGCCGAGCCCGAACACCTGGAGCGACATCCACAGCTTGAGAGCGCGGAAGCCGCGCGTCAGCTGGATCCCGTAGTCCGAGAAGTGCACCTCCTCGTCGGCGCGGTGGACGTCCCGGAGGTACTCCGGTCGCGAATGGAACACGTCGGCCATGAGGCCCCCGTCGCGCACGAGCACGCACCCGATCTCGAACGGCTGAAACAGCCATTTGTGCGGGTCGAGGGCGAGCGAATCCGCGCGCTCGATCCCCGCCAGGGCGCGTCTTCCCCGATCGCTGAGGAGCGCGCCGCCGCCGTACGCCGCGTCGGCGTGGAGCCACATTCCCTCGGCCGCGCACAGGTCGGCCAGCTCGGGGAGCGGATCGACGGAGCCCGTGTTGGTCGTTCCGGCGTTCGCGATCACGCAGAAGGGCTGCCGCCCCACAGCCCGATCCTCTGCAACCGCGCGCTCGAGGTCCGCGATCCCGAGGCGGAATGCGTCGTCCGCGGGAAGCAGCCGGAGCTGGTCGCTCCTCAGCCCGAGGACCTTGAGCGCCCGCACGACCGAGGAGTGGACCTGGTCGGAGGCGTATGCCACACCGCGGGCGGCTTCGACCCCGAGCTTCGACTCTCGAGCCACCGCGAGCGCGGTCAGGTTCGCCATCGATCCGCCGCTCACGAACAGGCCACCCGTCGAGGACGGAAAGCCGCACAGGTCCCGCAGCCATCCCACGGTGACCAGCTCGACCATCGCCGGCCCCGACGCGCCGAGCCAGGTTCCGGCGAACACGTTGAAGCCACTCGCGAGGGCGTCGGCCAGGAACCCGACGTAGTTGCTGGGGCTCGGGACGAACGCGAAGAAGCGGGGATGGTCCACGCGGGCGGTCCAGGGGAGGACGTCGCGGACCACGCGGTCGAGGACGAGGTCGGGGTCGCAACCCGCCTCGGGAATCGGTTCGGAGAGCGCCGCTTCGAGGTCCGATCTGCTGCCCCGCCTCGCGGCGGGCTCGTCCGCGAGGCGCGCGAAGTGGTCGACCACGAGGTCGACGACCCGGTAGCCGAGCTCGCGCATCCGCTCCTCGGGGAGGGAGAGCGAGCTCATGCGTGGCTGGTCAGCGTACGGCCGGGACCCAGGGGAGCGCCGTGATGGCTCGGCCCGGCCCCTGGCGGAGCGCGACGCCGAACCCCGACAGGCCCTCGGCGATCTCCCCGAGAACGGCCGCGATCGCGCGCTGGCGTGCGGATGTCGGGTCGATCCCCGCGCCGGCTCCGCCGAGCTGCCGCAGGTAGAAGGCCTCGCGGAGTCGATCCAGGAGCGTCTCCTGGCGCGGGTAGACGTGGAGCTCGACCGGCGCGCCCGGTTCGATGCCGGCCGCCACTCTCGCCGCGTCCAGCGCCACGCCGAGACCCCCGACCTCGTCGACGAGCCCATGCTCGGCCGCTGCCGCGCCCGACCAGACCCTACCCTGCGCGACCGAGTCCGCCTCCTCCAGGCTCATGTCGCGCCCCTCCGCGACCCTCCCGAGGAAGCTGAGATATGTGTGCTCGATCAGTCCCCGGAAGGTCTCCCGCTCCTCCACCGACAGGGGCCGGATGGACGTCGGGAAGCCCGCCGCCGGGTTCGTCTCCAGCGTGTCCCAGTCGATCCCCAGCTTGTCGTAGACCTCGCTGGCGTCGAACAGGACTCCGAACACGCCGATCGATCCGGTGAGGGTGGATGGTGCGGCCACGATCCTATCCGCCCCGACGGACAGGTAATAACCGCCCGAGGCGGCCACGTCCCCCATCGAGACCACGACGGGAACGGATTCCCCCAGGGACTCGACCGCGCCCCAGATCTCCTCCGATGCGATCGCGTCCCCGCCGGGGCTGTCGACGCGGATCACGACGGCATCGAGGGATCGGTCCTCGCCCACCTTCCGGAAGAGACGCTTCATCGTCTCGGCGCCCATGGTCCGGCCGAATAGCGGGTCGTATCCGCTCTCGCCACCGGTGATCGCGCCGATCGCATAGACCAGGCCGATCGTCCCGGCCGTGCCGCGCCTGCCGCCACGCAGACCGGCGGCGTACGCGCGGATGTCGACGACGTGCGCCTCGACGTCCTTCGGCAATACGCTGCCGGGCTCCGCGCCGAGGGCGCGGGCCACCGCGCGCCGTCGCACCTCGCTCTCGTGGAGTTCGCCGTCGACGAGTCGGAGAGCTTTGAAGTCCCTGCCCAGGTAGACCCCGCGGTCGAGCGCGCGCATGAACCGCTCCCGATCCACGCCGCGCGCCTCCACGACCGCGTCCAGGAAGCGGCCGTAGATCCCGTCCAGGATCGCGCGCGTCGCTTCACGGTCGGGTTCGCTCATATTCGTCCGCCGGAACATGTCGGCCGCGCTCTTGTACACGCCGATCGCCTCTACCTGCGGCTGGACGCCCACCTTCTCGAACAGCTCCTGCACGAACGGCGTCTCGATCCGGAACCCGTTCATCTCGATCCCCGAGTGCGGCAGCAGGAACACGCTGTCGGCCGAGGCGGCGACATAGTATCCGAGCTCGTTGGTGAGCGCGGTGAACGCATAGACGAACTTCCCCGCCTTGCGGAAGGCGGCCAGATTGGCACGCAGCTCCTCGGCCTTGGCCCAGCCGTACCCGGGGGTTCCGATCCGCAGGTGAATGCCCGCCACGCGGTCGTCCCGGGAGGCGCGCTCGATGGCCATGCGGAGATCGAAGAGATCGTGTTCGGCGCCCTCGAGCTGAGCGGAGAAGAAGTCGGGTGGCGAGCGCTCGACGACGAGACCCTGAAGATCGATGGCGAGGATCGCCGGCGCCTCGACATCGACCCGCTGCTCGTAGCGGAGTAGCGGCATCAGCAGCATCGCCGCGACGAAGACCACGATCGCGACGACCGCGAGTACGGCCAGAAGGATGAGGACGGTGCGCTTCATGAGAACGGAGAGAGTCGCCCTCTGCGGAGTCCCGCGTCAAGCCGAGCGCGCCGCAGGGGGTCGGAACGTGCCGTCATGAAGCGGCTCGGCGGGATCGAAGCGGGAGGCACGAAGTTCGTTTGCGCCGTGGGGACCGGGCCGGACGATCTTTCGGCAGCCACCTTCGACACCACCACGCCCTGGGAGACGTTGCGCGGCGTGATCCGATTCTTCCACGACTCGCCGGTCCGGGCGATCGGCGTCGGGTCGTTCGGGCCGCTCGACCTGGCCCCGGAATCCCCCACGTTCGGTCGCATCACCTCGACACCCAAGCTCGAATGGCAGGGTTGCGACCTTTCGGGGGAGATCTCCCGCGCGCTGGGCGTGCCGGTCGGGATCGACACCGACGTCAACGCGGCGGCCCTCGGCGAAGCGCGTTGGGGCGCCGCGCGGGACGTGTCCGATTTTCTCTATCTTACCGTCGGCACAGGCATCGGCGGTGGCGCGGTCGTGGGCGGGCGGCTTGTTCACGGTCTCGTCCATCCCGAGATGGGACACATTCGCGTGCCCCACGACGTCGACTTCGACCCCTTCCCGGGCGCGTGTCCCTATCACGGGGACTGCCTCGAGGGTCTGGCGTCCGGCACGGCGATCGAGCGGCGATGGGGAGTGCCCGCGTCCCGGATCGAATCCGACCATCCGGCCTGGGAGCTGGAGGCCCACTATCTCGCGCTCGGGCTGGCGACGTGGGTGTGCACTCTCTCCCCGCGGCGAATCGTGATCGGGGGCGGAGTCATGCGACACCGCCGGTTGTTCCCGCTGGTCCGGCTCGAGCTCCAGCGACTCCTCAACGGGTACGTGCGGAACCCGGCCCTCGGACCCGACATCGATCGGTACGTGACGCCGCCCGGCCTCGGCGAACGGTCCGGGGTCCTGGGCGCGCTGGTGCTTGCCGAGAGAGCCTGCCTCGGGTCGGGAGCGCGCTGATGGCGCTCCATCCCGCCCTCCGCAGGAGCGTCGTCGCCGCCGCCCTCGGTGGACTACTGTTCGGATTCGACACTGCGGTCATCTCCGGCACCACGGAGGGTCTGCGGCGCTCCTTCCAGTTGACGCCGGGAGCGCTGGGCCTGACGGTTTCGATCGCGCTCTGGGGCACGGTCCTCGGAGCGCTGGTCGCCGCGTATCCCGCGGATCGTTTCGGCCGGCGTGACAGCCTTCGGGTTTGTGGGGTGCTGTTCCTGATCTCCGCGGTGGGCTGCGCCGTGGCCTGGGGCTGGACCTCGCTGATGGTGTCCCGCTTCCTGGGCGGCCTCGCTATCGGAGGAGTGTCCGTCCTGGTTCCCATGTACATCGCCGAGATCTCGCCTTCCCGGTTGCGCGGCCGTCTCGTCGGCGTGTTCCAGATCAACATCGTGGTGGGGATTCTGGTCGCCTACTTCTCCAACTACCTGATCGGAGGCTTCGGGCTCGGAGACGGCGAGTGGCGCTGGAAGTTCGGAGTCGAAGCGGTTCCCGCCGTCCTGTTCCTCGTCCTGCTGCTCGATATCCCGCTCAGCCCCCGGTGGCTCGTCAAGACGGGTCGCATCGAGGATGCGCGCCGGGTTCTCGCACGGATCGGGGATGTGAGCCCCGAGACATCGCTCGAGGAGATGCTCACCGCCGTGGAGCTCGAGCGCAGGCACGGCCAGGAGCGCTTGCTCGCGGCGCGCAATCGATTTCCCCTCTTCCTCGCGATCTCCATCGCCGCGTTCAACCAGCTGTCGGGAATCAACGCTATCCTGTATTACCTGAATGACATCTTCGCGTACGCGGGTTTCGACAAGGTGTCGAGCGACCTGCAGGCCGTGGCCATCGGCTTCACCAATTTGGTGTTCACGCTGCTGGCGATGTCGATCATCGACCGCGTGGGACGCCGAACCCTTTTGATTGTCGGTTCGATCGGAACCGCCGCCAGCCTGGCGGGCGTGGCGGCGGTGTTCTGGACCGGTAGCAGGGAAGACCTGCTGCTCTGGCTGCTGATCGCATTCATCGCCTCGTTCGCCTTCTCGCAGGGCGCGGTGATCTGGGTCTACCTGGCCGAGGTGTTCCCCACGGCGGTGCGCGCCAAGGGACAGAGCCTGGGAAGTTCGGTGCACTGGGTGATGAACGCGTTGATCTCGTGGGGGTTCCCGATCGTCGCGGCCTCCTCGCGCGCGATTCCGTTCGCCTTCTTCGCAGGCATGATGCTCGTTCAGCTCTTCATCGTGATGGCGGTCTATCCGGAAACCAAAGGGGTGACGCTGGAGGAGATGGAATCCAGGCTGGCAACCCGATGACCGACTGGCTGCGCGGCTTCGATCCCATCGTCCAGGCGCTCCTGGCGGGGATGTTCACCTGGACCCTGACCGCCGCCGGCGCCGCGATCGTGTTCTTCACCCGGCGGATGAGCGACCGGCTCCTCGACGCGATGCTCGGGTTCGCGGCCGGCGTCATGATCGCCGCAAGCTTCTGGTCGCTGCTCGTTCCGGCGATCGACATGGCGGCGGCGGCGGGAGGAGCGGGATGGCGCCCGGCGGTGATCGGCTTCCTCGCCGGCGGGGCATTCCTGAGGGTCGCGGACCATTTCCTCCCGCACCTCCATCCCCGCTTGAGGATGGAGCAGGCCGAGGGACCGCCGACGGCCTGGCGCCGCGCCACTTTGCTCGTGCTGGCGATCACTCTCCACAACGTGCCCGAGGGCCTCGCGGTGGGTGTCGCATTCGCCGCGGCCGCGCAGCATCTGGACCTGGCAGGAGGAGCGACCCTCGGCGGCGCGATCGCGCTCGCGATCGGAATCGGACTCCAGAACTTCCCCGAGGGCATCGCGGTCGCGATGCCCTTGCGGCGGGAGGGCGTGCGGCCGCTGAAGGCGTTCTGGTACGGCCAGCTATCCGCGGCGGTCGAGCCGCTGGCGGCGGTCACCGGCGCCGCCGCCGTGCTCCTCATCGGCGCGATCCTGCCGTACGCGCTCGCGTTCGCGGCCGGCGCGATGATCTACGTCGTGGTCGAGGAGCTGATCCCCGAGAGCCAGTCGGGCGGCCACACGGACCTCGCCACCACGGCCACGATGGCCGGCTTCGCGATCATGATGGTGCTCGACGTAGCGCTGGGGTGAGCTACCCCGGGCCCGACCCGTCCGACATATTCGGCCGCTCGAACCCACTCTTTCCCGAGATCGAGGCATGTTGGAATCCCGCCGCATGATCGCGACCGTCCTCTTCACCGACATCGTCGGCTCGACGGAACGCGCGTCCGAGCTCGGCGACCGGCGCTGGCGGGAGGTCCTGCGCGGGCATCACGCGGCGGTGCGCGAGGAGCTGCGGCGTCACCACGGCCAGGAGATCGCGACCGCGGGGGACGGCTTCCTGGCGGTGTTCGATAGCCCGTCGAACGCGCTCCTCTGCGCGGCCGCGATCCGCGAGGCAGTGCGGGAATTGGAGCTGTCCGTCCGCTGCGGGCTCCACATGGGCGAGGTGGAGCACGAGGCCGCGGACGTCGGCGGGATCGCGGTCCACATCGGAGCGCGGGTCGCGGCGTTGGCCGGACCCGACGAGATCCTGGTCTCCGGAACGGTCAAGGATGCGGAGGCGGGCTCGGACTTCGGTTTCGAGGATCGCGGGCGGCACGAGCTGAAGGGCGTCGCCGGAGAGTGGCGGGTCTACGCCCTGACCGAAGTGCCGGCGCATATCGTCCCGGCACCGTCGAGGGTCGACACGCCGGCGGGCTTCCTGGCGGGCGCGCAGCGGGCCGGGATCGCGAAGGTCCTCGGCATCTACGCGCTCGTCGGCGCGACCGTGTTCGTGATCGGCAGCATCCTCCACACATCGCTCGGCCTTCCGAACTGGGTACCCGCGGTCATGGCCATCCTCCTCGTCGTGGGCCTCGGGGTCGTGGCCTCCACTGCTTTGGGTCAGGCACGCTCGCGAATGGGGTTCCTCGACGCCGCGCGCTCGGCCGCGCGGGGCGAAGTACCGCGCCTCACGTGGGGACGCGCGATCGCGGGCGGGGTGTTCGCGTTCGCGATGTTGTTCGGGATCGCGGGCCTGTGGGTGGTGATCCAGGACCGGGGCCGGAGCTTCGCTCCCGAGGAGGCGCTGGCCGACGCGGCACCCGGAGTCGCCGTGCTCCCGTTCACCGTCCAGGGCGAAGGGCTCGACGTCTGGCGCGAAGGAGCGGTCGACCTCGTCGGCTCGAATATCGACGGCGCCGGAGGGCTCCGCGCGATCGACAGCCGGACGCTGCTCGCGCGCTGGCACGAGGCCGTCGACGAGGGCGAGCGACCCGATCTGGCCACCTCGCTCGACGTCGCACGACGAACGGGCGCGCGGTATGCCCTCCTGGGCACCGCGGTGGCGCTCGGACGCGACCTTCGGCTGACCGCCGACATCTACGACGTGCCCAGCGGGAAGAGTCTCGGTCAGGCGCAGGTCGAGGGCGCGCCGGACTCCGTCTACATGCTCGTCGACCGGCTGTCGATCGAGGCGCTGAAGACAATTCTGGGCCGCCGTGCCGACGACCTGCCGCGGGTCGAGCTCGCCCGCGTGACGACCTCCTCGCTTCCGGCCCTGAGAGCCTACCTCGAAGGCGAGGTGCTGTATCGCAAGGCCGACTGGCCCGCCGCCATCGAGGCATACCAGCGGGCGGTCGAGGCCGACTCCACGTTCGCGCTCGCATGGGTGCGACTCAGCGAGGCGATCAGCTGGCTCCCTTTCGAGGACCGGCCGGAGGGCGACGTCGTCGAGCCGGCCAACCGCGCCGCCCGGTTCGGTGCCCGCTTGCCGGAGCGCGAAGCCGTCCTCGTTCGGGCGTACCAGGCGTTCATCGCGGGATCCATGACGATGCTCGACCCTCTGCGATCCACCAGCCGTCGCTATCCCGACGACCCGGAGCTCGCGTATCTGCTCGGGGAGCACTACGCCCATTTCGACGATCAGCTGCTCGCCGAGCCGGAGGTGACCGCGAGAACGCTGGAGCGGGCGATCGAGCTCGACCCGACCTTCGCCCCCTACTACCAGCACCCGATCGAGTATGCGTTCTATCGGGGCGACAGCGCTCGCGCCCTCGAGCTCCTCTCGATCTTCGAGAGACTCGCCGGCGACACCTTCGAGGCGCGACGGTACCGCCTGGCCGCCACGCTGGCGTGGGGAACGGAGGAGGAGCGCTCCGACGCGCTGGCGGCCCTCGAGGCGCTCGACGACGCGCGGGCCGCGCCGGCGTTCCTCCTCGTTCAGCCGCGCTTCCTGGATGTGGCGCTCGCCAGCGCGGACGCACAGCGCCGGAACGGGGACACATTCCGGTACACGCTGACGAATCTGGCAGCGGGGCGGATCGCCAACGTGGAGGACGCGCTGCGCGAAGGGGAGGGCTTCCCTGGACCCGGCTTCGATACCGCCGCGCTCCTGGCCATGCGCCAGCGTGGACTCCCCGTCGACCCGGAACAGCTGCGTCGCGCCGCATACGCGGACACCCTGTATCCGAACGTGTTCTTCGCCGCCCTGCTGGCAGCCGAGGAAGGTCGCGCCGCGGAGGTCCGAACGATGCTGGAGAAGGGGAGGCAGTTCCAGCAAGCGCAACTCGAGGCCGGGGATACGCTGCTCGCCCGGCAGATCGAAGGAGAGATCCAGGTCATCGAGGGCTATGCCGCGCTTCAGCAGGGGGATCGCGAACGGGCGTTGGAGCTCCTGCAGCAGGGGCAGCGCCAGGCGACGGGCTGGGGGCCGGTCGGCGGCGCCAACCTGATCGTGCGCTGGTCGATCGCCGAGCTGCTCGTCGATCTGGGGCGCGGCGAGGAGGCCATCCCCTACTTCCGGTCGATACGGGAGGACCCCTACGCCGCCCTCGAGCTCGGGAAGGTGTACGAGTCGCTCGGGCGCCGCGACGATGCGAAGGAGCAGTACGAGACCGCGCTCGCCTTCTGGCGGAGCGCGGATCCCGCACTCGTGCCCAAAGTGACCGAGGCGAGGCAGCGCCTCGCCGGCCTCGGCTTCCAGCCCCGGGGATGAGCCCTGTCCTCAGTACTCCGGCGAGGAGCTCTTCACGACCTCCCCACACGCGATGATCGAATCGAGGCGAGCCGACGACAGATGGATGTTCAGGATGTACTCGCCTTCAGGGTCGAGCGTCGTCGCGATCGTCGCATCCGCATCTCCCTCGCCACCCTCTCCGACCACGATCGGCGGGTACGCGTCCGCCGCGCCGACGACAGGCGGCTGGGGATCGCCGCATTCGCCGCTGTGGATGTGCCAGGGGTACGTGGCGCCCGACTCGCCACCGTCCAGATCGACGTGGATCGTCGTCCCTTCGGCTCCGCCGCGGATCATCGCTTCCGCGTTCGGTCCCGGCCCACCGGCGGGATCCGCCGTCGCGCGCCAGCTCGGGAAGTCCTCCAGGTTCGCCTCTCCGGCAGCCTCGACCGACTGCATGGCCGGTTCTGTCCTGACTTCTCGATCTTCCGTCGTGCAGGCTGCGAACGTCCCGATCGTCGCGGCTGCGAACACTGCAACCATGGACCTGGTAGCCATCAGTACCTCCTTCGAATGACCCACGACCCATCTCCGATCTTCCCACGAAGCCTGTGACGGCAGTAGTAGATGCCTGACAACCTCTGGAACTGGTGAGCCCAGGGCACGAGGGCCCTCATCCTGGCGATCGCTCTTTCCTCTCCCGCTGCC
>JAICNR010000195.1 GCA_025931135.1 Gemmatimonadota bacterium | reverse complement strand
GTGTATCAGGAGGGCACGAATCTCTACGTGACGTTCGACAACCCGACGGACGCGTTCGGCACGTTCGTGGCTACGGCGGCGCCCGCTCCGGGCGTCGCGGCCGCGGAGGTCGCGCCCGCCGGTGTGGTGACGCGCCGCGTGCCGGCGGAACCGGCATTCGCGGTCGTCGAGCAGGACTTCGAGGAGCCCGGTCTCCCGGGGATCGAGGGGGAGCGGATCTCGCTCTCGTTCCAGAACGCGGACATCGAGAGCGTCGTGCGGGCGTTCGGGGCGCTGACGGGGCACTCGATCGTGGCTGGCGCCGGGGTCGGGGACCTCACCGTGACCGCCGACATCCGCAACGAGCCCTGGGACGAGGCGCTCGTCACGCTCATGCGCGCGAACGGGCTCGAGGTCCGGGTCGAGAACGGCATGATCCGCGTGGACTCGGTGGCGAACCTGGCGGAGACCGAGAAGCTCGTGGACCTCACGACCCGGGTGATCGCGCTGAACTTCATCGCCGCCGAGGACGTCGTGGCGGTGCTCGACCCGCTCAAGAGCGAGCGCGGGGCCATCCAGGCCGACGCCAAGACGAACTCCTTGGTCCTGACCGACGTGCCGGGTCGCGTCCAGCAGCTAATCGGTATCGTCAGCGAGCTCGACGTCCAGACCCCACAGGTGACGATCAAGGCGAAGATCGTGTTCGTGAACAAGGTCGACCTGCGGGAGCTGGGCGTGAAGTGGCGCATGGAGAACCTGCGCGACTTCACGGTGGACACTCACGTCCTGGCGAATACCGAGGGGACGATCGCGGACCCGTTCCTGGATCTCTCGATCGGTACGCTCGCGTCCGGCCTGAACATCGGCGGCCTCCTGCAGGCGCTCGAGCAGCGCGAGCTGGCGGACATCCAGGCGGAGCCGCAGACGACCGTCCTCAACAACCTGCCGGCGGAGATCTTCGTCGGGGAGCGCACGCCCATCCGCGTCCTCGACATCGGGGCAGACTCGCCCGAAGCCCAGGCCACCGTCCAACTGATCGAGACCGGCATCATTCTGAACGTGACCCCGCACATCACGTCCAATGGGAAGGTCCTCATGCAGCTTCGGGCGGAGCGGTCGGGCGTGGCGGTCAACGATCCGGAAGTCGGTGTCACGTTCAACACCCAGCGCGCGAACTCGCAGATCCTGGTCGACGACGGCGAGACGGCCGTAATCGGCGGCCTGACCGTGCAGGACGTCTCCACGATCCGGAGCGGGATCCCGGTTCTCAAGGACATCCCGTATTTCGGCGCGCTGTTCCGCACCGAGCGGAAGCGCACCGAGAAGCGGGATCTGCTGATCTTCGTCACTCCGTACATCGTCCCGATCGACCGGCCGGAGACGGAGATCATCACGCTCGTATGCCTCGAGGACCAATCCTGGTACCGGAGCGACGAAGTGATCCTCCACAACGGCGAAGAGTGGATCGAGTTCGGAGCCCCGCGCCGCGTCGATCCGCGTGACCTGATCGCGGTCGGGAACTTCCGCGGGGTGCCGATCTATACGACCGTCGAAATGGCCGCGAGCGAAGTCTATCTCCCGCTCTGCGCCCAGGGGATGTTTCAGGCCTATCGCCGCGTAGAGGCCATTCGCGGCACGACCGGATGAGGAAAGGAGCGCTCGACCGTGAATAGACCGTCGTTTCACCGCCACCGCATGGCGGCCGCGCTGTCGCTCGTCGGAGCGCTCGCGCTGTCCGCCTGCGTGGAGGCGCCGCCGTCGGCGCCTCAGCCTCCCTCCGGGACCGAAGCCACGAGCCTGGTTCCAGTGACCAGCCAGCAGCTCGCCGCGACCCTGGGAGACAGCCTGGCGATCGTGCTCGAGACCCGCGTCCTCGGCGCGGACGGGCAGGCGGTCCGCTCAGCCACCGTGGAATACGACCTCGTTTCTGGCGCAGGCCTGTTCAGCTCGGACAGCACGCTGACGAACGACCAGGGGTACACCCAGGTCCTGTTCCTGCCGCTCTCGACGGGTACGGTCCTCGTCCAGGCGCGCACGGGCAGCGATGCGGTCACGTTCGCGATCGAGGTCGCGAGCGATCCGAACCAGGCGGCCACGTTCGTGAAGCTGACGGGAGACAACCAGAGCGCGACCGTGGGCGCGATCCTGCCCCAGCCGTTCGTCGTCCAGGTCCGGAACCCGGACGGCCTGCCGGTCGACTCGGTACCGGTGACGTTCACGCTGCAGTTCGCGCAGGGCGACTCGGCCAAGCTGGCCGCGGACCCGAGCGAGCTGGCCACCGGCGGACGCCAGGTCGTCGTGTTCACCGATGCCGGCGGATTCGCGCGCGCGTTCCTCCGGCTCGGTACGGAGGCCGGCGGCCACACGGTGAGCGCGAACGCGCTGATCGGCCCGGCCGGGGCGCAGACATCCCAGACGCTGACATTCACCGCGAACGCCCTGCCGAGCGCGCGAGCGGCCCAGCTCGTCATCATCTCCGGCGACGACCAGACGGTGCCGATCGACACGCTGTTCGCCGGCGGCCCGCTCGACCGGAGCCGCGATCCCAATCCGCTCGTCGTCCAGGTGCTGGACGCGTTCGGGAACCCGGTGCCAGGCGTGGCGGTCCAGTGGCGGGTCTCGGACGGCGGGGGCTCGATGTTCGCCTTCACGACCTTCAGCGACCCGTTGGGCTTCGCGACGAACTTCTACTTCGGCGTCACCGAGGGAACCAACGCGATCGTGGCGATCGCTCCCGGCACTCAGCCGGTCACGTTCAACATCACCGGCGAGGTGATCGTGGATCCGGAGGACGAGCCCCCGCCCGAGGACGAGGGCGGCGGCTGATCCGCGGGCAGGATCGGGAATCGGAGCGGGGCGCCTTCGCGGGCGCCCCGTTCGCGTTCCGGGGGGCCGGTGGGCGAGGGGTGCAACCGCAAGCTAGATTGGGACTTCCATGAGCGCAAAACGCACGTCGAAGAACGCGGGCGGCCGCCCCCGATCCCGGGGAGGGGGCGGGGCGGCGAACCTGGTCATCGTCGAGTCCCCCGCCAAGGCGCGGACGATCGAGCGCTTCCTGGGCGACGAGTTCGTCGTCGAGGCGAGCATCGGGCACGTCCGGGATCTGCCCCGAGGGGCGCGCGAGGTGCCCGCACGCTTCAAGAGCGAGCCGTGGGCGCGCCTGGGAGTCAACGTCGACG
>JAICNR010000171.1 GCA_025931135.1 Gemmatimonadota bacterium | reverse complement strand
CGGCCGCCATTTCGAGCATCCCAGCTTCTCGCTGCATCGCACGACTAGGGTGAGGATCCGATCCGAGGAGCGGCTGCCCAAGATGTTCGACGGCGACCTCTGCGGCTGGACCCCGGTGGAGGCCGAGGTCTGTCGCGGCGCGCTTCGCGTCGTCCAGCCGGCCCGCGACTGACGTGGATCGCGTCTCCAGAGCCCTGTCGGGCAAGGAAATCCTGGTCACCGGGGCCACCGGCTTCCTCGGCCAGCCACTGCTCGAGAAGATCCTCTGGGCCGCGCCCGAGGTGGAGCGGATCCACGTCCTGATCCGTCCCAAGCGACCCTTCGGAGGCGAGGTCCAGTCGCCTGGCGAGCGGCTCCGCCGCGAGCTCTTCCAGTCAAGCGTCTTCGACCGCCTTCGCTATCGCTACGGCGACGACTTCGAGGCCTTCCTGGAGTCCAAGCTGGTCGCTGTCGGAGGCGACATCTCCCAGGAGCGGCTGGGGATCGATCCCGACGTCCGTGACGACCTCCGGGGGCGGCTGGACGTGATTATCAACAGCGCGGCGGTGGTCTCCTTCGACGCGCCGCTCGACGACGCGCTCGAGCTCAACACGCGCGGCGCCGGGCGCGTGGCCAGGTTCGCGGCCGATTGCGAGCACGCCGCGTTGATCCACGTCTCGACCGCGTACGTCTGCGGCGCGAGCCACGAATCCATTCCCGAGACGATCCACCACGCCGCCCCGGACTCCGACGAGCCGTTCCCGAAGCGCGCCTTCCTGGATCCCGACCTGGACCTCGCGCGGATCGAAGAGATCATCGCTCGGGTGAAGGAGCAGGGGAACGGGCCGGAGGTTCGCCGCGAGCTCGTGGAGGCCCTCGTGCTGCGCCGGAAGCGGCGCGGCGGAGCACGCGAACCCCGGCGCGAGACGATCGAGAACCTGCGTGGCCGCTGGATCGAGAACCGGCTGGTCGAAGAGGGGATGAAATGGGCGCGTGAGCGCGGCTGGAACGACACCTATACCTATACGAAGGCGCTCGGCGAGCAGATGGTCCTGCGGCATCGCGGCGACGTGCCGCTGGCGATCGTGCGGCCCGCGATCATCGAGTCGAGCCTGCTCGAGCCTTCGCCGGGGTGGCTCGACGGCCTGCGCATGGCCGACCCGCTGATCGCCGCCATCGGCAAGGGCCGGTTGCGATCGCTCCCGCTCGATCCCGACGTCGTCCTCGACCTGGTTCCCGCCGACATGGTCGTCAACACCATCCTGGCCGCGCTCCCGAAGCTCCGCGAGGACGGGGCCGCCTCGATCCGGATCTACCAGGTCGCGACCGGCTCCCGGAACCCGATCACGATGGGCCGCCTGCATGAGCTGATCGTGAGCTACTTCCAGTCCAACCCGATGCTCGACAAGGCGGGCAAGCCGATCCGGGTCAAGCCGCTGTCCTTCCCGAAGCCCGACTCGTTCCGGCGGCAATACCGGATCAAGGCCGCTCCGCTGTCGGTCGCCGAGTCGGCCCTCGAGCAGATGGCCCACTGGGGTATCCTCGCAGATCAGGCGCAGAGGCAGCGGCGCAAGATCGCGGCTACGCGCGCCGCGATCGATAAGCTCTTCTACTACGGCGAGCTGTACGAGCCGTATCTGAACCTGGATTGCCGCTTCGAGGTCGACAACACGATGCGGCTCTTCGAGTGGCTGACGCCGGAGGAGCGGCGGCGGTTCAACTTCGACGTCTCGCGCGTCAACTGGCGCCACTATATCCACGTCCACATCGCGGGGATCAAGAAGTACATCCTCAAGGTGGAGCGCGCGGGCGCGCTCGAGGTCGAGGAGGAGCTGTCGGCCGAGCGCGAAGCCGTGAAGACGATCGGCGAGTTGCTGAGGCATGGGGCCGAGCGCTATCCGGCCCGGGTTGCGCTGCAGACACAGCGCGACGGTGAGTGGGTGCGCTACACCTTCGCGGATTTGCGCGACGCGGCGCTGCGGGTGGGCGACCGCTTCCACCGATTGGGCTACCGCAAGGGCGACCGGGTGGTGCTGTGGTCGGAGAACCAGCCGGAGTGGGGCGTGGCGTACCTCGGGGCAGCCTCGGTCGGGCTCGTCGTCGTACCGATCGACGCTCAGACGTGGCACCGCGAGGTATGGTCCGTGGCAGGCGTTACGAGCGCGCGCGCGATCCTCGCCTCGCGCGCCTGCTTCGCGCGGCTCACCCCGGACGAGCTGTCGGCGAACGAGAATGCCCGGGCGCCGGTCGCGCTCCTCGACGTCGACTCGGAGTGCGAGCCGTTCGCGCGACCCGAGTATCCGCGCGGGACGGATCCCGTGCCGGGATCGGCCGCGGCCGATGCGCCGGAGGCGCCGGGTCCCAACGACCTGGCGTCGATCATCTTCACGACGGGAACCGCGGTCGACCCGAAGGGTGCCATGCACACCCACGCCAACTTCCTGGCGAACCTCTTCGGTGTCAGCCGCTCGCTCCCGCTGACCGACGACGACCGGTTCCTGAGCGTGCTCCCCCTCTACCACGCGCTCGAGTTCACCTGCGGCTTCCTTGCGCCGCTCTACCGCGGGTGCACCGTCACGTACGCGCGCTCGCTGAAACCCAAGGTCATTATCGAGACGATGCGTGAAACGGGCACCACGGTCATGCTCGGAGTCCCGACCCTCTATGCGCTCCTGCGCGACGATCTGGAACGGCGGGTCCTCGGCGCGTCGAAGTCTCCGCTCCGGAACAACTTCGTGGAGACCCGCAAACGGCTCGCGCGGTCCTGGGAGCGAACGTTCGACCGCTCGATCGGGCGCCAGGTTTTCGTGCGCGTCCACCAGGCGCTCGGCGGCCGGCTGCGGATTCTCGTGAGCGGGGGCTCCGCGCTCGGCGTCGAGCTCTACGACGCGTACCACTCGATGGGAATCCCGATCTACGAGGGGTACGGGCTCACCGAGACGGCCCCCGTCCTCACCGTGAACCCCCTCTACCAGAGCCGCGCCGGATCGTGCGGCAAGCCCGTGCCGGGGGTCGAGCTCCGACTCTATCACACCGACAAGGACGGCGTCGGGGAGATCATCGTCCGCACGCCAGGCCTCATGAAGGGTTACTGGCAAAACCCCGAGGCCACCGCGCGCGTCATGATCGACGGCTGGTTCCACACCGGCGACCTGGGCTGGGTGGACGCGGACGGCTACCTCTACATCACGGGCCGGATCAAGGACGTCATCGTGACCGGTGCCGGGAAGAACGTCTACCCGATGGACCTGGAGGCGATCTACCGCGCGATCCCCGAGATCGAGGAGATCGTCGTGGTCGGCGTTCCGAGCGGTCTCACCGAGGACGTCCACGGCGTGGTGGTCCCGGCGCCCGAGCTCACCGGCGACGCGCCGCCGGAGGAGATCCGAAAGCGCATCCTGCGCGAGATCCAGCGCGTCGGCCGCGATCTGCCGAGCTACCACCGACTCCAGCAGCTCCACCTGTGGCCCGGTGAGCTTCCGCGCGAGCAGGACGGCGAGATCGACCGCGCGGAGATTCGCCGCGCGGTGCGGCTGCGGGCCGAAGGCGAGGCGGCGGTGAGCCGCTCGCCGGCGCGGAACGGAGACCGGCGCCAGGCGGTCCTGGACGAAATCGCCCGGCTCGCTCGTTCGTCCGCGTCGGACATCCAGCGCGAGAGCCGGCTCTACGAGGATCTCGGGCTCGACTCGCTCCAGGCGATCGAGCTCCTCCTGTTTCTCGACCACCAGCTCGGCGTCTCGCTCGACGACGAGACCGCGGCGCGAGTCCAGACCGTGGGCCAGCTTCTCGACGAGGTGCGCGAGCGAACGGCGCGACCGGAGCTTCCTCGCCGGGCCACCCCCGCCGTCCGCTCGGCGCTACCGCACCACGAGCGGCCGGCCCTCGACCGCGTGCTCTTCGGCTCGTTCCGTCTGGGCCTCAAGGCGCTCTACCGCGGCTACTTCGACCTCGAGGTCAAGAACGGCGAGCGGATCCCGGCGTCGCCGCCGTACATCGTGGCGGCGAACCACTCGAGCCATCTCGACGCGCCGGCGATCCTCGCCGCGATCGAGCTCGCGCGCGGGCCCGAGGCGGCGCGCCGGCTGCACGTCCTGGGCGCGCGGGACTACTTCTTCGATACGCCGCTCAAGCGATGGTTCTTCAGCACGTTCCTGAACGTCGTCCCGATCGAGCGCGAGGAGACCTCGCTCGCCGGCCTCAGGATGGTCAAGCGGATCCTGTCGTCCGGCGAGTCCGCGCTGATCTTTCCCGAGGGGACCCGCTCCAGGACTGGCGAGATCGACGCATTCAAGCCCGGCCTGGGCCTGCTCGCGCGCGAGCTCGAGGTCCCGATCGTCCCGGTGCGGATCCAGGGCACCCACCCGGCGCTCCCGGTCGGGAAGGTCGTCCCCCGCCGTGGGAAGATCGT
>JAICNR010000079.1 GCA_025931135.1 Gemmatimonadota bacterium | reverse complement strand
GTGTCCGCAACCGTCGCGGGATCGAACGCGACCAGGTCCGCGGCCTTCCCGACAGCAACCGTCCCGCGATCCGAGAGCCGCAGAATTTCCGCCGGCAGCGACGTCATCTTCCGCACCGCCTCGGGCAGCGACATCGCCCGTTCGTCGCGGACGTATCTGCCGAGGACGCGCGGGTACGAGCCGTACGCGCGCGGGTGGGGCGCGTCCTCCGACAGGGGACCGGTCGACCGCCGCGCGCCAGCGTCCGAGCAGATCGCTCCCAGCGGGTGAGCGAGGAAGCGGCGGGTGTTCTCCTCGCTCATCCCGTGCCCCACGATGCCGGCGCGGTTTTCGGACGCCCTCAGGATCTCGAGCGTCACGTCGTAGGGGTCCGCGCCGCGCTCCTCGGCGTAGGAGCCCAGCCGGCGGCCGATCGCGTCCGACGGCCCGTCGGAGCCGACGTCGACGATCTGGATCGTGTCCCAGTCGCCCATCATCGCGATCTTCTCGTCGACTGCGGCGCGGATCCGCCTCGATTCCGCTGGATCGGCGAGTCGCGCGAGAAAGGCCTCGGTCCCCCCATCCTTGGACCAGGCGGGGAAGAGCGACGAGAGACCGGTCGAGTACGCGGTGTAGGGGTAGCGGTCGAAGCGCACCGGCCGGGACGCGGCCGCGCGCTCGATCGTGGCCAGGAGCCGCTCCGCCTTAGACCAGTTCCGCCGGCCCTGGGCCTTCAGGTGCGACACCTGAAGCGGCGCGCCCGAGCCTTCCGCGACCGCGAGCGCCTCGGCGAGGGCCTCTTCGACCGCGTCCGCCTCGTTCCGCATGTGGGTCGCGTACGGGACGCCCACGGTGGCGGCGGGCTGCGCCAGCGCGGCCAGCTCGGCGGTCGACGCGAACGCGTTCGGCACGTACTCGAGGCCGCTCGAAACGCCGGCCGCGCCGGCTCCGAGCGCGCGCTCGACGAGCCGGACCATCTCCCGGAGCTCATCCGCCGTCGGCTCGCGATCGACCTCTCCGACCACGACCTCGCGCACGGTTCCGCTGCCGACCATGGTGACGAAGTTCGCGAGCGTGCCTCGCGACTCGAGGGCGGCGAACAGCTCCTCCCAGTCGCCGGCGTCGACCTCGATCCCGTAGCGCGCGCGGTAGCTCTCGCGGCGGTCGGCGCGCATCCGGTCCGACACCGGCATGACCGAGCTCCCGTCCTGCCCTACGACCTCCGTCGTCACGCCCTGCCGGATCTTCGAGTCGGCCAGATTGTCGACGAAGATTCCGAGATCCGTGTGGCCATGGATGTCGACGAAGCCGGGCGACACGAAGAGACGCGACACGTCGATCGTCTCACGCGCGACGGCGCCCGCCAGTCGCTCGAGCGCGACGATCCGGCCGTCGCGGATCCCCACGTCGGCCTCGAACGGCGGTGCGCCGGTCCCGTCGACGATGCGACCGCCGACGAGGAGGAGGTCGAGCGGAGGCCGGAAGAAGATGGACGCGGTCGCGCGACCCCCGAGTGCGAACTCCAGCGCGAGCGCCCCGCCCGCCTGGAGGAACCGGCGGCGGGGCAGGGACCGGCCGTAGGGGGTAGGCAACCTCGTGTCCGAAGACATTCGCCGAGGATAGGGGATCGGCTGGACCGGCGCCAAGGCGCGGAATCGCTATATTTCCCGCCCATGCAGAGGGCCCTTACCGCATCGACGCTCATGCTCCTCGCTCTCGCCTGCGGCGGGACCGTGGATCCGAACGCCCCGCTCGAGACCCACCGCGACGAGGAACGGAACGTCACGTTCGTGACCGCAGAGGCCCTCCACGGCTGGATGGAAGCGGGGCATGCCGACGAGGTCGTGATCGTCGACAATCGGAACCTGTTCACCTTCGAGCAGCAGCGGATCGCCGGCGCCAGGCTCATCCCCACCGACGACGTGGAGTCGTCACTCGGCAGCCTTCCGCTCAACAAGTGGGCGGTGTTCTACTGCACGTGACCCGACGACGGCTTAAGCGTCCGGGCGGCGCAAATCGCGGAAGAGAACGGATACGACAAGGTGGCGGTGCTGGAGGGCGGCCTTGGCGAATGGGCAGGCAGCGGATACCCGGTCGAATCGGGATCCTGACCCCCGGCCTCCCGTGACGGAGCCCCAGGCGCCTTCCGAGGAGCTCCCTTCGTACTGCAAATCCCTGTTCAGCGGCGTGATCGCGGCCGACCTCGCGTTCCCCTATCCTGGCCTTTCCCCGGACGAGTCGGACGAGATGTCCGATTACCTCGGGGATCTCGACCGATTCCTGGACGCGAAGGTCGACGGCACCGCCTTCGACCGCTCGGCCACGATCCCCGAAGGAGTGCTCGAGGGGCTCGCGGAGCGCGGAGTGTTCGGGCTCTACGTGTCGCCCGAGTACGGGGGCCTGGGGTTCGATCAGCGGCGGACGGCGCGGGTGACGGCGCGGATCGCCGCTCGCGACGCGGGACTGGCCGTCCTGCTCGGCTCCCATCTGTCGATCGGCATCAAGGGCATCGTTCTGTACGGGACCGAGGAACAGAAGCGGCGCTGGCTCCCTGCCTGCGCGCGCGGAGACACGCTGGCCTCGTTCGCGCTGACCGAGCCCGAGCACGGGTCGGACGCGGCGAGCATCGAGTCGCGCGCGGAGCGCGCGCCGGACGGCTCGGGCTGGATCCTGGAGGGGCACAAGATCTGGATCGGCAACGCCCATCGGGCCGGAGTCCTGACCGTGTTCGCGCAGACGCCGGTCGAGAAGGCGGGCCGCACGGTAGACCGCGTGACTGCGTTCGTGCTCGAAGGGCATCAGGACGGGCTCGAGATCGGCCGGCTCTGGACGGACGACAAGCTCGGGATCCGCTCCTCGACCCAGGCTGAGATCTTCTTCCGCGGGGTGCGGGTTCCCGACGATCAGGTGCTCGATCGCCCCGGTCACGGATTCAAGGTGGCGATGAACGTACTGAACGGCGGCCGGGTGAGTCTTGCGGCGAGCGCGGTGGGGGGGCTCGAGACGATCCTGGGATCCGCGTGGCGGTACGCGCGGGAGCGGCGCCAGTTCGGCCGGCCGATCGCGGAGTTCGACCTGATCGCGGCGAAGCTCGCCCGCATGCGGATCGACGCCTTCGTCACGGAGTCGATGGTCGGACTGACCGCGGGGCTCGTAGATCGCGGCGGCGTCGACTACAGCCTCGAGTCCGCGATCTGCAAGGTGTACGCGTCGGAAGCCACTTGGCGGGCGGCGGACGACGCGCTCCAGATCGCGGGTGGCCGCGGCTACATGCGCGAGTGGCCGTTCGAGCGCTACCTACGGGACGCGCGGATCAACCGGATCTTCGAGGGAACGAACGAGGTTCTACGCGCGTTCATTGCTCTGGCGGGGATCGAGCGGCTCGGCGACTGGCTGGAGAGCGTGGGGGCGGCGTTGCGCGAGCCGATCAAGGAGATGGGGGTGCTGACGGAATTCGCGTTCCACCGGATCAAGGACATGGTGGGAAAGACGAGCGCGGGGATCGAAGTCGCGCAGCCCCTGGCCGGACCGTTGCGCGCGCTCGAGCGGTACGCGGGCGGGCTGCACGAGTCGGCAGAGCGCGTGATCCGCGCATACCGGGATCGGGTGGTCGACGAGCAGCTCCAGCTGGCGCGGCTCGCCGACGTTGCGATCGATCTGTATGCGCTGACCGCGGTGATCGCGCGGGTTCAGGCCCGGGTCGAACGCGCAGGGGAGGACGCGGCGCGGATGGAGATCGACATCGTGCGACAATTCAGTCGCGAGGCAGGAGCGCGGATGGAGGGCCGCCTCGCGCGGCTCGCGGAGAACCGGGACGAGCGAGTGCGCCGGATCGCCGGCGCGGGTATGCCGTGAGCATCCGGCGGCCGGACCCGCGTCATCCGGGAGGCGAGACCCCCATCGAGGAGGATCCGCTTGCGTCGGCGTACTGGATCCGGACCTTCGAGCGTGGGGACGCGGAGGCGGTGCGGGAGCTCGTGTTCGGGGTCCTGGCGGAGTTCGGCCTGGCGCCCGACCACGCCGCGACCGACCTCGATCTCTCGGACGTCGAGCTGCACTACCTGGCTCGCGGAGGAGGCTTCTGGGTGGTCGAGGACGGACGCGGCCGGATCGTCGGGACGTGTGGCCTGTGGATCGACCCGGACGACCCCGCCACCGCCGAGCTTCGCAAGATGTACCTGCGTCCCGACTGGCGGGGCCGCGGCCTGGGGAAGGCGCTCCTGGAGACCGCGCTCGCGCACGCGCGCGGAACAGGTCGGATCCGGATCGAGCTGGAGACGAATCGCGCGATGACCGCCGCGATCGGCCTGTACCGGAGCCGGGGGTTCCGCGAGGTCTCCGGAGAGACCTCCGCGCGATGCGACCGGCGATTCGAGCTCGATCTGAAAGCAGAGGGCGCATGACCCGCTGGATCGTCGCGTTCGTCGCGGCGCTGGTCCTGGCCGGTACCGCTAGCGCGCAGGAGGCCGATCTTCCCTCTCCCGCGCTCGCCCCCGGCATCTCCACCGACGACCTGGCGGCCCGGATCCGTCAGTTCGCGCCCGTCGAGCTCACGTTCGACATGGCCCTCCTCAACGCCTCGGATCGGGCGCTCGTGCGGAAGCTCGTCGAGGCGTCGGACGCATTGAACGAGGTCTTCCGGCTCCAGGTATGGCGTGGCAACCTGGCGTACGGCGCGGCGCTCGCGGTGGCCGCCGACCCCGGTCTCCAGACTGCTCGCGAATACTACGAGATCATGGCCGGGCCCTGGGACCGACTCGCGGCGGACGAGCCGTTCCTCGACGTGGGCGCCAAGCCTGCCGGAGCGGGCTACTACCCGGAGGACGCCACGCGGGACGAGATCGAGCGCTGGGTCTCCACGCATCCAGAGGACGAGCGTGCGTTCACCTCCTACTATACGCTGATCGGGCGCAACAAGGACCGGCTCTTGGCCGTCCCGTATCACGTGGCGTACGCCGAACCGCTCGAGCGCGCGGCGGGGCTGCTTCGAGAGGCCGCGGGACTGGCGAGCAACGCTTCGCTGAGGCAATTCCTCGAGCTTCGCGCGCGATCGCTCCTGAGCGACGATTATTTCGATTCGGAGGTCGCGTGGATGCGTCTCTCGGGGAATCTCGTGGACCCGACGATCGGTCCGTACGAGGTCTACGAGGACGGCCTGATGGGCTGGAAGGCCGCTTACGAGACGTTCATCGGAGTTCGCGATCCCGGCGCCAGCGCGGACCTGGAAGTGCTGGTCGAGCACCTGCCCGACCTCGAGGCAGCGCTTCCGATCGACGAGGCGTACAGGAACCCGGAGAGGTCGTTCACCTCGCCGTTGTCCGTCGTGGACCTGATCTACGCGGCCGGCGACGCCCGGCGCGGGGTGATGACGCTGGCGTTCAATCTTCCGAACGATCCGCGCGTATCCGAAGCGCACGGCACGAAGAAGGTCATGCTGCGGAACGTGATCGACGCGAAGTTCGAGAACGTCCTGGTGCCGATCGCGGAGCGCGTGCTCGAGCCGGCGCTGGCGTCGGCGATCGAGGCGCGCCCGTTCACGACGCTCGTCGTCATGCACGAGCTCGCTCACGGGCTGGGCCCGCGGCTCGTGCACGGGACCGAGGAGCCGGTGTCCGTGCGCCTGGCCGCCAGCTATTCCGCCATCGAGGAGGCGAAGGCTGACGTCGTCGGCGTGCTCTCGCTCGCGCACCTGACGGACGCGGGCGTCTACACGCCCGAGTTCCTGCGCCAGGTATACATCGGATCCGTGGCCGGGCTCTTTCGCTGCGTGCGCTTCGGAACGGAGGAGGCGCACGGCAAAGGCTGTGCGATTCAACTGGGCCATCTGATGGAGACGGGCGCGATCACGCCGGCGACGGACGGCCGCTTCGGCATCGACTTCGAGCGGATCCGCGGCGCGTACGAGGAGCTGGCGCGCACGTTCCTCACGATCCAGGCGACCGGGGACGCGGCGGGGGCCGATTCGCTTCTCTTAGAGAGCGGGGAGCTGCCCCCGGCCGCCGCCGCCCCGATCGCGAGGCTGGCCGACGTACCGGTCGACATCCGACCGATCTATCCGGTCGTCGAGGCGATGCGGGAATGGTGATCGCGAGACTGCTGGCCACGGCCGTCCTCTCCGCCGCGTGTCTCGCGTGCGGGGAGGGTGGGAGCGAGGTCGCCTTCCGCACGGCGCCAAGGGAGTCCGGGGAGCTCGCCCTGCCGCCGTCGGCCAGCGCGCCGCGGGTGATGCGCGACGACCAGCCTCCCGATACGCTGGTGCCGGATTCGATCGAGGAGTTTGCGATCCCGGGGTCCGACAGCCTCTCGCTGGGATCCAACATTCTGGCGGGGCTGGAACCGGATCTCGGCGTGGACGCGATCACGGTGTCCTACCGCGGCCACTACGCCGCGGCGCTCCAGTCCGGGGGCTCCGCGGTCGAAGGTCGGATCGATCGCGAGCTCCAGCGCGAAGCGGAGCTCCGGACCGCGCACGACCGGGGCTTCCGCGACTGGGCCGAGCTGATCGGGGCCCTCTCACCGGAGGAGCGGGCCCGGCTCGTCGATCGATTGAACGAGGCCAACGTCGAGATCGCGCGGGACCTGCACCGGACCGCGGAGCCCCCGGAACCGACCGAAGCCCCGGACGGCTGATGCCCGACGATCCGGAAGCGCGCACGCTGCCTCCCCGCGCTGGAGGCGGCGCGCCGCAGGTGCCCGCGGGCAGGCTGCGGACGTGGGCCCGCTTCGTGCGCTTCGAGCACACGCTGTTCTCGCTCCCGCTCCTGTTCGCGGGAGTCTTCCTCGGCGCGGGCGGCCTCGACGTGCCGCTTCGCCTCCTCGGGCTCGTCCTCCTTGCCGGAACCGGGGCCCGCACCGCGGCCCTCGGCTTGAACCGGATCATCGATCGCCGGATCGACGCTGCGAACCCGCGGACCGAAACGCGCGAGCTCCCCAGCGGGGCGATGTCGCTGGCGGAGGCCGGGACGCTCACGCTGGCCGGCGCGCTGGTCTACGCCGCCGCGGCGTGGTGGATCTCCCCCCTGTGTCTGGCGCTCGCGCCGGTGCCGCTCGCGGTGTTCGTGGGGTACCCGTACCTCAAGCGTTGGACGTCGTGGTGCCATCTGGGCGTGGGCCTGGGACTCGCAATGGCGCCCCTCGGAGGCTGGTTCGCCGCGCGCCTCGGCTTCGACGACGTGTGGCCCGCCATCCTCCTCGCCCTGTTCACGCTCGCCTGGGTCGCGGGGTTCGATGTGATCTACGCCACGCTGGACGAGGACTTCGATCGGTCGGCGGGGATCCGCTCGCTGCCGGCACGCCATGGCCGCCGGACGGCACTCCGGATCGCACGCGCGCTTCATGCGGTCGGCTATGCCGCGCTCGCGGCGCTCGTGCTGTGGCGCCTCGATTGGCGCCCGGCCCTGGTACCGCTGCTCGCGGTCGGGGCCCTCCTGGCGTGGGAGCATGTCCGGGCGCACGACATCGACCTCGCGTTCTTCCGGATCAATGTCTGGGTCGGGTTCGCCGCCCTGGCTACCGTCGCGGCCGGAGTCTGGTCCCCGATCCCCGGCTGACCATCAGGGGGATGGGAGACGCGGAAACAGAAGCGGGCGGCCCGGAAGCCGCCCGCCTCTGAAATCCATGGCCGTCCGGTTTACTGAACCGTGATCACGGCCTCCGCTTCGAAGTCACCGATCGTGGCCGTGATCGTCGCCGTACCGGCGGCGACTCCGGTGACCACGCCGGTCAACGGATCGACAGTCGCGACAGTCGCGTCGCTGCTCGAGAACACGGCCAGGAGATCGTCGATCGGATCACCGTCGAGCTCCGCCAGGACATCGAGGTCGGTTGTCCCGGCCACGGCGATCGTACCCGTGGCGGGATCGATCACGAAGTTGTCGAGGCCGCCCGATTCCACCACCGTGATCCGGAAGGTCGCGCTCCCCGTCGCGTCCGGGCTCGTCACCGTGACGAGCGTGGTGCCGGGGGACAGAGGCGAGAGAAGCCCGGTAGCGTCGACCGTCGCCACGCCGGCGTTCGTGCTCGCGAAGGCGAGCTCGGCGTCCGGAATGATCACGCCGCCCGCATCCCGAACCACGACCATGCTCCCGATCGCGATATCCTCGTCGTCAACGGCCGTGAAGGCATTCCCGCCGACGCTCAAGCCGCCGGAGGTAGCCGCGAAAACCGTGATCTCGATCGTGTCGCTCTCACCGCCGCCCGCGACCGTGATCGTCGCAGTCCCGGCTCCTTCTGCCGTCAGTACGCCGTCTTCGTCGACCGACACGATCGAGGCGTTGGAGCTCGTGAAGTCGAGGCTCGGGTCGACGACCGGATTGCCTGCCGCGTTCAGCACCGTGATGTTGAGGGTCGTGGTCTCGTCCGTGACGAGGTCCAGTTCCGTATCGACGACGTCGATCGACGAGATCTCGGCGATGACGTTGATCGTGATCGTGTCCGTGACGCCTTCCACGTTCGCGGTGATGACTGCGCTGCCTACACCCACGGGTGTGACGACGCCGGTGTTGGAAACGGTCGCGACGGTGGCGCTGCTGGTCGTGAACTGGATCGTCACATCGTCGGGATCGATGACGTTCCCGCTCTGGTCACGGATGTCGAGGTCGAGTTGAGCGGTGGAGCCGATCTCGATCGTCTCGGAGTCGGCGGTGAGCTCGACCGTGGCGACATCATCGCCTGGACCGATCGGATCATCGTCGTCGCACGCTGCCGACACCGCGATCAACGCGCCGAGCGCGATCGCCAGGGCGGAGGGGATGCGAACATGCTTCATCGGAATCATCCTTTCTTCGTCGTTCCATTGGTGATCGGGAAACGCGATTCGATTCCTCAGCCTACCCTCCGCCGACGCCGGCTGCTGTATGCTCTCTGACCTACTCACAGAGTAGTCAAGCTACCCGATCTGCAGTCGTTTTCGTTGCCGTGATGCGCGGAAAGACTAGCTTCGGGTTCATGCGAACGATCGTGGCGATCACGGGCGCGAGCGGCGCCGCCTTCGGGCTCGAGCTCCTCGCTCGGCTGCCGGGGGAGCGCTACGCGATCCTCTCCCGCTGGGGTCAGCATGTGGTCCGGGAGGAGACAGGGATGGGACGGGAGGAGGTGGCCGCGCGGGCCACCCGGCTCTTCACGGACTCCGACCTCTCGGCCCCCATCGCGTCGGGGTCGAACGCCTGGGACGCCATGGTCATCCTCCCCTGCTCCACGTCAACGGTCGGGAAGATCGCGAGCGGCATCGGGGACTCTCTGGTGACTCGAGCGGCCGCGGTCACGCTCAAGGAAGGACGCCGTCTGGTCCTTTGCCCGCGCGAGACCCCGCTGTCCGCAGTCACGTTGCGCCAGCTCGCCGAGCTCGCCCGCGACGGCGTCACGGTCATGCCGGTCTCGCCGGGATGGTACGATCGGCCCGCGTCGCCGGAAGACCTCGTTTCCGGCTTCGTGACCCGTGTGCTCCAGGTGGTCGGCGTCGAGCAGCCCGGTGGCTGGCGCGCCCAGGAGCTCGCCGGCGTCGAGCGCACCCTGCCCGAGGAGCGCGTTTCCGGGTAGAGCCTGGCGCCTTTCCCGGACCTCCAGTCCTTCCTCTCGCATTGCGAGCGGCGCGGCGATCTCGTTCGCGTTCGCGCCGAGGTCGATCCGAGACTCGAGGTAGCGGAGATCGTCACGCGGATCGTTCGGGCGGACGGGCCGGCGCTGGTGTTCGAGCGCGTGCGGGGGTCGAGCTATCCGATCGCCGCCAATGTGCTCGGCTCGGCGCGGCGGTGCGCATGGGCGCTGGGGGACGAGCCCCAGGCGATCGGTGAGCGGCTGCTGGCGACCGCCGAGCGCATCCTTCCGCCGACCCCGCGCGCGCTGTGGGAGGCGCGCCGGACCCTCGCGGGCGGACGGAACTTCCGCACGCGCCGATCGCGTCGACCGGCCTGGCGCGAGGCGCCCGGCTTGACGCTCGACGACTTGCCCGTCCTCACGTGCTGGCCCGGGGACGGGGGGCCTTTCATCACATTCCCGCTCGTACTGACCGTCCACCCAGAGATTGGACAGCGGAACCTCGGCATCTACCGCATGCACGTCTACGACGGTCGCACCACGGGAATGCACTGGCAGATCATGAAGGGCGGCGGTTACCACTACGCGGAGGCCGAGCGGCGGAACCGGGAGCTCCCCGTGGCGGTGGCACTTGGCGCGGACCCGATCTCGCTGCTGACGTCGGTCGCCCCGCTTCCAGAGGGAGTCGACGAACTCGCGTTCGCGGGTTTCCTGCGGGGCGCGCCGAGCGAGCTCGCGCGCTGCGGCTCGATCGACGCCTGGGCGCCCGCCTCGGCCGAGTTCGTCCTCGAAGGCATCGTGCCCCCCCGCGAGCGGCGGCTCGAAGGGCCGTTCGGCGATCACTTCGGCCATTACTCCCATGCCGCCCCGTTCCCGGTCTTCCATATCCGGGCGATCGCGCGGCGCGAGCGACCGGTCTATCCGGCGGCGGTCGTGGGCGTGCCGCCCCAGGAAGATGTGGCGATGGGCGAAGCCGTGGCGGGAGTCGTGGGGCCGCTGATCCGGCTGGTGCAGCCGGAGGTGCGTGCCCTCCACGCGTGGTACGAGACGGGCTTCCACAACCTGCTGGTGGCGTCGGTCCGCCAGCGGTACCGGAAGGAAGCGGTGAAGACCGCGCTCTCGCTTTGCGGTCAGGGCCAGCTGGCGCTGACCAAGGTGGCGATCGTGGTCGACGAGGACGTCTCGCCGAACGACTGGGACGCCGTGCTCCACGCGATGCGCCGGCACTGGAGCGCCTCCGAGGACGCTCTGCTCCTGCCCGGAGTGCCCCAGGACACGCTCGACTTCACGTCGTTCACGATGAACCTGGGCTCGAAGCTCGTCCTCGACTGCACGAGCCCGGCGGGCGGGATCTC
>JAICNR010000119.1 GCA_025931135.1 Gemmatimonadota bacterium | reverse complement strand
GGCTTCAGCTTCGCCACGTCGGCTAGGATGTGGCCGATGATAGGGCGCCCGGCGACCGGAAGCATGACCTTGGGAAGCGAATGGGTGTGGGGCCGGAGCCGGACCCCCTGCCCGGCTGCAGGAACGACGATCTTCAACGTGCGGTCTCTGTCTTCAGCTGGTCGATGGATGCCACGGGGGTGGGATCTCTCCCGGTGATGATCGCGGCGAGGAAGCTAGCGCAGTCCCCCAGGCAGCACAACCGAAGCATCGCGTCGAGCGGAGTCTCTCCTCCCGACTCGACGCGGTACTGCGCCCCGACGCGGCCGGAGCACCAGCGGCGGGTCCACTCCATGCGCTGAGAGGCGCGCGGGTCGTCCCAGGGGGTCTCCAGATAGAGGAGCGCGAGATGCTCGAGCACGGGATGGCGTCCTTCGTAACCTACGATCTCGTTGTGACCGTGCTCGGGGAAGGCGGCAGTCCAGGCGGGCACCTTCGCGTTCTCGTTGAGCTGAGTCTTCCAGCGCCCGGCCGCGGCGATCGCCACCGGGTGGGCGCCATGGACGACCGGCAGCCGGTCGGCGCATGCGACCGCGAGATCGAGCGCGGGATTCTCGATCTCCCACGCCAGCCAGTCGGCCCTTCGAGCGACGAGGCGCGCCCCCACCGCCATCAGCTCGTCCGCGAGGGTCGCGAGGTCGAGGGCGGGGTCGAGCGCGGCGACGGCCAGCAACGTCGCGGCGAGAGATTCCGGGAGCGCCGTGCGCGGCGGGAGCCCCGGCGGGAGATCGAAGACGGGGTCGCCGAGCTCACGGGCGAGATCCGCCAGCCGGCCACCGGCCGCGATCGCCACCCCCCGTGCGCCCCGCTCCCTGGCAATGCGATACGCGGCCAGCGTCTCCTCCGTCTCTCCGGAATACGAGGAGGCGATCACGAGCGCGCGCGCATCCACCCAGCCCGGCGGATCCCAGCTGCGCACGACGGCGAGCGGAATGGTGCGGTCGGATTCCGTCACCGCCGCCGCCAGGTCTCCTCCCACCGCCGAGCCACCCATCCCCAGCACCGCGATCGCCGATGGTCGAGCACCGTCGCCGACCATCGTGGCGAGCCGGAGGGCCGGGCCGACCGCGGCCGCCAGCCGCTCGCCGAATCCCGCCACCAGCTCCCGCATTCCCGAGTGGTCGAGCTCTACTTCTCGTTGACGCCAGAGCGCGAGCTCCGTGGCGGTCGGTGGCACCGGAGGTTGATTCATCGGCCGCTCAGCGCGTGGCCGCGTGGTGGAAGCGCTCGCCGAAGTGGCGATCCACGATCGCCTTGACGGAATCGGAATCGCGTTGCTCCAGCGCCTCGCGGGCGACTTCGGCGGCTTCTTCAACGGTGACCCGGCCCAGGATCTGCTTGATCCGCGGGATCCGGGCGGGGACCATGCTGAAGCTTCGCACTCCCATACCGAGGAGCAGTGCGGCGGCGCGGGCGTTCGACCCCATCTCGCCGCAGACGTTGACGGGCTTTCCTGCCGCCTCCGCCGCGTCGACGACCTCCCGGATCAGCCTCAGGACGGCCGGGTGAAACGGCTGGTAGAGATGCGCGATACGTCGGTTCCCGCGATCGACGGCGAGCGTGTACTGAACGAGGTCGTTCGTCCCGAGCGACAGGAAGTCGAAGCGCTGAGCGAGCCGCTCGGCCATGAGCGCGGCGGCCGGCGTCTCCACCAGCACTCCCACCGGGCACGACTCCGCGTGCGCGAGACCCTCCGACCGCAGCGACTCCCGCGCAGAGCCGACGAGATCCAGGACCGCGTCCACTTCCTCCATCGTCGTGATCATCGGGATCATGATCGCGACGGGGCCTTCGGCGCCCGCACGCAGGATCGCGCGCAGTTGCCCGAGAAAGACCTCGGGGCGATCCAGACAATAGCGGACTGCGCGCCAGCCGAGGAACGGGTTCTCCTCGCCTTCCATTCCCGCCAGCAGCTTGTCGCCTCCCAGGTCGAGCGTCCGGACCGTCACGGGACGGCCATCCATGCGGCGGACGATTCCCCGATAGACTTCCAGTTGAACGGGCTCGGGGACGTCCCCGCCGCTCTGCAGAAACAGGTACTCGGTACGGTACAGGCCGATCCCGTCACACCCGAACGCGAGGGCCGCGTCGACCTCGCGGTTGAATTCGATGTTCGCGAGCAGAGTGAGCGGCTCTCCGTCCAGGGTGCGCCCCGGCACGCCGGCGAGTGACACCCACTCGGCCCGCTTGCGCTCGATCTTCGCCTTGATCCGCTCGTACTCGGCCAGAGTGTCAGGCGCCGGATTCTGGATCAGGAGCCCCTCGCGACCGTCGAGCACCACCGACTCGCCGTGCGACAGCCGGTGGATAATCGGGCCCAGGTCCACGACCGCCGGGATCTCGAGCGCGCGCGCCAGAATCGCCGTGTGGCTCGTCGCGGCCCCGAGCTCGGTGGCGAAGCCGAGGATCCGATCGCGGTCGAGCTCCGCAGTCAGGGTCGCGGATAGATCATGGGCTACGAGGATGGCGTTCTGCAGGAGATCTCCGACGGCTGGCTCGCGCTGACCCAAGAGCACTCGCACCACCCGATGCTCGACGTCCCGGATATCCCGAACGCGTTCCCGAAGGTACGAACTCTGACTGTTCTCGATCCGGTCGACGGCGTCGAGCACACGCGTGGAAAACGCGTGCTCGGCGTTCACCCTATCGTTCCGGATCGTTGTCCGCACGGACTCGAGCAGGCTCTCGTCCTCGAGGATCAGAAGGTGCGAGTCAAAGATCTCGGCCTCGTCGCTCTTGTCCGCGTGCTCCAGTACCGCCTTGACGCGCAGGATGTCCGCGCGCGTCGCCGCCAGTGCGCTCTCGAACCGCTCCAGCTCGCCATCGATGTCGGACGGCGCGATCTCCCGGCGCGGGGCGCGTAGCGCATCCGGCACGATCACGTATGCCGGACCGTAGGCGACGCCGGGAGAGACCCCCTGGCCGTGATGGTAGACTTCCTGGTCGCCCGGCTCACGCATCGTCATTCCCCGCTTCCCGCACCGGCCGACCCTCGTCGTCCTCGTCGAAGCCTCGTTCTACTAGTGAGACGAGCTCCGCCACTGCCCGCGGGGCGTCCTCGCCCTCCGCGCGGATCTCGATCCGCGCCCCCTGCTCGGCAGCGAGCATCATCACACCCATGATGCTCTTGCCGTTTACCTCGACGGAGTCCCGGCTCACGTAGATCTCCGCCGCGAAGCGGCTGGCTAAACGGACGAAGTGCGCGGCCGGCCGGGCGTGCAGGCCGAGCCGGTTGACGATCCGCACCGTGGCACGGTGGCTCGCGCCGCTCACGGCAGCGTGCCGCCGGTCCAGTGGTGGATCGCGCCGAGGATGACCACGACCACGAGGAACGCGAACGCAGGAGGCAGAAGGCGGCCCCGCGACCCGACCCGCGTTCCCGCCAGCCAGACGAGGGCCACGATCGCGAAGAATATCGCCACCCCTCCCCACCCGCCACCGGCACTGGCCGACCAGGCGACGCCCGCGCCGAACGCGGCTCCCGCTGCGAACGCTCCCCCTCGCCGCGCCCCGCGTCGCGCTCCGGCCCAGAACGGATCCTCGAGCACTCGCGCCACCCCGGCGCCCGCCGCGAACCCGGCGCGCACGCCGGCCGCGCGGACCCCCTGCGCGAGCGCGTTCCACGCCAGGACGTAGACGACCGCAGGCCAGACGCTCCCCGTGACGAGCGCCGCGAGCGCGGCTGCGATCCCGAGCGCGGGCCTCCACGAGGCCCAGAAGAGATCGTCGCCGATCGCGCCCAGGCTGCCGCGAAGCGCCCGGAGGAGACGCGCCAGACGCCGTTCCGCTCCGGCCGCCCCACGCGCGATCTCTTCCTCCATCCGCAACGCGACCCCCATCGCGACGCTGGCGAGGTAGGGGTTCGCGTTGAAGGTCTCGAGATGCGCTTCGAGGCGTTTCGCCCGCTCGCCGACGTCGGGCCGTATTCGCTCGAGACCGGGCAGGATGGCCCATCCGAAGCCGATCGCCTGCAGCGAGTCGTAGTTCCAAACCGCCTGGACGAGGGTCGAGCGCAATGCGACTCGCCGGCGCTCGCCCTTGAGCCTCCTCGCCAGCGTACGGTAGGGGCTCACGGCGTCCCGCCCCAGGCGACCAGCGCGAAGCCCGCCAGCGCTCCCAGCACGGCGGCCGTCGTCCGCCGCCCACCGAGCCCCAGGACGCGCACCCCGGCGACGGCCGCCATCGCCGCGGCGGCGACCTGGAGCGCGCGGGCGTCCAGCTGCCCCGCCCAGGGGCTCCCGGCGAGAAGCGCGCCTCCGGTGGCGATGATCCCGAGCCCCGTCGCAGTCTGGAGTGCGCCGAGCGCTGCCCCGCGCGACAGCGCGATCGCGATCCCGCGTCCCGGTGCCGCCAGGGATCCTTCGGCCACGCGCGCCCGAACCACCGCGGCCGTCCGCCCGTTCCATCGCCGCTGAAATCGCCCAACGCCGTCCCCCACCGCACCGGCGGCCACGGCGACCGAAACGGCCCAGGCAGCGGGAAACCCACCTTCACCGGCCCCGGTCAACGCAGCCACGGTCCCCAGCAGGCCGGCCAGGGCCGCATCCGGGTACCTCGCCGCTCCCACCGGCTGGACCGCCAGCGAGATCGACTCCAGGACGGCGCCCCACAAGACACCGTCCGCCGGGGCTCCCAGGATCGCCCCGACGATCGGCCCCACCACGATCGGCCGCGAGACCATCGTCTGTACCGCCGGCCATTGATCGAGGAACACGAGCGCGCCGAGGGCCGTCAGGGCCCCGGCTTCCGCGCCGGTCATCCGCGCGTCCGCTCGGCGAGCCGCACGGGTGCCGCAGTGGGAACGTCGCGGGCCACGACCCGCACACCTTCCCGCTCCAGCTCGTCGATCAGGCGCTCGTCCGCGGCGTCCAGGCTCACGTAGGGGAGAACGCGTCGTCTACCCTCGGAGCGATGGATCCCTCCGACGTTGATCTCCCCGATGCGCACGCCGTCCCGTGTGAGCCGCGCCATGGACCCTAGATCCGCCGTCAGGACGAACATCGGCTCCTCGGACGCGATTGCGGCGGGAAGCTGCTCGCGGGCCTCGCGCTCGGTCCAGAAGTCCGCTCGGATTCCCTCCGGGATGCCCGTTCGGTAGATCGACTGCTCGAGCGCGTCGTCCGCCAGCTCGTCGTTCACGACGATGATCCTTCGCGGCCGCAGCCGCCTCGCCCAGCCGACGACGACCTGTCCGTGGATCAGACGCTCGTCGACCCGGAACAGCAGCACGCTCATCGATGGGCGCCAAGGGCCTTACGGCTCTTCTCTACCGCGGCCGTCACGAACTGCTCGAAGGGCTGCTCGGGCAGGAACGCGAATTCGACGAGGAGGGGGAGATTGACGCCGAAGAATACGGCCTGGACGAGGCCCTTCGCGAGAAGTCGCCGGCAGACTTGGCCGCAGGATCCGCCGTCCATGTCGCTCAGGAGGTATGCCTCGCGCCCCTCACACCTTTCGTCGAGGAGTGACGTGATCTCGGCCTCGAGCTCATCGCCGCCACGACCCTGGTTCGAGACAGCCCACAGATTCGGCTGCTCGCCGGCAACCCGTTCGAGCGCGGATAGCAGCCCTTCCGCGACGCGTCCGTGGCCCACCACCACCCCGCACCTTCCGGTCACTCGTAGTCCTCCTCGAGGTACGTTTCCGTCTCCGCCTTCGTCCGCATGCGTTCGATCAGCCGCGCGTTGAACCGCTCTGGGGCATGCCCTCCGGCGAACTTCTGCAGGTGGTTCATCGCGACAACTTCGGCGATCACGGTGATGTTCTTCCCCGGATTCAACGGCACTCGCACAAACGGGATCTCGACGTCGAGAACGGCCGTCCGCTCTTCATCCAGTCCGACTCGCTCGACAGGAGTGCTCTCGTCCCAGTCCTCGAGGCGCACGACGACCTCGATCCGCTTCTGGAGCCGGACGGCGCGGATCCCGAACAGCGACTGAATGTCGATGATTCCCACGCCGCGGATCTCCATGTGGAATCCGAGAACTTCGTTTCCGCGACCGATAAGGATCCCCCCGGAGCGGCGCGTGACGTGGACCTGGTCGTCGGCCACGAGCCGATGTCCTCGCTCGACCAGGTCGAGCACACACTCCGACTTCCCGATTCCGCTCCTTCCCATGAAAAGGAGACCCACGCCGTAGACGTCGGCGAGGGATCCATGCAGGAATGTCGAAGCCGCGAACTGCGACTCGAGGAATGTTTTGATCGCGCCGTAGAACTCGCCGGTCTTCTGCTGGGTCGATACGATCGGGATGCCGCGTTCGTCGGCCCTTTCTACCATCCCGGGGGGTGGCTGCAGCCCTTTCGTGATGAACACGACCGGGATGTCGAACGACAGGAAACGCTCGACCGCAGCATGACGGGCATCGGGTGACAGCGAGCTCAGATAGGCGAGCTCTGTCTCACCTAGCACTTGCGATCTGGTATGGGTGAACCGCTGGCTGAAGCCGGCCAGCACCAGCCCGGGCGAGACGACCTCGTCGGTCGTGATTTCCCGTTCTGCGGTGGGCTCCCGCGTCAGCAGCGTGAGCCCCAGCACGTCGGCCTTTCGGGCCAGCAGCTTGGCGACCGTCAGCGCCATGGAGGGAGTCTAGTGTTCCTCTACCTCGAACGCCTCCGCCTCGACGACGCTGATCGACTCCTCACCATCCCGGCGGGCGATCTTGACCACCCCGTCGCGTGTGTCGACGAACACAAGGACCTCTTCACCGCTCAGGTTGAGCCGGTTGATCGCCTCGGGGCTCGAGATACGGTCCCAATCGGGCGGTGCCAGGGACAGGTCGGGGCGCGGGGCGGTTCGAGCAGGCCTTGACGCCAGCACGAGATCGCGCTCCCCCCGCGTCAACTGACGTCGGTTGAGCTTCTCCTTGTGTCGCTTCAACTGTCGCTTGAGCTTTCCTGTCGTCGCGTCGATGGCGGTACGCATGTCGGCCGCCTCCGAGCTGGCGAAGTGGGTGTCGTTAGAAGAATGGATCCGCACTTCGGCGATGTACCGGTGGCCCTCCTGGTCGAGGATGATGTCGGCCTCGACCAGTCGCTCGAAGAATTTCGAGAGCCCTTCGACCTCGTTCCGAACGTATTCCTTCAAGGCGTCGGATACTTCACCGTGGCGGGTGCTGCATGTCATCTGCATGAGTCGGCTCCTCGGAGGGAGAGGAATCGGTCTATTTCACGCGCTTGCGATAGCGGGACGACAGGATCCCGAGCTGGTCGCGGTACTTCTGTACCGTCCGTCGGGCGATCTGGATCCCTTCGGACCGCAGCTGCTCGACGATCTGCTGGTCGGTGAGCGGGTCGTGGGGTTGCTCGCCGGAGATGAGCTCCTGGATGCGCGCCTTCACGCCCCGCGCCGAGACGTCCTCCCCCTCTTGGGTGCTGAGTCCGCTCGAGAAGAAGAACTTCAGCCGGAATACCCCACGCGGGGTCTGGACGAACTTCTCGTTCGTCACTCGGCTCACGGTGGATTCGTGCATCCCGATCTCGTCGGCGACTTCCTTGAGTGTCAACGGGCGCAGGAAGTGGATGCCTTTCTGGAAAAACTCACGCTGCCGGTCGAGGATGACGTGCATGGTCTTCAACATCGTCTGGCGCCGTTGCTCTATGGCCTGGATGATCCAATTCGCGCCGTTGAGCTTCGCTTGGGCGAACTCCTTCGCCTTCCCCTTGAACTCGCCGTTCTGAGCCAGTTGCTGGTACGTGCGGCTGATCCGAAGGCGTGGCAGCTCCCCGTCGTTCAAACTGACGACGTACTGGCCGTCGATCTCCTGCACGATGATGTCGGGAGTCACGTAGTCCCCCTCGTCAAGCGCATACTTGCGGCCCGGCTTGGGATCGAATCCGGCGACCT
>JAICNR010000094.1 GCA_025931135.1 Gemmatimonadota bacterium | reverse complement strand
TGGAGAGCGGCGAACACGAGCGCGGAGAACAGCGCGAACGCGAGAACGAGACGGGTTCCGGTGCTCACGCGAGTGCCTAGCTGGTCCCTCGCACGGCTTCCAGCCGCGCCACGAGGTTCTCGAGCGTCGCGACCATCCAGAGCTCGCCCGCCGCACTCAGGATCGGAAGGAGCTCGGACCGCGTCTCGCGGATGTACCGATCGCGAAGTGCCGGCTCGGACTCGACCAGCGCGTCGCGGATGTTGTGGATCCGGTCCGCGGCCTTCACGAGGCGCACGCTCCTGGGTCCCAGGCGGATTCCCGACCAGTAGATTCGCGGCTCGCGATCGATGCCCAGGGCACGGATCGTCCACGAGAGGAGTGTCACGCCCTCCTGGACCTCACGGCCCCAGCGCTCGAGCAGGATCGTCGGATGGACGTCGCAGTCCTCGAGGACGTCGTGAAGGAGCGCGATCGCCAGCGTGACGTCGTCCACGTCTTCGGGAAGCTCGTCCTCGAGGATCGCCCGGACCGCACGCGGGTGGGAGATGTAGGGGAGTCCGGAGAAGCGGGTCTGGCCGGAGTGCGCCGCCTCGGCGAAGGCGTCCACTTCCTCGAGATCGATCTCCCGTCCGGCTCCGTCCCCTTCCACGGGGGTAACGTAGGGACCCCCTCCCCTTGACACCAGCCGGCCGTTCGAATACTATTTCCCCGCTTTCAGGAACCAATTCGCTAGGGGATCGACCGCACGAAGACATAGGCGCCGGACTCAGAAAGCGAAACCAGAGTCCCGGCGTCTTTTTTTTGCGCACGAACCCGACGCCTGAAAGAGCGGCACAACGCCGAACGAACAGCATCTGCAAGGAGCAAGAACGAGAATGGCTGAGAGAATGACCGGCACCGTGAAGTGGTTCAACGACGCGAAGGGCTTCGGTTTCATCCAGCAGGAGAACGGCCCGGACGTCTTCGTCCACTTCTCCGCGATTCAGGCCGACGGCTTCAAGAGCCTCTCCGAGAACGACCGCGTGGAGTTCGAGGTGACGCAGGGTCCGAAGGGCCCCCAGGCCGCGAACGTGACCAAGGCCTCCTAAGGCCCGGTACCAGGGGCCGCGTGAGCGGCCCGACGAAGAGCCCCCGCCTCACGGCGGGGGCTTTTTCGTTCACCCCTTCCTCACGTGCGCCACGGAACCAGCTTCTGGGAGAGCCGGTTGACCCCGTGCGTCGTGACCACGCCGAGGACGGCGATCACCGTGAGGGTCGCGTACAGCTTCTCGACGTCCAAGGTCTCCCATGAGAACCACACGAGGGATCCGAGACCCGTCACGGCGGACACGATCTCGACCGCGATCGTGATGTGGATCGCGGAGTTCAGTGCGATCCGGAACCCGCCCAGGACCGTGGGCAGGCTGGCCGGGAGGATCACCCGGCGCAGGAGAGCCAGGGGCCCGGACCCGTACGTCGCCGCCACTTCGAAGTAGATCGACGGTATGTGGATGACCCCCGTCAGCGTGCTGATCAGCATCGGGAAGAACGCTCCCAGCGCGATGACGAAGAGCTTGGACGACTCTCCTATCCCCAGGAAGATCATGATGAGGGGCAGGATCGCGATCTTGGGGATCGGATAAAGGGCGCCGATGATCGGGTCCAGGATCCTCCGCAGCGGCGCTGAGCGGCCCATCGCCACTCCCATCAGGAATCCCAGCGAGGTCCCCACCAGCAGGCCGAAACCCATCCGGGACAGCGTCACCCTCCCGTGATCGGGATACGTCCCGTCGACGAACAGCTCCCAGAGCCTCCGTCCGACGGCGGTCGGCGGAGGAAAGTAGAGGGGCGACAGGAGCCCGATCCGGACGAGGATCTCCCATAGGGCGAGCGCCCCCAGGATCACCACAGGGTTCGCCCACCACGGAACGGCTTCGCGATCGCGCGCGAGCCTCAGTCGGGGATCGACAGCTGGCGTCGTGCCTCCTTCTCGAGGTGGTGCCAGATATGCCATTTGATCTCGGTGACTTCGGGCCGGTCCGGCGCCGCGAGGGCGCGGGGCCGCGGGAGGGGGACCGGGATCTCCTCCAGGATCTTCCCCGGCCGGCCGCTCATGACGAGTACCCGGTCGCCGAGCAGGATCGCCTCCTCGATGTCGTGGGTGATGAAGACCGCCAGCTTGCGCTCCCCCTGCCAGATGCCGAGCAACTCCTCCTGGAGCAGTAGTCGGGTCTGGGCGTCGAGGGCTCCGAACGGCTCGTCCAACAGGAGGATCGGGAAGTCGCTGACGAACGCGCGCGCGATCCCGACCCGCTGGCGCATGCCGACCGAAAGCTCGTGCGGATGGCGGTCGGCGAAATCCTCCAGTCCGACGCGCTCGAGGAATCTCCGTGCCCGCGCCCGGCGCTCGGCCGCGCCGACGCCTTGCATCTCCAAGCCAAACGCCACGTTGTCCACCACGGTCAGCCAGGGGAACACCCCGTGATCCTGGAAGACGAGCGCACGCTTCGGGCGGCTCCCGTTGAGATCCGGGGAGAACCGGATCGCCCCGGCGGTCGGATCGAGAATGCCCGCGAGAAGCTTGAGTAGGGTCGTCTTCCCGCAGCCGCTAGGCCCGACCACGCTGACGATCTCGTGCCCACCGGCGGCGAACGAGACGTCCTGGAGGGCGTCGATCGACCCGTCCTTGGTGGCGTAGCGGAAGCCGACCGACTCGCAGACGAACCCCGTCATCTGCCACCCGCGTCGGCGGATTCGTTCCGGAAGGGCTCGGTGAACCAGGGGTCCCACAGCTCGTCGATGTCGACCACGCGCTCGATGTGCCCCTTGGCGAGCGCCCATCGCTGGAAGGCGAGGACCTGCTCCGTCTGGATCCCGCCGTCGTTCCGCATCGTAGCCCAGCAGGCCCGCTTCAGGGTCTCCACGTCGATGCCGGTGTCGCGTGAGAGGATCTCGATGTTCCGGGGAGTCGGCCCTTCGTTGAACTGGCGGGACGCCCGGACGAAGGCGGCCACGAACCGCCGCCCCAGCTCCCGATCGTCCTCCAGGAGGCGGGAGCCGAACACCATGAAGCCGGACTGGGTCCCCGGAATGATCTCGGACCGCGTCAGCACCAGGCGATGCCCGGCGTCCACCAGCCGGGTCACCCACGGCTCCGAGATCCCTGTCATGTCGATCGCCCCGCGGTTCATCGCCTCGACCCGCGCCCCCACGGGGAGGCTGACCGGCTCGATGTCGTCGAGGGATAGACCACCTCGGGCGAGGAACGTGTCGAGGAAGTACCCCTCGCTGGAGAGCGGGTTGAGGTCGATCCGCTTCCCCCGCAGGTCTTCCGGCGTGACTTGCTTTCCCTCGGGGAACAGGCCCTTCCGAGCGACCAAGCCGGAAGGACTGCAGCGGTCCGGCGCGGCGTACGAGGTGCCGAGGACCACCCGCACCCTTCCGCCCTGGTCGATCGCGTTCACGATCGCGATGAGATTCGTCATCGTGCTGACGGCGACGTTGCCGCGATCGAGGGCCGGCAGAGTGGTCGAGCCGGACTCGGATGAAGGGTGGAGATGGAGGTCGATTCCCTCGTCGGCGAAGTAGCCCTCTTCGAGGCCGATGTACAGCGGTCCGTTGGAAAGGAACGCCTGCGCCGCCATGTCGATGCGGACCAGGCCATCGCTCGCGACCTCCGGAGCGGACCCTCCGCAGCCCGTGACCGCGACCACCAGCAGCGACCCGAGGAGGGTCGAAAGTCCCGGCGATCTCATACGCGATGCACGATGAGTGAAGGGAACTTGCCTCGCGCCAGCCATTCTGGCTCCCGGCGCTCGATCCGGAACGACCGGCCTTGCTGCCAGTGCTCGCGCGCACTGTCGGCGTAGAGGTCCCCGGTGGACAGCGCTGCGAGGAGGACGTCGATAACGTCCGCCTCGGCCGGCAGATCGATCCGCGGATCGACGACCAGGACCAGTCGAGTGAAGCCATCGGGATCCTCACGCTCGTGGAGCTGATAGTCGTGCGGGTCGCCGCCGTAGCGGGACGGCAGGACCTCTTCCAGGATCCTGACCATCTCGCCGTCCAGCAGGTTGATCCCCTCCCCTGTCAGCTTGCGGTAGCTACGGACGCCGCTGATGTGGATACCGAAGCCGAGATCGTCGAAGGGGCACCCACACGAGCGCCGCTCCATGGTGCCGAAGTCGTCGAGCTCGACGTTCAGCAGCAGCCGGCCGGCAGAGCGGAGCAGCGTCGTGAAGCAGAACGCGTCGATATCGGCATGGAAGCCGGGAATCGTATGGGGGACCTGCAGCACGGCGAGGGAGTCCTCCATGAAATGGACATCACTCTCGTTCAGCGGATTCGCGCATCCCGCGCCCACGTGCCCCATGTCGCTGCCGCCGTAGTGCGGGACGTACTTCGCGCCCGTGGCGCGGATCCGCCCGACCTTGGCCGACGTCGGCGGCTCACCGCCGGCCATGAACGTGACGCCCTCGAGACCGAAGCCTGCGTCCTCCGCAGCGGCCGCGACCCGCATCGCCATCGACAGGCCGGTCCGGACCAGGCACCGGCCATGGCCGCTGGCCGTCTCGGCCGCCCAACGGGCGACGACGGCGGCGCGCTCGAACGGAACGGGCTCGGGGAATGGAACCGCGTGTCCGAACAAACGGCACTCTCGCAGGACGACATCGGTAGTCAACCGAGTGCCGAAATCGCTGGGAACCTCGTCGCTCCCTATCGGTGCGAACCAGCGGCGGGCGACGTTCCCCATCACGATCGACTGGAGGACGTGCCGGGTTCCGGCTCCCACGGGTGGCGCGCAGCGCCAGAGCCCCAGCGGTGCGCCGAGGACGCCGTGCGCGTCGCACGAGATCAACCGGCTGGGAACCCCCGCAAGAATGTGCGCCAGATCGTGCGCCCCCTCGACCGGCGCGCCGGTCGAGCCGCTCGATCGGCTGGTGAAGAAGCGCTCGCTGAGCGGGTTGTGGAACGTCCCGTGCCTGGTGTCGACAACCACACCGTTCCGCTCGATCGGCGACCGACCTTTGAATTCCTCGAAGGTCACGTAAACCCCGGCGTCTCTCAGTGAGAAGAGCGCCCCCTCGAGACCACGTGTACGGACCAAGCTCCTCAGGTCGCCGAGTTCGCATCCCGCCGCCCGCAGTAGCGGCAGGTAGGGGCTCGCCGGGTAGCCGTAGATGCCGCGCTCGGCCAGGTCGAGGAAGTTCGCCTCCCGCTCGTCCAGGCGACGACGGAGCAGATCGCGAGCCTCTTCCAGCGTGACCCGCTGCCGCAGGAATGCCGGCAAGCGGGTCGCGAGCCGGCCGAGCGTGACGAGGTCGCGGGTCAGCGGCAGTGGAGTCTCACGGCACGTTCGGGTTCGTTCCCTGCTCGATCGCCCCGATGGGGAAGCAGGTGTCGCGGCCAGTCATGTCCTCGGCCTCGCCCGGGGTGCCTTCCTGGAGCCAGCGATGGAGATCCCACAGCCTTCGCGCCTCGAGCCACAGCTCGATCCCTCGCTCCCGCTTGAGCGCGGTCCAGGCGCTCTCGAAATCGGCGATCGGCCAGGGCTCGACGCCGGCAGCCCCGCGCAGCTCGTCGATCTCTGCCATCGCGCCCGCCACGTCCCCGTCGCGCAGCCGCGCCTCGGCGACGATGAGGCGCGCCTCTTCCCAGCTGACCAGGTCGATCGGGGTGTCCTCGTCCTCGAACTTCGCCTGTGCGAGCCAGGGCAGGCCGTTCCGCGTTTCGGGGTTCGCGGCGTCGGTCTCCCACGGAACCCGCGGGTCCGCGGTGGCCGCGTAGTAGGCCTCGTAGAACGTGCCCCAAGCCGTGTGCGCCCGCTGCACCACCGAGGAGCCCGCAGCGACGCGGTTACTGCGGGCGTCTTCGCCGCCGTCGAACCGCGCCTGGAACGCGAACCCGGCCGGGACGGCCTCGGCGTCCGACCGCGCGCCTCCCCAGTCACCGATCCCCACTCGAGCCGAGGCCCGACCCGCGCGCGCCGCGGCCGTCAGCTCGGCGTCGCCGATCCGCTCCGCGATCGCCAGCGTCTCGCCGAAGGCGTCGACCGCGCGCTGGAAGTGAACGGTCCGCGGCTCGGGCGGACCGCCGTCGATGATTCCCTGGCACATGTTCTCGGCGAGGAGCCGGTTGGAGAACCCGACGTAGAGGAGCGCCTCGGCGGCTAGCGGCGACCGGGCGAAGTCTTCTTCGCCCAAGATCGAACGGATCCGTCGGACGCCGTCCTCGGCCGTCCAGCGCGCCTGATGGGAGGCGTTCCAGTGGCGATCCGAATCCACCGGATTGAGCTCGCCCGCGGCCTGCGCCAGCGTGGCACCCAGGTCCTCCCCGGCGCCGCCGTAGGCCATCTCCCGGCTGGCGATCAGACCGGTCTGACTCAGCAACCCGACGGCGGTCGAGAGTGTCCGGGCCATGCCGGCCACGAGCGGGGCGATCGACTCCGGATTGTCCAGCTCGTCGTCGTCCACGGTCGAGAGGTCCACGATCGAGTCCTGGCATCCCGACAGCCCCGCGACCAGCGCAAGGATCCACGCCATGCGGGCAGTCGGACCCCTCATCGGGTCACGCGCAGCGACATCACGAACGTCGCCGGGGACGGTACCTGGGAATCGATCCGGCGCACGATCGTGTGCATACCGTCGTCCCCCACCATCTCCGGATCGAACAGCAGGAAGTCCTCGTTCTTCCAGGCCCAGAAGTTCTGGGCCGAGACGACGACGGTGGCTCTCCAGTCTCCGAGCACCGCGCTCGGAAGCGGCGCGCGCAGAGTCAGCTCGCGGAAGCGGAAGAAATCCCCGGGATAGATCGGTCCGCCGTCGTTCGGCACGTTGCCCGCGATGCACCAGACCCGCTGCCAGGCCGTCAGCTCGTCGCCGCGACCGGCGTCCCTGAGCGCGTATGCTGGCTCGCACGGCGGGTACACCTCCCGTCGAGCCAGGTTGTTTCCCACGTTGTCGAAGATGTAGTGGCCGCCCATGTACTCACCGCGGGCGTCGATCTCGATCCCTTTCGGCAGCCGGATCGTGGAGGAAACGCCCAGCACGGTCGTCGGGATCGTGGCGCCCCAGACGTGGTCTTCTTCGATGATCGGCTCGGCGACCGCATCGGGGTTGAGGATGCGCGGCGCGATCAGCGTCGGCACCGGAGCGTCCTCCAGGATCCACCCGGCGTCGAACACCCGCAGTGGCGGTGCTCCTCCGAGATCGGTCAGCTTGGAATGGTTCGTGTGGACGTAGACCCCCGCGTCCCACCCGAAGGAGGGCCCGCCGACGACGCTGCCCGCGAGCGAAAGCTCGATCCCGTCGTTGCGGAGCGTGCCGACGTTCCGGAGCTGGGTTTCGAGGAACCCGAGGGACGGGATCGGGGTCACCGGGAAGAGGGCGTCCTCCGTCCGCTGCCGGTAGTACGAGAACTCGGCCACCACGCGATCGCCGAGGAACGACCCTTCGAATCCGATCTCGAACTCGGCGGTCCGCTCCGGTGCCAGCTCCGGGTTCCCGATCGTCCCGGGCACTACCGCCTCCTCGCCCTCGAGGGTGGTCAACACCCAGGACCGAAGCTCGTCGAGAACGCCTGGTGCCCGCCCCGCGTGTCCGTAGCTCGTCCGCAGCTTGAGCTGTCCCCAGCCCTCCGACCAGAAGTCCTCCTCGGACACGAGGTACGACCCCCCGATCCTGGGGTAGGCCTGGAGGCCGAGGTCGTCACCGAACGCGGTGCTCCCGTCCAGCCGCAAGCCGCCGGTCAGGTAGTAGCGGTCGCGCCACCCCGCCAGCACGTCCCCGAACCCTCCCGTCGTGCGCGTCCGAACCTTGCTGTGGAAGTCGAGCGAGAGCTCGCCGCCCTCGATCGTCGGTGTCTCGCCGGGGTCGAACCCCTCGGCATAGCCCGCGTCGCTCTCGACGGTCGAGGTTACGCTCTGAGCGCCCCACGAGATCGTCGTCGACGCCCGAGTGGGCAGCGAGAGATCGAGACTGCCGACGTACTCCGCCGTCAGGATCGAATTCACCCAGTCCTCCTCGGCGAGGATACCTTCCGGCTCGAAGACGTAGCCGACCGGGCGCAGCTGCCGCATGTCGCTCGCCGCGCGGTCGTACCCCAGCGTCACGCGGTTCGTCCACGAGAGCGTGGGCGAGTGGATCGCAGTCAGGCCGAGGATCGTATGGTCTAGGCCGGTATCGATGTCATACTCGAGGAGCTGCTCGATGCCTTGGCGGGTAGTGTCGCCGAGCGCGTTGGTCGATCCTCGATAGACGTTGAGCGACAGGCTGTTGCTGTCGAGCCCGCCCGCGGTGTTCTGGATGTCGTGGATGGCGTGGGAGGTGCTCAGGCGGATCGCAAGATCCTCGCGGGGCTGGGCGTCGACATTCGCGCGCATCGTCCAGCGGTCGTCGGCGTTGTTCGGCAACACCCCGTCGTTCCGATCGATCGAGGTCGAGACGAAGTAGCGGACCGCGGCGCCGCCGGCGACCGACAAGGCGTACCGCTGGCGCCACGCCGCATCGTCGAGCCAGGGCTCCATGCCGACGAACGGGCGGTCCGACGTCCCGTAGTCGAGGACGCGATCGAATCCCTGCCCGACTTCGGCCGTCCAGACGGGCGGTCCGAACCCACCCCGCTTCGTGAAAATCTGCACGACCCCGCTCGCCGCCTCCGCGCCATAGAGCGTCGTCGCCGCCGGGCCCTTGACGATCTCGATCCGATCGATGTCGGCGGGGTTGATGTCGTTCAGCGGGCTCGGCGTGTCGTTCGGCCCGTCGTTGTTCTCGACCTTGGGCAAGTTCTCGGGATACCCGTCGCTGCGGATCCGGACTCCGTCCACGTACACGAGCGGCTCGTTGCTGAGCGCCGCGCTGACGTTCCCGCGCAGCCGGATCTGGCTCCCCGAGCCGGAGTTCCCGCTGCTCTGCTGGACCGTCACGCCCGGGAGCCTGCCGGTCAGGAGCTGGTCGACGGTGGCGATCGGCTCGTCGATCCGCGAGGGATCGATCCGCCCGACGCTGTGGGGGACCTGCCTTCCCAAGGCGCCCGCTGCCGTGCCGGTCACGACGATCTCGTCCAGGCGGAGGGGCTCGGCATGGAGGGCGATCGCAATCTCCACCGTTCCCCCGGCGACGATCGTGACGAGCGTCTCGCTCGCCCGGTAGCCGAGCCCCTCGGCGCGGATCACCCGCGCTCCGGCCGGCGCCTCCGGGATCCGGAAACGGCCGCCTTCGTCCGTGACCGCCCCGACGTCCTCCCCCACGATGTAAACCTGGATATCGGGGATGGGCATACCGGTCGCGTCGTCGACGACGTCGCCCGCCACCGCACCGACAGTCTGCGCGCTCAGCGGAGCCGAGACTAGCGCGCAGAAGGCCGCGCAGGTCAACACTATTCGGGATGACCGGGACATGGGGCCAGCCTCGGTGGAGTCTGGAAACTCGCTTAGGTCGAAGTCGCGTCTGGCTGAAGCGGATGAACAGGATGAATCCGATCGGATTTTCGGCCCCTATCCCGTGGCGTTCGAAGCTAGAATGCTCTCCGGTCCCCGGGCAACCCCGGTAGGAGTCTTACGAGGGGTCGTCCGGATGGTCGGGGTAGGTCAGGACCTTCCA
>JAICNR010000098.1 GCA_025931135.1 Gemmatimonadota bacterium | reverse complement strand
TCAGCCGGGGGACGTGATCATCGAGGCGGGGGGCCGTGGCGTGCAATCGCCCATCGAGTGGGAAGGCAGGCTGCTCGATCTGCCGAGCGGGACGGACCTTACCTTGGTTCTCGAGCGTGAAGGCGATCGGTTCGAGCGCACGCTGACCCCCGAGGACGATCCGCTTCGCCGGGCGGCCCGCATCGAAACGCCGTTCGGCGCCAGCATGGTGCTGCTGACGCCGACGCTGGCCTCCCATCTCGGAATCACGTCGCAGACCGGCCTGTACCTCGAGGCCGTGGACGCCGATTCGGGCTTCCGGCGCCTTGGCCTTAGGGAAGGCGACGTCCTGGTGTCGCTCGGATCGACGCGGCTCGACGGAGCCGACGACGCCCAGACGCTCATCGACTTCCTGCGCTCGGGACAGCGCGGCACCCTGTTCGTGGAGCGCGACGGCCAGATGGGCCGCGTAGACATCCGCTGAGGAAACCGTGTTCCCGCACAACGAGGAGCCTATGACGACGAGCTCGACCCGCGCGATCACAGATTTGGCGCTGCCCCTTCCCCACGTCAGCCGCGGGAAGGTCCGCGAGATGTTCGCCCTCGGAGACGACCTCCTGCTCGTGGCGACCGATCGCCTCTCGGCGTTCGACATCGTCTTTCGCGAGGGGATCCCCGACAAGGGGCGCGTGCTGACCGGGCTGTCCGACTTCTGGCTGGATCGACTCGACGCGGCCGCGCCCCATCACCGGATCTCCTCCGACGTCGACGAGATCGTCGCGGCGGCGCCCGCGCTCGCTCCCCACCGGGGAGATCTCGACGGCCGGGCGATGCTGTGCGTGCGGGCGCGCGTGATCCCGATCGAATGCGTCGTGCGCGGCTACCTCGAGGGCTCGGGCTGGCGCGAATACCGCGAGACGGGGGCCGTCACCGGCATCGAGCTACCGCCGGGACTGAGGCGCGGCGACCGGCTGCCGGAGCCGATCTTCACGCCCGCCACGAAGTCGAGCGAAGGGCACGACGTGAACATCTCCTACGCCGAGCTCGAGAATCGGGTAGGCCGCGAGCTGGCCGCGCGACTCCGTGACCGGGCGCTGGCCATATACGCGGAAGGGAGCGAGCACGCGAAAGAGCGCGGCCTCATTCTCGCCGACACCAAGTTCGAGTTCGGCTGGGGAGCCACCGACGAGCTGCTCCTGATCGACGAGGTGCTGACCCCCGACTCCTCCCGTTTCTGGGACGCCGAAGAGTGGAGACCGGGTGGAGCGCAGGTGTCGTTCGACAAGCAGCCGGTGCGCGACTTCCTGGAAGCCGAGCGCGAAGCCGGGCGCTGGAACGGCGAGCCCCCTCTCCCGCCTCTGGCCGAGAGCGCGATCGAGGCGACATCCGAGCGCTACCGCGAGGCGTACTTCCGGATCGTCGGGCGCACCCTGTCGGAGGCGGGATGACGGCCCGCGTCGAAGTCTTCGTCCAGCTCAAGGACGGCATGCTCGACCCGCAGGGCAAGACGCTCGAGCACGCCCTGGAGGCCCTGGGATACTCGGGAGTCGAGAACGTGCGCGTCGGCAAGTGGATCACGTTCGCGGTAGAGGGCGGGTGCCGGGAGGAGATCGCCGGGAGGGTCGACGAGATGTGCCGCCGGCTTCTCGCGAACACCGTGATCGAGCGGTTCACCTACAAGCTCCTGGAGGACGGAGAGTGAGCGGCGTTCCGATCGGAATCGTGCGCTTCCCCGGAACGAACTGCGACCAGGACGTGTTCGATGCGGTCGCCGCGATCGACGGCGCGCTCCCGGTGTGGCTCTGGCACAAAGAGACCGCGCTGGGCGGCGTCCGCGGGATCGTGCTCGCGGGCGGCTTCGCCTACGGCGACTACCTGCGCGCCGGGGCCATCGCGCGCTTCAGCCCGATCATGGAGCGGGTGATCGCGTTCGCGCGATCCGGCGGTCCGGTGCTCGGGATCTGCAACGGCTTTCAGATCCTGACCGAGGCTGGGCTCCTGCCGGGCGCCCTGATGCGGAACGCGGGCCTCTCCTTCGTCTGCCGCGAGCAGTGGCTGCGAGTCGACAGCACCGACACCCCGTTCACTCGCCACTTCCGGCCGCGGCAGCTCGTCCGCTTCCCGGTCGCTCACGGTGAGGGGAACTACGTCGCCGACGACGAGACGCTCGATCTCCTGGAGGGCGAGGGCCGGGTCGTCTTCCGCTACGTCGACGAAGCCGGCGAGGCGACTCCGCTCGCCAACCCCAACGGCTCCGCGCGGAACATCGCCGGGATCGCGGACGAGAGGGGCAACGTCGTCGGGCTCATGCCCCATCCCGATCGGGCGATGAGCCTCCTGGTCGGCTCGGAGGATGGTCGCGAGGTCTTCCGCGGGCTCCTGGAGGCCGCGGCGTGACCGTCGCCCTCCGCGACACGCCGGTCACCCCCGACGTCGTCGCCGCCCACGGGATCCGGACCGACGAGTACGACCGCATCGTCGAGCTCCTGGGCCGGGAACCCAACTTCACCGAGCTCGGCGTATTCAGCCTCATGTGGAGCGAGCACTGCGGCTACAAGTACAGCCGCGCGCTGCTGTCGGAGTTTCCGTCCACCGGACCCCAGGTCGTGCAGGGGCCTGGCGAGAACGCGGGCGCCGTCGACGTCGGCCACGGCTTCGCGGTCGTATTCAAGATGGAGTCCCACAACCACCCGTCCGCGGTCGAGCCGTACCAGGGAGCGGCGACTGGCGTGGGCGGGATCCTCCGCGACGTGTTCACGATGGGCGCGCGCCCGATCGCCATGCTCGACAGCCTGCGGTTCGGCGCGCTCGACGACCCGCACGTCCGATATCTCTTCCGCCACGTCGTTCGCGGCGTAGGAGACTACGGGAACTGCGTGGGGGTGCCGACCGTCGGGGGCGAGATCGTCTTCGACGACGCGTACGCCGGCAATCCCCTCGTGAACGCGATGTGCCTGGGGCTGATCCGCCACGAAGACCTCATGCGGGCGAGCGCGGCGGGGCCGGGGAACGCTGTCTACGTGCTCGGGGCTTCGACCGGCCGCGACGGAATCCACGGCGCGAGCAAGCTGGCGTCCACCGAGCTCTCCGCCGATACCGTAGAGAGCCGCCCCACCGTCCAGATCGGCGACCCGTTCACCGAGAAGCTCCTGCTGGAAGCGACGCTCGAGCTGATCGAGTCGGGCGCCGCGGTCGGCGTGCAGGACATGGGTGCCGCGGGGCTCACCTCCTCGAGCAGCGAGATGGCCGCGCGCGCCGGGACGGGCATCGAGATCGACGTCGCGCTCGTGCCGCGGCGGGAGCCCGGCATGACGCCGTACGAGGTCCTGCTCTCGGAGTCGCAGGAGCGCATGCTCGTGGTCGCCCGGCCCGACCAGGAGCCGGCGCTCATGGCGATCGCCGAGAAGTGGGACCTGCCGTGCACCCGCATCGGCATCGTCACGGACGACGATCTGTGGCGGGTGCTGGAGGACGGCGAGGAGGTGTGCCGGATCCCGGTCGCGGCCCTCGTGGACGAGGTGCCGCGCTACGTCCGGGAAGTCCAAGAGCCGTCGTATCTCGCGGAAGTGCACGGCAGCATGCCGGATCCCGACGAGATCACCAGGATCGACCCGCTGGCCGCGCTTGAGGGGCTCCTCTCCGCGCCCACGATCGCGAGCAAGCGCTGGGTCTGGGAGCAGTACGACCACCACGTCCAGACGAACACGATCCTCGGGCCCGGCCCCGCCGGTGCGGCGCTCCTCTCGATCAAGGGGACGCCCGGCGCGCTCGGGGTCTCGACCGACGGCAACGGCCGCTACGTCTACTGCGACCCGCGGCGGGGCGGCGCGCTCGCCGTCGCCGAGGCGGCCCGCAACCTGGCCACCGTCGGAGCCCGGCCGCTCGGCGTGACCGACTGCCTGAACTTCGGCAATCCCGAGAAGGACGCGGTATATTTCCAGTTCGCCGAAGCCGTGCGCGGGATCGCGGAGGCCTGCCGGGCGTTCGACGCGCCCGTCGTCAGCGGGAACGTCTCCTTCTACAACGAGTCCCCCAAGGGGGCCATCTACCCGACGCCGACGATCGGGATGGTGGGACTCCTCGAGGACGTCGAGGCCCGGCCGAGGGGTGGTGGCTCGCCGGGAGACTCGCTGATCCTGATCGGACGCGACGGCGCGCACCTCGGGGCCGGATCGCTCCTGGCCGAGGTGCTGGGGATCGTCGCCGGCCGGGCGCCCGCGGTCGACCTGGATGCCGAACGCCGGCACGCCGAGATCGTTCGCGAGCTCGTCCGCGGGGGCGTGGCGGTCTCCGCCCAGGACGTGTCGGACGGCGGGCTGGCGGTCACTGCGGCCGAGACGTGCTTCGGGCTCCCGGCTGCCTGCGGAATCGAGATCGAGCTGCCGGAGGCCGAAGGCGGCCCGCACGGGGCCATGTTCGGCGAGGATGGAGCGCGCTACCTGCTCGTCGTGCCCGCCGAGCGGCGGGACCTCGCCAGGCAGCGCCTCGACTCGGGGGCAGTGCCGTGGCGCGAGGCCGGGCGCGTGACGAGCGACGGACGGATTCGCTTCCGCGACGTGGGCGAGCGTCCGCGCGAGGAACTGGAACGGCGCTGGCGGAATGCAATTTCTGACCGCATGGAGACCATGGAGGACGAGCGTTGAGCGGACCCCGGGAAGAATGCGGAATCGTCGCGGTAATCGGCCCCGAACGGGCGGCCGAATGGGCCTGCCTCGGCCTGTACGCGCTCCAGCATCGCGGCCAGGAGTCGTCCGGCATCGTCTCGAGCGACGGCGTCCGGGCCTATGCGCATCGCGCCATGGGACTCGTGGCCGACGCCTTCGACGAGAGCGCGCTGGCATCGCTTCCGGGAACCGCCGCCGTCGGCCACAACCGCTACTCGACCACCGGCAGCCCCACGCTGGCCAACGCGCAGCCGATCCTCGTCAACTATCGGGACGGCTTCCTCGCCGTCGCGCACAACGGGAACCTGACCAACGCGCGCACGCTCAGGCGAAGGCTCGAGCGGTCAGGCTCGATCTTCCAGTCGACGATGGACACCGAGGTCGTCGTCCACCTGATCGCGGCCGAGCGCGACGCCTCGCGTGACCGCGCGCTCCTCAACGCGCTCGATCGTCTCACCGGCGCCTACTCGCTCCTCATCCTGACGCCGGACGGACTCTACGCCGCGCGAGATCCGCATGGCTTCCGGCCGCTTGCCCTCGGTCGCCGCGACGGGGCTGTCGTGGTGGCGTCGGAGAGCTGCGCACTGGATCTCCTGGACGTCGAGCTCGAGCGCGAGCTCGGCCCCGGCGAGGTCCTCAAGGTCGGTCTCGACGGAAGCTACGAGACCCTGCGCGCCTCGCCGGCCGACGCTGAATGCCTCTGTGTCTTCGAGCAGATCTACTTCGCGCGACCCGACTCGACTCTCTACGGCATGAGCGTCGACGAGGCCCGCCGGCGCCTGGGCCGCGAGCTCGCCCGCGAGCATCCCGCGGACGCCGACTGTGTGTTCGCGGTCCCCGACTCCAGCAACTCCGCGGCTCTCGGATACGCGGAGTTCAGCGGGCTCCCCTTCGAGCTCGGGCTGATCCGCAATCACTACATAGGACGGACCTTCATCCAGCCCGGACAGGCGGTCCGCGACTTTCGGGTCAAGATCAAGTACAACCCCGTCTCGAGCGTGATCCGCGGGAAACGCGTGGTGGTCGTCGACGACTCGATCGTCCGTGGAACGACATCCAAGGCGCTGGTCGGCCTCGTGCGTGACGCCGGCGCTGCCGAAGTCCACCTCCGCGTCGCTTCTCCCCCACTCCGCCACCCGTGCTACTACGGGATCGACATCCCCAGCCGGGACGAGCTGATCGCCGCGAACATGACGGTGCCCGAGATCGCCGCGTTCGTCGGCGCCGATTCCCTGGGATACCTGTCCTTCGACGGGCTGTACCGGGCTGTCGGAGCGCGGGAGCACCACTGCGACGCGTGCATGAGCGGGAACTACCGCGTGCCGCTCGAGCCGGGCATCGAAGAGAAGACCGCATTCGAGACCCCCGAGCTGCGCGTGCATTCGCCGGTCGAAGCGCCAGTCGCCTGAAGCAGAAGCGGCGGGAGGATCTTCATCCCCCCGCCGCTCGTTTCGTTCGACCTGCCGGCGCGGCTACTCGTTTCCGCCGCCTCCGCCACCCCCGTCGCCCACCGGGTTCTCGATGTTCACGTCGGCGTTGATGTCCGTCGCGTCATCCCCTCCACCGAATGCGCCGCTCATGTAGAGCACCGCCGCGAGGATGAGAATCACGATGATGATCAGGATCGCGTACACACCCCCGTTCCCACCTCCACCACCTTGACCGTTCGCCATGATCCCCCTCCTTGTGAGGTCCGTACGGTTCGCCTTCTCATACCATGGCACGCGTGGGAAGTCAAGCCGGCCCCATACACTGAAGCCGGCTACGCGCGCGCTTTCTCGCGCTTCGCCTCTTTCTCGATCAGGACGAAGTCGATCTGGCGCCGCTCCTTGTCGACCGACTCGACCCGTACGCGAACCGGGTCCGCCAGACGGAACCGCCGCCCCGTGTTGCGCCCGAGGAGCGCGTACTTGTCTTCGTGGAACTCGTAATAATCGTCGGACATGTCATGCATGTGGATCAGCCCCTCCACGAAGTAGCGGTCCAGCCGCACGAACATGCCGAAGGATGTGACGCCGCTGATCGTCCCGTCGAACTCGTCGCCGAGGTGGCGCTCCATGAACTCCACCTTCTTCAGGTCGATCGAGTCTCGCTCGGCGTCGACCGCGTTGCGCTCTTCCACGGAGGAGTGGTCCGCGATCCGCTCCAGCCTCGCGGTTTGCCCGTCTCGATCGTCCTTCCAGCGCTCGCCCGCCTGGATGCGCTTCAGAAGGCGATGGACCTCGAGGTCCGGATACCGCCGGATCGGGGATGTGAAATGCGTGTAGTCGCTGGCGGCCAGTCCGAAGTGCCCCAGGTTGTCCACTTGATACCGGGCCTGCTTCATGGACCGGAGGATCACGGTGTTGATCAACTCCTCCTCGCGCTTGCCCCGCGCCTGATCGATGATCTCGGCGAACACCCGCGGGTCAATCTTCCCCTGCTTCGGTCTGGGAAGCTGGTAGCCAAGCGCGGCCACGAAACCGCGGATCTGATCGATTTTCTCGGGGGCCGGTCGGTCGTGGACCCGATAGATGAAGGGCACCTTCAGGCGCGTGGCGTGCCGCGCCACGGTCTCGTTGGCCAGTAGCATGAACTCCTCGATCAGGCGCATGCTGTCCAGCCGCACGGACTCCTGGATGTCGATCGGAAACCCTTCCTCGTCCAACTCAACCCGCGCCTCGGGCAGGTCGAAGTCGAGGCTGCCGCGGGCGGCGCGCTTCTGGCGCAGGACCTTGGCCAGGCGACGCAGCGTCTGCAGGGGGGACAGCAAGGGCTTGAGCTCGTCTCTGGAAGGCTTGCTGTCGATCAGGTCCTGGGCCTCCTGGTAGGTCAGTCGGTAGCGGCTCCTGATCACGCTCTCGTGGAAGCTGCTCTTCCGGACGTTGCCCTGGCCGTCCATGGTCGCGATGACCGAGTACGTGAGCCGATCCTCGTCGGGTTTCAGCGAGCAGAGGCCGTTGGACAGGTGCTCCGGGAGCATGGGGATCACCCGGTCGACGAGGTAGACCGAGGTGCCGCGCTCGAACGCCTCCTCGTCGATCGGGCTACCTTCCTTCACGTAATGACTGACGTCGGCGATGTGGATGCCGATCTCGAACAGATCGTCGCCCTTCCGCTCGATCGAGAGGGCGTCGTCGAAGTCCTTGGCGTCGTGCGGGTCGATCGTGAAGACGAGCTTCTCGCGAAGATCCAGCCGTCGGCGGGCCTCGGCTTCGAAATCGGCTTCTATCGCGCGCGCGCTCTTCTCGACGTCCGGGGGGAACTCGGGGTCTAGCTCGTGGCTCCGGATAATGGACAGGATGTCGACACCCGGCGCGTCGGGGTCTCCGAGAACCTCGACCACGCGACCTTCGGGGCTCTTGGTGCCGTCCCCCCAGTCCTCGATCGACACCACGACCTTCTGTCCTTCTTCCGCCTGCTTCAGGTCCTCCTCGGGGACGTAGACGTCGAAGCCGAGGCGCGTATTGTCGGGGACCACGAAGCCGAACCGCTTCCCGCGCTGGAGTGTGCCGACGACCTGGGTGTGGGCGCGCTCCAGTATCTGGATGATCCTTCCCTCCGGGTTGTCGCGGCCTCGCCGGCCTTCGACCCGTGCCACCACGCGGTCGCCATGGACCGCGCCTCCCAGCTTGTGGGGCGGAATGAACGTGTCCGCATCCCCCACCTTCTTCTTCTCCGGTACGACGAAGCCCGCGCCTCTGCGCGTGGCGTCGAGAGTTCCCACGACCAGGTTGATCTGCTCCGGCAGCGCATAGCGCTGGGGCTTGGTCCGGTAGACCCTCCCCTCTTCGGTCAGGCGGGCGAGGGCCTGCTTCAGATCGGGGTATCCCTCCTCCCCGACGTCGACACCCCGTGCGATCTCCTTGAGCTTGAGCGGTCGCTGAGACCGGGCCAGGTATTCGAGAATGCGCTCCTCGAGAGACGGGCTCAAAACGATTCCGCCTCGTCGATCAGCATGATCGGAATGTCGTCCTTGATGGGGTACCGGAGGCGACACGCCGGGCATTCCAGCACCTGCTCCTTCTCCTTGTAGGTCAGGTCGCCCTTGCACTTCGGGCACGCCAGTATCTCCAGAAGTTCCTTGTCCAAGGCCATGCTAACTCCTTGTAGTAGTTGACATTACTTGCGTTTGTAACCAAAGTGCTGGAGGTCGCGGTCGCGCCGCGACCATTTCGGGCGGACCTTGACTCGAAGCTCGAGGAACACCGGCCCCCCGATGAGCGCCTCGATCGAGGCCCGGGACCGGCGACCGATATCCGAGAGCTTCTTTCCGCCCGCCCCGATCACGATTCCCTTCTGGCTCTCGCGCTCCACGTACACGGTTGCGCGGATCAGGGTCTTGTCCCCTTCGCCAGCGGCGTCACGCCAGTCCGTTACCTCGACATGGACGCTGTACGGAAGCTCGGCGCCCAGCTCTTCGTAGCAAGCCTCCCGCACCATCTCGCCCGCGATGAAGCGCAGGTTCAGGTCCGTGAGGTCCTCGGGGTCGTAGAAAAACGGCTGCTCGGGGAGCCGCTCGCGCAGACCGGCGAGGAGCTCCGGGAGCCC
>JAICNR010000202.1 GCA_025931135.1 Gemmatimonadota bacterium | reverse complement strand
TTCGGGATCGCCTACGACGAGGGCCGGGCGCCCGGCGCCGAGGCCTACGCCGCCGCGCTGATCCCCGCGGTCCGCGGCTTCGGCGCCGGGCTGCTTCTGGAGCTCGGCCGCTTCCTGGTGGGACCTGCCGGGTGCCTGCTGACGGAAGTTCAGTACCGCAAGGTGCGGGGGGGCCGCGATCTCGTGATCGTGGACGCGGGGATGACTGATCTCCTGCGGCCCGCCCTCTACGAGGCGTGGCACGGGATCGTGCCCGTGGTCGAGCCCGACCCCGCCGCCGCGCGGCCGACCGACGTCGCCGGCCCGATCTGCGAGTCGACCGACTTCCTCGGCCGCGAGCGGCCGCTGCCCCCGCTCGAGCGGGGGGATCTCCTGGCGGTCCTCGATGCGGGTGCCTACGGGATGTCGATGGCGAGCCATTATAACACCCATCCCAGACCGGCCGAAGTCTGGATCGACGAGCGCGGCGAGGCGGAAGTGATCCGCCGGAGGGAGACCCCGGACGACCTCCTGGCGGTGGAGCGCGAGTCGCTGGCCGGGGCCTGACGGGCCGCGTGCGCGTCCTCGCGGTCGTGCGCGGGACGCTCTTCGGCACGGCGCTCCTCGCGGCGGGGATCGTGGGCTGGGGGACGGTGGGCCCCGCGCTCGAGCGCGCCGGTTGGCGGGCGGAGCTGCTGCGCTCGGAGCCCCCCTCCGCCCTGCCGGTTCCGGTCGACGGCGTCGACCCCTCGGACCTCGGCGACACGTGGGGCGACGCGAGGAGCGGGGGCAGGTCCCACGAGGGGATCGACATCTTCGCGCGCCGCCGCACGCCCGTTCGTTCCACCACCCCGGGCATCGTCGTCCGGCGCGGAGAGAATCCGCTGGGCGGCCGCACGGTGTCGATCCTCGGCCCGGGCGGCTGGCGCCATTATTATGCGCACCTCCAGGGGTACGCCGGCCACTCGACCGGTGACCGGGTGGCGGCGGGTGAGGTGATCGGCTTCGTGGGCACGAGCGGCAACGCCCCGGCCGACGCCCCCCACCTGCATTATGGTATCTACGCGGGAGGTGGCCCGCGAAACCCCTATCCGCTGCTCGTCGCCGGGACCGCGGCGGCGGAGGCCGAATCCCCCGGGGCGGCCGCGCCGTAGGAAAGGCCCGGTGCCGGGCCCCGCAGGTCCGGATATACTCGTCGCGACCCGTCACTCGTTTCCCCGGAGCTGTCCCATGTGTCGCCCTTCCGCCCCCGCGCTCGTCCTGATCGCGCTCGTCTCCTCCGCCGTGCCGTCGGCAGGCCAGATCGGGCCCGGAGGCGGTGAGGCCGTCGCCGACAGCGGGCACGTGCTGTTCGTCGGGCTCGAATCGGAGGACGCCGTGGCGGTCGTGGACCCGACCCTCGGCGAGGTCCTCAAGAAGATCCCGGTCGGGGTTTCGAACGAGGACATCGAAGGCGTCCACGCGCTGGCGACCTCGCCGGACGGTCGCCATTACTATCTGTCGATCGCGCACGGCTGGCCGTACGGGTCCGTGTGGAAGCTGACCACGGACCGCGACTCCCTGGCCGGTCGCACGAACGTGGGGTTCTTCCCGGCGACGATGGCGCTCACCCCGGACGGCACGTGGCTGTTCGTCGCCAACTACAACCTCCATGGCGACCCCGCGCTCGACAGCGTGTCCGCCGTCCATACGCCCACCATGACCGAGGTCGCTCAGATCCCCGTCTGCACGAAGCCGCACGGAATGGTGGCCTCGCACGACGGGAAGTGGATCTACGCCTCGTGCACCCGAGACAACGTGGTTCGGAAGATCAGCGTCGCGTCGCTGTCGGTCGTCGATTCGACGAACATGCTGACGGAGGAGGATCGTACCCGGAACGAGGTGTGCTATCCCGCTGGTCTCGCGCTGTCGGCCGACGACGCGCGGCTCTTCGTGGCCTGCCATCGGCACGCCGAGGTGCGGGTCATGGCTACCGAGGATCTGGGCAGGGTCACGGCCACGATTCCCACGGGCGACGGCCCGTATCTGATCCGTATGGATCCGGAGGGCGAGCGCCTGTGGGTGCCGAACCGCAACGATCAGTCGTACACGGTCATCGACGTGGCGAGCGAGCGCGCGATCGCGACCAAGCCGGCCAGCGCGAGCCACCCGCACACCTTCGCTTTTGCCCCTGACGGCACGGCGTACCTGTCGATGGAGAGTCACGCGGTGGTGCCGGGCGCGATCGACGTCATCGACCCGGCGACGCTCCAAACCCGGCGTTCGATCCCGGTCGGGCTCCAGGCGACGGGTGTCGGCGTCGTGCCGCTGGCCCCCGCTCACTTCCGGTAGCGCTCGAGCCCGCTCCCTCAGCGCCGAAAGCGGGCCAGCGCGGCGACGACCGAATCCTGCACCGCCCGTCGCGGCGCCGAGCTGCCGGTGAAGAACTCGATCAGCATACTGAACGCCAGCCGTTCGCCGTCCGCCGTGTCGACGTAACCGGAGAGGGACGTGACGCCGTTCAGCGACCCTGTCTTCGCGCGGGCACGTCCCTCCGCCGAAGTTCCCCGCATGCGTGTCTCCAGGGTTCCGTCGACGCCGGCCACGGGGAGCGCGTCCAGATAGGCGGAGAACAAGTCGTCCCGCGATGTCATGTAGTCCAGGAGCTGCACGATCTGCCGCGCGGTCACGAGGTTGTAGCGCGAGACGCCGGAACCGTCCGCGAGCCGTTGCGCGGTGGTGTCCACTCCCACCTCGCCCGCCAGGAACGCGCGCTCGGCGGCGAGACCTTTCTCGAACGTGCCGGGTGGTCCGGACACCGATGCCCCGACCGACTTCACGAGCAGTTCGCCCGTCAGGTTGTCGCTGATCTTGAGGAAGTTGCGGACGCTCTCGGAGAG
>JAICNR010000247.1 GCA_025931135.1 Gemmatimonadota bacterium | reverse complement strand
TGGGATTCGAGGACGACGTCGCGGTGCTCGAGCGGATCCGCGCGATGACGGACAAGCCGATCCGCGTCGACGCGAACGAAGGCTGGACGCGCGCCGGAGCGCTGGCGCGCCTCCCCGCGATCGAGGATCTGGGCGTCGAGCTCCTCGAGCAGCCGGTCCCGGCGGCCGACCGCGAGGGTCTCGCGCTCGTCAGCGCGGCGACCTCGATCCCCGTGGTCGCCGACGAGTCGTGCCGCACGACCGCGGACCTGGCCGACCTGCTGGGCGTCGTCGACGTCGTGAACGTGAAGCTCGCCAAGACCGGGTCGATCGGAGAAGCGGTACGGCTCATGACCGCGGCGCGCGCGCTTCACTTCGGCGTATTCCTCGGCTGCATGGTCGAGTCGTCGCTGGGGATCGCGGCGGCCGCCCACCTCGCGCCGCTCGCCGACTGGGTGGACCTGGACGGACACTTGCTGCTGTCCGACGACCCCTTCGAGGGTTTGCGGCTCGAGGCGGGGAGGGTCCTCCCGGACCCGGAGGCGCCCGGCCTTGGCATCCGCCCGGCGGCCTCCCGAGAAGCGTAGACCCCTTCGGCACGGCGTTTGCGCTTAACCTGGTCCGCGCTCCCGCTCGATCCGTGAGCCAAAGCGCCAAGCGATTGGACGGCAACCTCTTGGCTCCCCGGGCCGAATTCGGTGGGGAGTGAGCGGGGCCGGCACAGGGTTCAGATATCTGAGATTCGCTCAGAAATCTGATCCCGCGGTGGAGTGTCTCCAGTTCGCAGGGATCCGGATTCGGCCGCGGAGGCGGCCCTCAAGTGACCGATACGCAGCAGCGAACGAGCAGCGACAAGGAGGTGGCGAAAGAAGAACGGGCTGTTCAGCGCTCACACGTTTCAGAACCGTGTTTTTCCAGCACCATAATTCGCGCAACTGACTCAGGGATGCACTCTTTAAGAGGAGCAAACCCAGCATGAGATTCAAAAACAAGTTCTGGCGGATCCCGGCGCTCGCGCTGGTCGTCGCGCTGCCGATCGTTTCGGCGTGCGCAGACGACGAAGGCGCGACGCCGACGGACCCGACGGGCCCGACGACCGGTTCGATCTCGGGCACGGTGACGTCGTCGCAGGGTGGGCCCGTCGTGGGCGCCCTCGTCGGCACGTCCCCTGCCACGAGCACCGGTCTCACGGATGCCCAGGGGCGCTACTCCATCACGAACATCCCGATCCCGGGCGGTTCGGCCGCATACGCGGTGACGGCGACCAAGGAGGGCTTCGAGTCCGCCTCGGCCAGCACCACCCTTACGACGGCCTCACCGAACGCGACGGTCAACCTCGTGCTCACCGAGCCCGTGGTTCCGCCGCCCCCGACGAACGGGAGCCTGAACGTCCTGGTGACGAACCGTGAAGGCACGCCACAGTCCGGCGCCAGCGTCACGGTCGTGAACTCGTCCGGTGCCACGGTTACGAGCGGCACGACGAACGACCAGGGCTTCTTCCTCGTCCCGACGATCCTGGCCGGCAGCTACACGGTCAG
>JAICNR010000035.1 GCA_025931135.1 Gemmatimonadota bacterium | reverse complement strand
GCCCCATGTACACGGAGCCCTCGACCTGCCCGATCGCGACCACGGGGTTGATCGCGCGCCCGATGTCGTGGGCGATCCAGATCTCTTCGACTCGGGTCTCGCCGGTCTCCGGATCGACCGTCACCTCGGCGACTGCCGCAGCGTACGAGTACGCGGGGCTCGGGCCCACGCCCGCGCCCTTGTACCGGCCCGGGGACGCTGGCGGCGTGTAGGAGCCGACGGTTCCGATCGTGCCGAATTTCGCCTCCGCGATCACCACCGCCTCGGCGAACGGAATCGAACGATCCGGGTCCTCGACATCGAGCGCGCGGCCGTCCGCGAGCGCAACCCTGCCCCCCGGAATCCCCCACGATTCGGCGACTGCCTGCACGAGGAGCTCCCGGGCGCGCTCGGCCGCCTGAATGGCCGCGTTGCCGCTCATGAGGGTGACGCGGGACGAGTACGATCCGAGGTCGACCGGCGTCAGGCTCGTGTCCGCCGTCACGACGTCGATCTCGAACGGATCGACGCCGAGCACCTCCGCGACCACGTACGCGAGGATCGAGTCCGACCCCTGCCCGATGTCGGTCGAGCCGCAGAAGACGGTCACGCCGCCGCCCCGGTCCAGTTTGAGCTGGACGCCCGAGTGGGGCATCGCATTCCAATAGATCGGCAGTCCCGCGCCCGAGATGTAGCTCCCGCACGCGATTCCGACCCCGCGCCCCTCCGGCAGCTTGCCGTGCTTCGCGTGCCATCCCGAGGCCCCAACGACCTTCTCGATGCAGGCGCCGAGTCCCATCGAGCCGATCCGCATGTAGTTCGCGGTGACCGAGCCCGGCTCGACGAGATGGTCCAGCCGCATCCGCGCGGGATCGAGGCCGAGCCGCTCGGCGGCCTTGTCGATCTGGGCCTCGAGCGCGAAGCGCGGCTGCGGCGTGCCGTGACCCCGCTTCGGGCCGCAAGGTGGCTTGTTCGTGAACGCGCGCAACCCCTCGAAGCGGTACGCGGGCACGGGATAGGTCACGGTTTGTAGCGCGCCTGTGTAATACGTCGACGCGACCCCGTAGCTGCCGTACGCTCCGCCATCGAGGTAGGAGCGGAAGTGCATGCCGGTGATCGAGCCGTCCTTCCGGAACCCTGTCTTGATCCACATGAGCGTCGGATGCCGCCCGCGGTGGCAGTAAAAGACCTCTTCGCGCGTGAGGCAGATCTTCACCGGTCGGCCGGTCCGGCGGGAGAGCTCCGCCACCGCGATCTCGTGGTTGAACGGATCGCTCTTCCCACCGAAGCCACCGCCGTTCGGCGTCGCGATCACGCGAATCCGGCTGGCCGGGACCTCGAGGACGCGGGCCAGCGCGCGGTGGACGTAGTGCGGCGTCTGGGTCGACGTCCAGAGCGTGAGCTTGCCGTCCGGACGCCATTCCGCCAGCGCGGCGTGCTGCTCCATCGGCAGGTGCGTGTTCCCCTCGTAGAAGAAGGTGTCCTCGAGGATGAGGTCGGCGTCGGCGAGCGCGGCGTCGACATCCCCGAACTCGAGCGCCACCGCCTTGTGGACGTTGTGCCCGTCTCCGTAGAGGTGGATCCTGGGATCCTCCGCGTCGAGGGCGTCCTCGATCGAGGCGACGGGATCGAGATCGGCGTACTCGACCTCGATCGCGCGGCATGCCTCCTCGGCGGTTTCCTCGTCCACGGCCGCCACCGCGGCGACGGGATCGCCGACGAACCGCACCTTGTCGAGGCAGAGGGCGTGCTCGTCCACGCTGACCGGGAGGATCCCGTACGGAATCGGCAGGTCTTTGCCCGTCAGGATCGCGACCACCCCGCTCATCGCCTCGGCGAGCCGGGTGTCGATCGCTCGGATCTCGGCGTGTGGAGTGGTCGAGCGGAGGAGCTTGCAGTGAAGCATGCGGGGCAAGGACAGGTCGTCGGCGAACCGGGTCCGGCCGGTGACCTTTGCGACCGCATCGACCTTGGGAAGGGAGCGGCCGACCACGCGCAGCCCTTCGTCCGAAGCGGGACGGTCAGACGTCGCCATACAGGGTCTCCGGCGCAGGTTCGGCGTTCTCCCCGCGCATGCGGGCGGCCGCCAGCTCGACGGCTTCGTAGATCTTCAGGTAGCCGGTGCAGCGGCAGAGGTTCCCCCCCAGGGCCTCGACGATCTCCTCGCGCGAAGGGTCCGGGGATTCCTCGAGGAGCGCCATCGCGGCGAGCAGGAACCCGGGCGTGCAGTAGCCGCACTGCGCCGCGCCGAGGTCCGCGAACGAGCGCTGAAGCGGATGGAGGCCGCGCGCCGTCTCCATGCCCTCGACCGTCGTCACGTTCCGCCCTTCGATCGCCGCGGGGATCGCCAGGCACGACAGGACCGGGCGCCCGTCGACGAGCACCGTGCACGTGCCGCACTCCCCCAGCTCGCAGCCATGCTTCGTGCCGGTCAGCCCAAGATCTTCCCGCAAGACCTCGAGCAGGGTGTGATGGAGCGCGACCGATACCGTCCGCGTCTCTCCGTTCACGGTGAGCCGCAGCGCGACGGTCGTTTCAGGGCTGTAGATCCGCATCTGGACAAGGTAAATGGCGAAGGGCGTCCTTGCACCGACGGGACCCTCTGGGACAGTCTTTCCTCGATGACGATTCCTTTCGAACGGAGCGCCGAGCGCCGGGACGAGCGCCTGCGGGCGCTGGTGGCGCACGCGTACGGCCGGGTGCCGTACTACCGCGAGCGCTTCACTCTGGCGGGCGTCACACCCTCCGACATTCGTTCGGTCGCCGACATCGGGCGACTTCCCCTCACGGAGAAGAGGAATCTCCAGGAGCGCCCGATCGAGGAGATCACCGACCGAACGGTCGATCCGGACGATCTCGTTTCCACGATGACGTCCGGATACTCGGGCGAGCCGTTCGTCATCCGGCGGACGCGAGCCGAGCAGGCCCGCTGGGCCAGGACCTGGCTCGACGACCTCCTGCGCGCCGGCCTGCGGACGGGCGACCGGGTGGCCACGATCTTCACGCTCCGGGAAGCTCAACCCGACGGGATCGGGACACTCTCCGCGCTGAAGCTGGTGCGGGAGACGGTCGTGGACTGCAGCCTCGATCCACCGGAGATCCACCGCCGGGTCGCCGAGATACGCCCCGACTTCCTGCGCGGCATGGCGGGCGTCGTCGATCGCCTTGCCGTCGAGATCCCCGTCGCCGAGCTGCGGCATATACGTCCGCGAGTCGTGTGGGTTTCGGGAGAGGTGCTGACGACGGTCGCGCGGACCCGGATCGGGAACGCGTTCGGTGCCTCCGTCCACAACGCCTACGGGACGCACGAGGTGGGATTGCTCGCGTCGGACTGTCCCGGCGGCGAGCTCATGCACCTGGGTCGCAGCGACCTGCTCGTCGAGGTCCTGGACCATGACGGCCGGCCCGTCGAGGTCTCCGGGTCCGGCGAGATCGTGGTCACCGCGCTCGATTCCTTCGCAGCCCCGCTCATCCGCTACCGGTTGACCGACGTCGTAACCCGCGGTCCGGACGCGTGCCCGTGTGGCCGCGCCGGACCCACGCTGACCCACATCGAAGGGCGTTCGATCGACTATTTCGAGATGGCCGACGGTCGCCGGATCCATCCCTATCGGATCCTGGGCCCCACGCTCGCCGCTGCGCCCTGGATCCGGCAGTACCAGCTGGTCCAGGAGACCCGGGAGCGGATCGTCTTGCGGTGCGTCCCGCACGGACCGGTGGACGACGAGGCCGGCCGCGGACTCTCGAAGGCGGTCGCGCCGCTCCTGGGACCGGGCGTCGACTTCCGTGTCGAGTCCGTGGCCCGGATCCCTCCAGGCGCCGGCGGCAAGGTGCGGGCGATCCTCTCGCTGGTGGAGCCCCTTGCGACCGGTCGAGCGTGAGGCGCAGGGTCGCGCGGGTGGCTCTCCCCGCGTGACACGCGTGTTCGTCCACAGCCCCTCCGAGGCGCCGGACGCTCCTGTCGTCGTGACCCGCATGCCGGACTTCGAACGGCTCGGCGAGCGGGCGCTCCTCCTCGCCCGACCGGGTGATGTCGTGTGCCTCGCCCACCCGGTCGAGCCCGGATACCTCGAGTTCCTCGGCTCTCTGTCGATCGGCCCGCGCGCGGAGGACGTGCTCGTGATCCCCGGGGTCGTGCCCGGCACCGGGCTCTCCCAGCGTCTCTGCGCGGATGCCGACTCTCTCGATCGACTCGCGTCCCGGCTCATCGGATTCGGGCCGATCCTGGTGAGCCCGTTTTTCGCGACCCCCGCAGCCGACGCGCTTTCGCGCGCGCTGGGCGAGCGTCTCGCGCGCCCTGCCGGGCTCCTCGGTGGTCCGCCCGCGCTTGTTCGCCGGCTGCACGAGAAGCGCGTCACGCGCCGGTTGGCCCGCCGACTCGGAATCCCGATCGCACCCGGCGAGGTGGTCCGGATCTCGGGCACCCCCGCCCCTTCGTCCAGCGACCTGTCCGCGCTTCGAGCCGCGATCCAGCGACGGTCGAGCGAAACCGGTAGCGCGATCGTCCGCGGCTCGTCCGGGGCGTCCGGGTCCTCGACGTTCACGGCTGACGCACGCGGGATCGAGGCGTCATTGGAGGCCATCGCCGGCAGGACGGACAACCGGGCCTATGTCGTCGAGCCCCTCTACGAGGCCGCCGCGTCGCCCAACGTCGAGGTCATCGTCGAAGAGGGGGCGCTTCGCGCGGCCGCGACCGACCAGCTGCTCGACGGCGCGCTCGCCTACCAGGGCAGCGTCCACCCGTCGGGGGCGCGGCGCCTGCCGGAGATGCTCGCGTCCGCGCGAGCGCTCGCCGCCTGGATGCGTGGGCGCGGGTTCGCGGGCCGCGCCGGCTTCGATTTCGTCGAGCGCACGGGCCAGAGCCTGCCGGGCTACTTCCTGACCGAGATCAACCCGAGGATCAACGGGGCGTCGTACCCGCTGGCGCTCCTGGGTCGCCTCGCGAGGCGCGCGGAAAGGCTCGGAGTCCCGACACCCGCGGCCTTCCGGACCCGGAGCGTGGCTAGTTCTGCCAGGGACTTCGATGATCTCGCCCGGCTGTCGGGAGGTCTCCTCTACGATCCCGCGCGAGGCGAGGGGGTCGTCCCATGGTCCGTCGCCGCACTCGAATTCGGGAAGGTGGGGATCGCGTCGTTCGCGGCGAGCCCGGAACGTGCGGAGGAGATCTTCGCGGACTTCGCGTCTCGCGCTGAGGCGTTCGACCCCTCACCGGGCCCGACCCCCGTTCGCGCGTGATCACCCGCGCGCTACTGCTCAGCCTGGCATTCTCCACGTTCCCGTGCGCCGCCGGCGCGGCGGTGCAGGAGCCGGGAGCGCTCGAGCGTCCCCGGGTCGGCCTTGTCCTCTCGGGCGGGGGCGCGCGCGGCCTCGCCCACGTCGGCGTCATCGAGGTCCTGGAGGAGCTCCGGGTCCCGGTCGACGTGATCACCGGAACCAGCATGGGGGCGATCGTCGGAGGCCTCTACGCATCCGGCCTGCCGGCGGACAGCATCCGTCTCCTCGTCTCGAGCGTGGACTGGGAGCAGATCCTTACCGACGCGCCCCCCCGCTCCGCGCTCGATTTCGCGCACCGCGCACGCCAGCGGCGTGACACGGTCGAGATCGAGGTCGGGCTCACTCGTGCCGGGCTCGAGCTACCGCAGGGACTTATCTCCGGTCAGGAGCTGGGCCTGCTCCTGCGCAGGATCACGCTGCCGGTGGCGACGGTCGACGAATTCGCGCGCTTGCCGATCCCATTCGCGGCCGTCGCGACCGACATCGTGACATTCGAGGAGGTCGTCCTCGACACAGGCGACCTGGTGGGGTCGATGCGTGCCAGCATGGCGATCCCCGTCGCGATCGCGCCGGTGGAGATCGACGGCCGGCTCCTCGTGGACGGTGGCCTTGTGGACAACCTTCCCGTCGATCTGGCTCGGAGGATGGGCGCTGACGTCGTGATCGCCGTCGATGTGACGCCTCCGCTGCTGGGCCGCGACGAGATGGCCGGTCTGGTGGGCGTCACGCAGCAGATCGCTCGCCGTCTCGGACACGAAGGCGTGGAACACCAGTTCGCCTCCGCCGACGTGGGGATCGCTCCCGACCTCGAGGAGATCGGGGTCTTCGACTTCCGTCAGGCGGACGAAATCCTCTTGCGGGGCTCGAGAGCAGCGCGCGCGCACGCCCCGTCGCTGGCCGAGTGGTCGCTCGCCCCCGACGCTTACGAAAACCATCGCGCGGCTCGCGCCCTTCGGCGGCCTCGTCCGCCCGCGGAACTCACGGGTGTCAAAATCCACGGCCCGGACTGGCTCGACGACCGGCTCGCGCTCTCGCGCGTCGATCCCGAGCTCGTCCCCCGGTTCGATCCCGACCTCGCCGAGCGTACGGCCGGCCGCGTCTACGCGATCGGGGAGCTCGAGCGGGTCGGGTACGACCTGGAGCCTGCCACCGCCGCACCCGTGCTCGTCATCGAGGCCCACGACAAGCCGCGAGGCCCGCATCTCCTGCTCTTCGGAATCGACCTGTCGATGGACTCCGCCGGAGAGGCATCTCCCCGCCTCGGGTTCGACGGCATCGTCAGCTATGTCCGGACGCGGATCGGGGCGCGGGCCGCCGAGTGGCGCGTAGACCTCCGCGCCGGTGTGACGAGCGGCGTGGAGACCGCCTTCCGCCAGCCGCTGGATTTCGCCGGCCGCTGGTTCGTCGAGCCGTCCGCGCTGGCGGTCCAGGTTCAGCACCCGCTGTTCCCCAACGAAGCCGCCGGCACCGAGTACGACACTCACCGCATCCTGACCGGGTTCGAGGTGGGCAGGGCGCTCGGGCTGTCGGGTGAGGTCCGGGCGGGCGTGCGCGGCGGGCGCGAGACCTCCGAGCTGGACCCCGAGGCCCCGGGTCTCACGGATCGATTCCCCACCGTAGCGGAAAACGCCGCGGAACTTCGCGCCTCGATCGTCGTCGATCGACTCGACGCGGTCGGCATCCCCCGGCACGGGATCTTTGCGAGCGTGACGGCGCGCGCGTCGCGCGAGGAGCTCGGCGCCGAGCGGTCCTGGACGACCGCCGCGGTCGACGGGCGCGCCTACTGGAGCCGAGGGCCGCACACCCTGTTCGCGCGTGGAGAGGCGGGAGGGTCCAGCCCCGCGGACCGCCTCCCCGTCCACGAGGAGTTCCTTCTCGGCGGCTTCGGCTCGCTGGCCGGCTACGGAGACAGAGAGCTCCGGGGCGAGGCGTTCGCGGTGGCGCGCGCGGGATGGCTCCGGCGCGTAGCCGAGCTGCCGCCGGCCTTTCGCGCCGTGGTGGTTGGAATCTGGGGCGAAGCCGGAGACGCCTGGGATCCGTCCCTCGACGAAGAACTCGACATCCGACTCGCCGTCACCGCGGCGCTGGGCGTCGAGACCCTGCTGGGTCCGATCTTCCTTGGCTGGTCGCGGGCCGAGAGCGGCCGGGGACGCGTGACCCTTTCGCTCGGTCGGTCGCCGTAGGCGAACCCGCTCGTCCGGCTTGCTTCGCGCCGCGGCTTCTCGCCAACTTGCGTCGATGGAGCGGATCGAGGGGCTCGCCAAGCTCACCGGGCGGGAACGGTACGTCGACGATCTTCAGGTCGACGGCGCGCTGTGGGGAATGACGGTGCGAAGCCGCGCCCCCCGCGGGCGGATCCGCGAGATCCGCTTCGACCCGGCCGTCGACTGGTCCGAGATCGTCGTCGTCGACCACCGCGACATCCCCGGCGCGAACGAGGTCCTCCTGATCGAGCCCGATCAGCCGGTTCTCGCAGCGGAGCGGGTGCGCCACGTTCACGAGCCCGTCCTCCTCCTCGCCCATCCCTCGCGAGAGGTGGTGCGCCGCGCCGCGCACGCGATCGAGATCGAGGTCGATCCCGAGCCCCCCTACCTCGACGTCTCCGTGCCCCCGCGACCCGACCAGCTCCAGCGCGGCGAGGATAACGTCTTCAAGCGCCTCCGGATCGAGAAGGGGGATGTGGACACCGCGCTCGCCAGGGCGGCCCGCGTCGTGGAGGGCGAGTACCGGACGGGTGCGCAGGAGCACGTCTACATCGAGACTCAGGGCATGCTGGCCTGGGAGGAGAACGGGGTCGTCTTCATCAAGGGGAGCCTGCAGTGTCCCTACTATGTGCACAAAGCCGCGATCCGGGCGCTCGGACGCGAGCCCGATGGCGTACGCATCGTCCAGGCGGCGACGGGCGGCGGTTTCGGTGGGAAGGAAGAGTATCCCTCGATGATCGCGCTCCACGCCGCGCTCCTCACTCTCGCGGCCGATCGTCCGGTGAAGATCGTCTACGACCGCGGCGAGGATATGGAGGCGACGACGAAGCGCCATCCCGCGATCGTGCGCCACCGGACCGGAGTGGACGCCGACGGTCGCCTCGTCGCGCAGGACATCGACGTGGTCATGGACGGCGGTGCCTACGTCACCCTCTCCCCCGTGGTCCTTTCGCGCGGGATCATCCACGCGTCCGGCCCGTATCGCTGCGAGAACGTGCGCATCCACGGCCGCGTGATGCTGACGAACAGCCCGCCCCACGGCGCTTTCCGGGGGTTCGGAGCGCCGCAGACCCACTTCGCCAACGAGCGCCACATGGACGTAGTGGCCGCGGCCGCGGGGCTCGACCCGATCGAGCTGCGTCGTCGGAACCTGCTCCTGGACGGGGACGAGACCGCCACCGGTCAGCGGATCGTCGATGGCGTGGACCGGATCGCGCTCCTGGACCAGGCCGTCGATCTCTCCGGCTGGCGCGAGAAGGAAGCCGCTCACGCCGAGCTCGCGCGCACCGATCCGTGGCTCCGCCGCGGGATGGGCCTGGCGTGCTTTCACCACGGCGCGGGGTTCACCGGGAGCGGCGAGGTCATGCTCGCGTCGCGGCTGGACGTCGCCGGGCTCCCGGACGGACGGGTCGAAGTGCGGAGCGCGAACATCGAGATGGGCCAAGGGACGCTGACGATCTTCACCGCGATCGCGGCTGCGCGTCTCGGCCTGGCGCCGTCGGAGGTCGCGATCGCGGAGGCGGACACCGGCCGCGTACCGAACAGCGGCCCGACGGTCGCGTCCCGCACGGCGATGATCGTGGGGCGACTGGTCGAGGAGGCGTGCGACGACCTCCGCCTTCGACTCGGACTTCCCGCGGACGCACGCGGCGAGGAGATCCGGCAGGCGGTGCGCGAGCACGCCCGCGCCACAGGCGAGGAGACCGTCGGCCGCGCCGAATACGAGCCCCCCCGGGGCGTTCTCTGGGACGACGCGACCTATCGGGGCGACGCCTACGCGGCGTACGGCTGGGGGGCCTACGTGGCCGAGGTCGAGGTCGACCTGAGGACCTGGGCCACGAGGGTCGTCGATTTCGTCGCGGTTCAGGACGTGGGAACCGTCCTTCACCGGACGCTCGCGGCGGGCCAGGTCCAGGGCGGCGTGGCGCAGGGGATCGGATGGGCGCTCATGGAGGAGTGTCGCTGGAAGGACGGGGCGATGCAGAACGCGCAGCTCACGAACTACATCGTGCCGACGTCCTTCGATCTGCCGCCGATCCGCGTGCACTTCGGCGAGACCCCATGGCCGGGCGGCCCGATGGGCGCGAAGGGCCTCGGCGAGTTGCCCATCGACGGCCCCGCGCCCGCGGTCGTCAACGCCGTCGCGCGGGCGATCGGCGTCGCTCCGACCGAGATCCCGCTGACGCCCGAGCGGCTGATGGATCTCGACAGGCGCGCGGAAGGCCGACATGCACGGATCGCCTGAGCTCCCGCTCTCCTTCACGCTGAACGGGGATGCCGTTTCCGTCGAGGCCGATCCGGCCGCGCGGCTCCTGGATCTCCTCCGCTACGACCTTGGCATGACGGGAACGAAGGAAGGCTGCGGCGAGGGCGAGTGCGGGGCGTGCACGGTCTGGATCGACGGCCTCCCGGCCGACTCCTGCCTCGTCCCCGCGTTCCAGGTCGATGGGCGGGAGGTCCGGACGATCGAGTCCGTCGATCCCGCGCGGCTGGGGCCGCTCCTCTCCTCGGGCGCAACGCAATGCGGGGCGTGCACCCCCGGGGTCGTCATGACCGGCCTGTGGATCCTCGAGAACCCGGGACTTCTCCGATCGCATGCGATCCGCGAGCTCATGGCGGGAAATCTTTGCCGCTGTACCGGTTACGACGGGATCATCGAAGGGATCGAGGCCGCGCTGGGAACCCGCTCGTGAAGGTCGAACGCCCCCGCGCCTTGGCGGCTGCACTCGGGCTCCTCGGCGACGCGGCCGCTCCCCTCGTCCCCCTTGCCGGTGGAACGGACCTCCTCGTCCACTGGCCGGTCCGGCCCGACGCACGCACCCGGGGCTACCTCGACCTCCAGCGCCTCGACGAGCTCCGCGGGATCCGCTGGAGCGAGGACGCTCTCGAGCTCGGCGCGCTCGCGACGTACTGGGACGTGATCACGGATTCGCGCGTGGGCGCGGAGTTCCCGATCCTCGTCGAGGCGGCGCGCCAGGTGGGCGCGATCCAGATCCAGTCTCGCGGCACGTGGGCCGGGAACGTGGCGAACGGCTCCCCCGCCGCCGACGGGGTGCCCGTTCTCATGGCTTTCGGGGCGGTAATCGTCCTGGAGTCCCGACAGGGCCGCCGGGAAGTGCCGCTCGACGCGTACTATTCAGGGTATCGCGAGGGAGCGCGCCGGGAGGCCGAGCTCATCGTCGCGATCAGGATCCCGCGTCGCGCGCACGCGCTCCAGCGCTTCGTCAAGGTCGGGCCCAGACGCGCTCAGGCGATCGCGAAAGTCGGCCTCGCGGTCGCGCGTTCGGAAGAGGGCTGGCGCGTCGTGGCTGCGAGCGTGGCTCCGACCGTGCGCCGCTGCCGGGCCGTGGAGCGCCGCCTCGAGGAGCGCGGTCTGCCGGGATCCCCTGAAGAGCTGGACGACGCGCTTCGCGCCGACGTGGCTCCGATCGATGACCTGCGCTCGACTGCGGACTATCGCGCGCGCGTCCTCGCCCGGGTGCTCTTCGACGCGACGCGGAAAGGCGGGGCGTGACGACTCCGCTCGATCGCGCGATCGCCGCCCATCGGGAGTGGGCGCGCTACCATCCCGGAGACCCCGCATCCCGCCAGCCCGTCCACACCGTCTACGGCGGCGCAGACCTCTTCCGCGCCGACACCGCACGGCGCCTAGGCGATCTCGCGCTGCGCTCGCTCGAAGCCTATGCTCCGGACGCCGGACGCTTCGCGGATGCGGTCGGACTCGAGTCCGCAATCGCTCAGCCCGTGTACGAGCGGGTCGTCGCGAAGCTCGAGACCGAGCCGGTCGAGGATTTCCGGATCGACTTCGAGGACGGCTTCGGCAACCGTCTCGACCCCGAGGAGGACGCCGCGGCGGAAGCCGCGGGCCGTGAAGTCGCGCGCGGGCTCGCGGAGGGCACATTGCCGCCCTTCGTCGGGATCCGGGTGAAGCCGTTCACGGCCGAGCTCGCGCAGCGAGCGGCCCGCACACTCGACCTCTTCCTCTCGGCGCTCCTCGAGGCGAGCGGCGGGCTTCTCCCCGGGCGGCTCTTCGTCACCAATCCCAAGGTCGTCGTACCCGAGCAAGTCGCGGCCCTGGCCGACCTCCTGGACGGAATCGAGGATCGGGCGGGGCTCGCCCCGGGCTCCGTGCGAATCGAAATCATGGTCGAGACCCCGGCCTCGATCCTGAGCGCGGATGGCGCTTGCCCCCTTCCCGACCTGGTCGCCGCGGGCCGCGGCCGGTGCGCCGGCGCCCACTTCGGAGTGTACGACTACACCGCCGCGCTCGGGATCACGGCCTTCCACCAGGACCTCGATCACCCGGCGTGCGACTTCGCGCGCCATGTGATGCAGGTAGCCCTATCGGGTTCGGGTATATGGCTTTCCGATGGAGCCACGAATGTGATGCCGGCGGCGCCCCACCGGCCCCCCGAGGGACGCGCGCTGACCGGCATGCAGGAAGCGGAGAACCGGGCCGCGGTCCACGCCGGCTGGGCGCTCCACTACCGCCACGTTCGCCACTCGCTCCGGCACGGCTGGTATCAGGGATGGGACCTCCATCCGGCCCAGCTCCCGACCCGCTATGCCGCCGTGTACGCGTTCTACCTGGAAGCGCTTCCCGCGGCCACCGAGCGGCTCTCGCGCTTCGTCGAACGCGCGGCGCGCGCCACCCTGACCGGAGACGTCTTCGACGACGCGGCGACCGGCCAGGCGCTCCTCAACTTCTTCCTGCGGGGACTGGGGTGCGGGGCGATCACGGAAGCGGAGGTCGAGGCCACGGGTCTCTCTCCGGAAGAGATCGCCACCCGATCGTTCGTTGCGATCCTCCGCGGCCGGGGAGAGCGCTAGGTCCCGGGCCGGTTCTCCCCACCGAGAACGCCAGGCTGTCGACGATCGCCTAGCTCAGGCGCATCCGCTTCGCCTCGCGTTCACTTCGCCTGCCTCGCCCAGCGGCCGACCAGCGCCCGCTCCTCTTCCGTCATCCCGGTCAGGTTTCCAAGCGGCATGACCCGGCTCTCGATCGTCACCGCGTAGATGCGATCGGCCCTCGAGACGATCTCGTCGTCGGTGTCGAACGCAATCCCGCCCGGAGGTGCCTCGAACAGCTCGTGGACCGGTTCGGCGGAGTGACAGACCCCGCACCGGACGGCGATCACCTCCCTCACGTCCGTGAGGCCGACCGGAGCATCGTCCGCGCCGGCGGCTGCCGGCGCCGGGGTGCCGAAGGTGGCCAGGACGGCGATGCCGGCGAACCCGGCGGCGGCCGCCACCAGCATCCACGGACGGTGCCTGCCCGCGTGGCGCAAGTTGTAATAGTGTCGGATCCAGCCTCCCAGGAAGCTCAGCGCTCCCAGGATCAGCCACCCCAGCGGGTGATTGTAGGTGAGCGGATAGTGGTTCGAGATCATGACGAACACGACCGGGAGCGTCAGGTAGTTGTTGTGGAGCGATCGTCGCGCCGCGGCCTTCCCGCGCGAGGCGTCGGGCTCGCGGCCCGCCTGTACCGCGGCCACCAGGCCGTGATGCGCCGGGATGATCACGAGGAAGACGTTGGCGGCCATGATCGTCCCCACGGCCGCGCCGACGTGCATATACGAGGCGCGTCCGGAGATCCATTCGGAGAGCGCCCAGGCCGTGGCCGTGGCCAGCGCGAGGCCGAGCGCCGCGAAGAGGCCGGGCCGCTCGATCAGCGGAGAACGGCAGAGCATCTCGTACACGAGCCACGCCGCGATCACCGAGCCCGCGCCGATCGCGATGCCGGTCGCCGGTGCGATGTCCGCGATGTTCCGATCCAGCAGAAAGGCGTCCGCGCCCAGGTAGTAGACGAGCACGAGGAGCGACGCGCCCGAGAGCCACGTCGCGTACGCCTCCCACTTGAACCAGTGGAGCTCGCTCGGCAACGCGCTCGGCGCGATCCGATACTTCGCGACGCGGTAGAAGCCTCCGCCGTGCACCTCCCACGCCTCCCCTTCGACGCCGTCGGCGGGTACTTCGGCGGGAGCGAGCACCGCGTTCAGCCGGATGAAATAGAACGACGTTCCGATCCACGCGATCCCGGCGATCACATGGATCCAGCGAACCGCGAGTTCGAGCCATTCGATCCCCGGCACCGCTCCTCAGCTCCCCCGATAGGTGGAGTAGCCGTAGGGCGAGAGGAGAAGCGGCACGTGGTGGTGCCGCGTGGGCTCGGTCACGTCGAACGCGATCTCGACGTGCGGCCAGAATCCGTCCACCCCCGCACCCCGGAACCAGTCCCCGGTCTCGAATCGCAGGCGGTACGTCGAGGTGCGCAGGGGATCTTCGAGCGGGAGGCTCGCACGGCCGTCGGCGTCGGTCGTCCCGCGCGCCAGCTCGCGCCACCCGTCGCCCGACCGCACGGACAAGAGGACGCCCATGCCCGCCGCCGGCTGGCCGCGGGTCAGGTCGAGGACGTGGGTCGTGATGCTCATCCGACACCTCCCTTCGTGAGGAGCTTCTCCAGTCGCAGCCGGCCGATGCGGCGCTCTTCCCTCGCCGCGACCGCGATCTCGACGTCGGGCTCGTTCCCGAGGCGGGCGAGCGCGTCCGCCCGCATCTCCTCTGCGGTCCGGCCCGTCGCGCATACGACATAGGTCCAGCCGAATCGCCGCTCGTACTCGCGCTGGGCTTCGGCCAGGCTGGCGCGGACGAGGTCGTCCGCCGATCCCATGCCTGCCTGTTCCGCCCGTGACCAGGCGGACGCGTCCCCACCGGACACTCGCCGCTCTTCTCCGATCCGCGGATGGCTTTCGAACCCCGCCACCCACGCGTCGCGGTCAAGAACGTCCCACGCCGTCTCGGCGGCGACCTCGAGCGCGGCCCGGTCGACGAAGGGCCGGTTCGCCGCTACCGATTCCGCCCATCCCGGCGCGCCGCACACCTCGCGGAGCATGGCCTCGGCGGACGCGGCCGGCAGCGCGTTCAGCCGCGCCAGCGCCTCCCCGCTCAATCGAGCAGGGTTCCCCGAACGCGGAGTCGCGCGACCCCACCGTCGGGGAAGATCGAGAGCCGCACGTGGGTCGCGTCCGCCGGGGACAGCTCGGGCGGCTCCAGGACATGCGCCACGTCGGGCCGGAGAGGTCGTCGCGGAACGACTTCCCGCCATGCCGCGCTCTCCGCGAACAGCTCGGTCGGGCCAGCATCCGTCGCGTCGATCGCCTCAACGCTCGCGCTTCCCGGGTAGTTTCCCTTGAAGTGCCGGGTGTCGACCTCGACACGTTCGACCCGGACGCGGTGCCCGAGCCGGACGACGACCCAGTCGTGACCCGAGTCGCGGCGACGGCGGGTCTCCCACCCGTCCCACATGCCTTCCGACGCGTCGGGAAGGAGAAGGTGATTCGGCGCCCCGAAGAACTCGTCGCTGCATGCGATCACAACGCCGCCGCGCGGAATCGACGCGACCTCGACGTCGCCCGTCGGTTCGGTCCGCGAAACGCGCGCCCAGTCCGGAGCGGCCTCGCCATGAACCCGGAGACGGGCCACGCCGCCATCGGGAACGATCGAGAGCCGGACGTGGGTCCAGGATCCGCCGTCCGTCACCGCGAACGGGTTTTCCGCGTCGCCCGTGAGCGTCGATTCCGGAACCAGCGGGCTCCATTCCACGTCCTCCCACCTCTCCGGCTCGGTGGCCAGGCGGCAGGCGTCGATGAACGCGCTCCGGGGATGATTCCCGCGGAAGTGGGTGGTGTCGACGACCACGCCGCGCACGACGCCCGGTACTCCCAGGCGCACGACGCACCAGTCCTGGCCCGGCTCGCGGCGGCGGCGCGTCTCCCAGCCGTCCATCCACTTCCCTCGATCGGTGTACCGGGCGGGATCGAAGATCGGTGCCGCGTCCAGGACCAGGTTCTCCTTGGGAGCGAAGAACTCGTCATTCGCGGCGACGGCCCGACCGCCGAGACGCGCGGACGCGAGATCCGGAAGCTGCATGAAGCCGCTCACCTCGATCCTGCCTCCGCGAGGGGCGCGACCATCCCGGCGGTACGTCGCAGCCAGCGACCATCGGGGGTTCCGGGAAAGCGATCCCGCTCGTAGACGATGCGCCCGCGGAGGATCGTGGTCTCGACGACCCCGCGGAGCGCGCGTCCCTCCCATGGCGTCGCGGTGTGTCGCTGGTGGAGCTTGGCGGCGTCGACCACGAACTCGCGCTCGGGGTCCCAGATCACGAAATCGGCGTCCTGACCGACCGCGATGCGACCCTTCCGAGAGGAGAGGCCGGCGAGTCGCGCCGGGGCTTCGGCCAGCCAGCGCGCCAGCTCCCGGAGCGACACGCCGCGGATCCGGCCCTCCGTCCAGGTGACGGGAAGCCGGAGCTCGAGGCCGGCGATCCCGCCCCACGCGCCGGCCAGCTCACCGGGCGGCTTGAGGGCGGGCGGACAGGGCGAGTGGTCCGAGGCGACGAGGTCGAGGGCGCCCGAGCCGAGGCCTCGCCAGAGGGCGTCACGATGTCGGGCTTCGCGGATCGGCGGCGCGCACTTGAAGCGCGGGTCTCCCTCGGGCACCTCTTCGGCGATGAACGACAGGTAGTGAGGGCAGGTCTCGGCGGACACGGGGATTCCCCCCGCCTTCGCGGCTGCGACTTCGTCCACCGCTTCGGCCGCGGCGACATGAACGACATGCGCGCGGGCGCCGGTCTGCCTGCAGAGGGTGGCGACGCGGGCGACCGCACGCGCTTCGGCCTCAGGTGGCCGCGACGCCAGCCATTCCGCGTAGGATCCGGGCCTCGAACGCGCGGCGCGCTCCGCGGCGCGTTCGAGCTCGTCGGCGTCCTCGGCATGAACGAGCACGGGCGCTCCCGTCGGAGCCAGCTCCGACATCGCGCGGCCCAGCT
>JAICNR010000059.1 GCA_025931135.1 Gemmatimonadota bacterium | reverse complement strand
AGCGGTCTACCGGGTCGCACTCGACATCGTGCTCCACGATCCCAACGTCGACGCCGCGATCGCGATCTTCGTTCCCCCGGTCCAGGTCGATACCGGCGCCGTGGCAACCGGGATCGCGGAGATCGTCGGCCGGCACGAGGACAAGACCGTGCTGGCCTGCCTGATGGGGAAAAAGGGCGTGCACGGCGGAATGACCGAGCTCAAGCGGCACAACATCCCCGCGTTCATGTTCCCGGAGTCGGCGGCGCGCGCGCTCGCGGCGATGGTCCGCTATCGCCGCTGGCGCGAGCGACCGCTCGGCGATGTCGTCGAGCTGGAGGCCGACTCCGAACGCGCGCAGGCCGCGGTCGAATCGGCACGGAGGGACGGTCGTGAGCACCTTACCTTGGGCGAGGTCGAGGAGGTGCTCGGCGCATACGGGATCCCCCTCGTGGAGAGCCGATTCGCGTCCTCACCCGAAGCGGCCGTCGTGGCCGCGGAGAGTCTCGGATGGCCGGTCGTGCTCAAGGTCGAGTCGCCGTCCGTGGTTCACAAGTCCGACGTCGGTGGAGTGCGCCTGGGTCTCGAGGACGCCGACGAAGTTCGGGAAGCGTATTCCGAGATCGAGGCTGCGATCGGTCCGGGACGCATGGAGGGGGTGCGCGTCCAGCGGATGATCGAAGGCGGCCGCGAGACCGTGATCGGAATGACGAGCGACCGGACATTCGGCCCGCTCGTCATGTTCGGCCTGGGCGGGATCTATGTGGAGGTCCTGGGAGACGTGGTGTTCCGGATCGCTCCGATCTCCGCCATCGACGCGCGGGAGATGGTGAGGTCGCTGAGGGGCGAAGCCTTGCTTGCGGGCGTGCGCGGTGAGGGACCCGTCGCGTACGAGGCCCTCGAGGACGCAATTCAGAGAGTGAGCCAACTCGTGCTCGACCTGCCCGAGATCGCCGAGATGGACGTGAATCCCTTCCTCGCATTCCCCGAGCGCGAGCGATGCGTTGCGGTAGACGGCAGGATCCGACTCAGCCCGGAAGCGTCCGGAACGTGACCACCGTAACCCTGACCACGGACTTCGGCACCGCCGACGGCTACGTGGGCGCGATGAAGGGAGTCATCGCTTCGATCGAGCCCCGCGCCCGGATCGACGACCTGACCCACGAGATCCCGGCCCAGGATGTCCAGGCCGCTGGCTATGCCCTCTACCGCTCGGTCCCGTACTGGCCCGCCGGGACGGTTCACTGCGCGGTCATCGATCCGGGCGTCGGCTCGCTGCGCCGGGCAGTGGCCGCGCGAGCCGAGAACGGCCAGTACCTCGTCGGCCCGGACAGCGGCGTGTTCACGCTCTTCTGTCCCCCCTTCACCGATCGCGAGCCCGAAGCCGTCGAGCTCAAGGAGACACGCTGGTGGCGGGACCCGAACGCGGCCAGCGCGACCTTCCACGGTCGGGACGTCTTCGCTCCGGTCGCCGCACATCTCGCACGCATGATCCTGGACGGGAAGCCAGACCTTTCGGTCTTCGGTCCCCCCGTGGCGGAGCTCGAGCGCTTCGACCTCCCGGCGCCCGTCGAGGAACGAGGCGGCGGCTATCGGGGCGAGGTCCTGCACGTCGACCATTTCGGCAATGCGGTGACGAACCTCCCCGAGCGCTGGGTCATTCACGCCGGCGGGCAGGCCGTGGTGGAGGCCGGCGGCAAGTCGATGCCCGTCGTGCGCACGTACAGCGACGTCGCGGTGGGCGACCTGTGCGCGGTGGTGGGCTCCGCCGGTTGGCTCGAGGTCGCGTGCCGCGACGGATCGGCCGCCTCGCGCCTCGGCCTCGCCCCAGGTCAGCCCGTGGTCCTCAGGGCGACCTCCGCGCGGCGTGGCGCATGAAGGTCGACTGGGAGCGCCTGGCGCGGGAGACCGCCTTCGAGGGGCGGGTCGTGGACGTGTTCCGCGACACGGTGCGGGTGCGTCGCGACGGCGACGAGCGCGAGGCGGTCTACGACCTCGTTCACCATCCGGGAGCGACCGCGATCGTGCCGCTGTTCGAGGATGGCTCGGTCGCGCTCCTGCACCAGTTCCGGTACGCGGTCGGAGGGGAGATGTGGGAGATCCCGGCCGGCACGCTCGAGGAGGGCGAGGAGTACCTCGAGTGCGCGCGCCGCGAGCTGGAGGAGGAGATCGGTCACATCGCGGCCCGGTGGACGGAGCTGGCGAGCATCTATACCACGCCGGGCTTCTGCGACGAGATGCTCCGCGTGTTTCTCGCCGAGGGGCTCTCCCCAGGCCATCTGGGTCCGGACCCCGACGAGCACCTCGAGGTCGTCCGGATCCCGCTCGACGAGACGCTGGCGTGGATCGAAGCCGGTCGGATCGTGGATGCGAAGACGATCGTCGGGCTCCTGCGCACGCGGGACCGCCTGGCGGCCGACGGCCGCGGAATCGCGGGCGGCGGCGGGTGACGCGCGCGGACCGTGCCGTCGAAGACGCCGGCGACGCGGCCGTCATCCTCGTCGCCTGCCCGGACGAGCCTACGGCGACGTCGATCGCGCGGGCGCTCGTCGAGGAGGGCCTGGCGGCGTGCGTGAACGTCTTGGGGGAGGTGCGCTCCGTCTACCGCTGGCGGGGAAGCGTCGAGGAGGCGCAGGAGCGCCTGCTCGTGATCAAAGCACGCGCGGACCGCCTGGACGCCCTGGCCGCACGGATCGTCGCGCTGCACCCGTACGAGGTCCCTGAGCTCCTCGCCCTCCCGGTCGCCCGCGGCCTCGGAACCTACCTCGAATGGCTCCGGGCCGACGGTAGTTGAGGATCCGCCCCCCCGGGCGTACCTTTCCTGTCGGCCTCTATCCCCGAGAAACGGACTCCCCTTGATGCGCAGGATCGCCGTCGTCAACCACAAGGGCGGCACCGGCAAGACGACCACGGCCGTCCACCTGGGCGCGGGCCTGGCCGCCGCCGGGCGCTCCGTGCTCCTCGTCGACCTCGATCCGCAGGGCAACGTCGGAGCGTGGTTTGGGCTCGATCCCGACGAATGCTCGATGGCGGACCTGGCGCAGGGACGCCTCACCGCCTCGGAGGCGCGGATCGAAGTCCGGGAGAATCTCGACGTGATCGCGAGCGACTGGCGCCTCGCCGAGGCCGAGGAGCTCCTGGTCACGGGCCGGGAGCGAGAGAAGTGGTTGTCCAACCGTCTCAAGGGGCTCTCCGAGTACGAGTTCGCGATCGTCGACTGCGCACCGTCGATGAGCATCCTGACGACAAGCGGACTCGCGTTCGCGGAGGAGGTCGTGATTCCGATCTCGATGGAGTACCTGGCGCTGATCGGGGTCAAGCAGCTGGTAGAGAACATCCTGCGGATGACCGTGAAAAACGGTGGCCCGGTTCGGATCACCGCCGTCGTCCCCACGTTCTACCAGCACAACCTGCGGAAGAGCCGCGAGATCCTGCTCGCGCTCGAGCGGCATTTCGGCGCGGCGCTCGCGGATCCCATCCGAGTGAACGTTCGGCTGTCCGAGGCTCCGAGCCACGGCAAGACCGTCTTCGAGTACTCGCCGCGCTCCCGTGGCGCGCAGGACTACCGGCGACTCGTCAAGCGCTTCGCGCATGCTTGAGCGAGTGCGCCGTGAGTGAGCCGAAGCGGAAGGCGCGTGAGAAGCCCGCCGTCGGCGCGGATCCGTTGTCCGGGCTGGACGGCGACCGGCTGGCGGGCCTCCTCGGCGCACGCTCCGCACCCGACGACCGTCTCACCGCGCCCCCCGTCCCGGCGGAGCCGAAACGGAAGAAGCGGCGGGGGCCCGGCGTGCGCGGTAGCGCCGAGGCCGAGGAGCTCGAGCTCGCGCTTGGCGTGCCCCGCGAGCCGATCCCTCTCGAGGAGCCGGAGCCCGCTCCGGTGCGGCGGAAGGGGAGTGGAGCGCGGCTCGGGCCGAAACGCTCGCCGGGGCCACCCCAAGTCGCTGCCGAGCTCGAGGCCGCGTCGATCACGCCCTCCGACCCGGCCCCCGACGCCACGCCGATCCCGGCGCGCGACCCCACCGATCCGGAATCGGTGGTGGCGGTCGCACGCGCGCACGCCGCCGCGGGCCGGCCGGCGCAGGCGGTCGCGCTGCTCGAGCGCTCGCTCCAGGGTCCCGCGCGCTCCGCGGTCGTGGCGGTCGAGCTCGGCCGCGCCCACGTCCGCGCCGGCGCCTTCAACGAGGCGGACGAGGCGCTTCAGCGCGCGATCCGCCTGGACCCCGAGAGTGGCGACGCGCATCTCGAGCTGGGAATCCTGCGCAGCAAGAAAGGACTCTACGCCGCCGCCGTCGACGCCCTGCGAGAGGCGCTCGTCCTTCAGGGCGACCCGGCGCGCGGCCACTACTATCTGGGGATCTGCCTGAACCAGCTGGACCGGATCGACGAGGCCCGGTCGGAGTTCGAGTCCGCCGTGGAAGCCGACGCCGCGTTCGACCGCGCGTGGTACCAGCTCGGGATCGTGTGGGATCGGAAGGGTGACCTGGACCGCGCACGCGAGATGTACCGTCGCGCGCGCGAGGTGGCGGGGGGGACGCGTGGCTGACAGGGAGAAGGAGAGCGGGTGGGGGTTCGCGACGCGCGCGATTCACGCCGGCCAGGAACCGGACCCCGTCACCGGCGCGGTCATGCCACCGATCTACCAGACGTCGACCTACGTCCAGTCCGCGGTCGGCGAGCACAAGGGCTACGAGTACGCCCGGACCCACAACAAGACCCGCGCCGCGCTCGAGGCGTGCGTGGCGTCACTGGAGGGCGTCGACCACGGGATCGCATTCGCGTCCGGCACTGCAGCGATCCACGCGATCCTGACCCTGCTTCAGGCCGGCGACGAGATCGTGGCCGGCGAGAACCTCTACGGCGGGACGCACCGTCTCTTCGAGCAGGTTCTCTCCCGCTTCGGGCTCGTCTTCCGCTACGTCGACGCGCGCGACGAGGCCGCGGTCGCGGCGGCGATGAGCCCGACGACGAAGATGCTCTACGTCGAGACGCCGTCGAACCCCCTCATGCGGCTCACGGACTTGTCGGCGATGGGGCGGTTGGCGAAGCGGGCCGGCTGCCTGTTCGTCGTCGACAACACCTTCATGACCCCCTACCTGCAGCAGCCGTTCGAGCACGGGGCCGACCTGGTCGTCCACTCGACGACGAAGTTCCTGAACGGCCACAGCGACATGGTGGGCGGGATCGTGCTCGCGCGCGACGCCGAGCTCGCCGGCCGGCTCCGGTTCCTCCAGAACTCCGTCGGCGCCGTGCCGGGCCCGCTCGACTGCTGGCTCGCGCTGCGGGGACTCAAGACCCTGCCGCTCCGGATGGACCGGACCGAGGCCACGGCGCGCCGGCTCGCCGCGCTCCTCGCGTCGCACCCTCGCGTGGCGGCGGTCCACTACCCCGGTCTCCCCGACCATCCCCAGCGCGATCTCGCGGAGCGGCAGATGCGGGGGTTCGGCGGGATCATCTCGCTCGAGCTCGCCGACGGCGCGGTCGCGCGGCGGTTCCTCAAAGCCCTCGAGGTGTTTCAGCTAGCCGAGAGCCTGGGGGGGGTCGAGAGCCTCTGCAGCCATCCCGGCGAGATGACCCACGCCGCGGTCCCCGCCGCCGAGCGCGAGCGGATGGGGTTGCCGGACCGGCTCGTCCGGCTGTCGGTGGGGATCGAAGACGCGAACGACCTGGAGACGGATCTCGAGCAGGCGCTCGCCTCGCTCGGATGAGAGGTCGGCCGGCTCCGGTCCGATGAAGATCCTCATCGTCGGCCACGGCGGCCGCGAGCACGCCCTTCTCTGGAAGCTCCATCGCGACCATCCCGAGAACGACTACCTGTTCACGGCCGGGAACGCCGGCATGGAAACGCTCGCGCGCCCGGTCGCCGCGCGGCCGGTCGACGTCGAAACGGTCACCGCCGTGGTGCGGGACGAGGATGTGGACTTCACGGTGATCGGTCCCGAAGCGCCGCTGGCCGCGGGGCTCGCCGACCGGCTGCGCGCCCAGGGCCGTGCCGCCTTCGGGCCCGGAGCCGACGGTGCGCGGCTCGAGGCGTCGAAGGCGTTCGCGAAGCGGCTCATGGACGAGCGCGGTGTCCCGACGGCGCGGTTCGGCGTGTTCCGCGAGCGGGCCGCAGCCGCGGCGTTCGCCCGCGAGCTGGGCGAGCGCTGCGTGGTCAAGGCGAGCGGTCTCGCGGCGGGGAAAGGCGCGATCGTCTGCGGGACCCGAGCGGAAGCCGAGCACGCGCTCGACGCCTGCTTCGTCCGCCGCGAGTTCGGCGCCGCGGCGGACGAGGTCGTGGTCGAGGAACTCCTCGAGGGCGAGGAGGTGTCGCTGATCGCGCTCACCGACGGGAAGTCTCTCCTCCCCTTCCTGGCGAGCCAGGATCACAAGCGCGCGCTGGACGGGGACCGCGGTGCGAATACGGGCGGGATGGGCGCCTATGCGCCGGTGTCGATCGCGCACGACGCGTTCGTGGCACGCGCGCTGGACGACATCTTCCGGCCGACTCTCGACGGTCTCGCGGCGGAAGGGATCGCGTTCTCCGGTGTCCTGTATGCGGGCCTCATGCTGACCGCCGACGGGCCCAGGGTGCTCGAATGGAACGCCCGGTTCGGCGATCCGGAGTGCGAGGCGCTCCTCCCGCTCCTCGAGAGCGACCTGCTCGAGCTCCTCCTGGCCGCCTCCCCCGGCGGCGAGGGGCTCGCCGGTCACCGGGCTCGCTGGCGCGAAGGCGCGTGTGTCACCGTCGTGGCCGCCTCGAAGGGATACCCGGACGCATACGAGACCGGCGCGACGATCGACGTTCCGGCGGATCTGGAAGGCGGCGCGTTCGACCAGACCGGCGTCGTCGTGTTCCACGCCGGCACGGAGCGAAGGGCCGGCGAGGTCCTGACGACCGGCGGCCGGGTTCTGGACGTGACAGCGGTCGGAACGGACCCGGGAGAAGCGCGCCGCCGCGCCTACGCAGCGCTCGACCGGATCGGGGGCGACGGGCTCCGCTGGCGGACGGACATCGGGTGGCGCGAGATCGATCGCCTGAAGAGCCGATGAACGCCAAGGCCTCGGAGCGCCGAACGGGGTCGACTGCGCGAGGGCGGCTCGTTTCGTTGACCCTCGTCGCTCATGATCGCGACCAGGACACGCGGCGCTTCGAGATCCGAAGAAAGACGGACGGAGTCCTCCTCGGGGCCGTCGAGATCAGCCGGATCGCGCGCGGAAACTTCCAGAGTGCGTATCTCGGGTACTCGATCATCTCCGCGTATCGCCGCCGAGGTTATATGACCGAAGCGCTGCAGCTCATCCTCCGCCACGCGTTCCGGACCCTGCGACTCCACCGCATCGAGGCGAACATCGAGCCCGGGAACGAGGCCTCGCTCGCGCTCGTTCGAAACGCGGGGTTCACCCGCGAGGGATTCTCGCGCCGGTATCTCAAGATCGGCGGCCGCTGGCGCGACCACGAGCGGTGGGCCATCCTGGCGGAGGACTGGCGCCCCTCGAAGCGATCTGGCTCGCGTACCGTCTCCGATCGGCCGGGTCGAGGCCCAGCCGGTGCCTGAGCTCCCCGAAGTCGAGACGATCGTGCGGAGGCTCGCCCCGCGGCTTCGCGGCCGCACGGTCGTGCGGGCGGACGTCCGCCGCGCGAACGTGGTACGGGGAACGCCGCAGCGGTTCGAGCGGGCAGTGACCGGCGCCCGGATCGAATCGGTCTCACGTCGCGGGAAGTTCCTGGTCTTCCGTCTGGCGGACGGGCGCGTGTGGTGGAGTCACCTGCGGATGACCGGGCAGTGGCGGGTCGAGCGGGAGCGAGGACGCACGAGACCCGGGCCTCATGGCCGCGGGGGTCGGGTCCGCGAATCCCGGCGCATGGACGTCGCCCATCGACCGGATGACCCTTACGTGCGCGCGGTCTTCGAGCTGGATGACGGGTCGACGCTTTCGTTTGTCGACGTGCGTACGCTGGGCGAGATGGAGATCGTATCGGCGCGCCAATGGACGCGCCGCGAGGCGGCGATGGGCCTCGAGCCGCTGAGCCCGGAGTTCACGCCGCAAGCGCTCGCCGAGCGGCTCGCCGCGAGCCGCCGCCCGGTCAAGGAGTTCCTGCTCGATCAGACCAGAATCGCTGGACTGGGGAACATCTACGCCGTCGAGGCACTCTGGCGGGCGGGGATCAGCCCCCGCCGACGGGCTCGGTCGGTAGGGGTCAGGCGTGCGGTGCGACTCCACCGGGCGATCGTCGACGTCCTGCGGCAGGCCGTCGAGAAGGCCGGGACATCGCTCGGCGAGACGTCCCAGGACTATGTCGACAGCGAGGGCGTGCCGGGGTCCTTCCAGGAGTTCCTCGATGTCTACGACCGCGAAGGCGAGCCCTGCCGGCGCTGCAGGACGCCCATCCGGCGAATCGTCCAGGGCCAGCGGTCGACGTACTACTGTCCCGGCTGTCAGCGCTAGGGATCGTCCCGCTCAGAAGACGGTCGAGTGATCTTCCGTGGCGCCCGTCTCTCGCGGAGGGCGTCGAATCAACCCAGGGCGAGATGCTCGACCGTGAAACGACCCGCCTCGACCGTCAGCATGCCGCACGTGGGGGGCGCCCCGAGCCCGCCCGCGGTGCCGGGGTTGAAGTACCGGACCTCCGCCCGGACCTCGAACACCGGCACGTGGATGTGACCCCAGATCACGAGGTCGACGCCCTCATCGCCGTAACGGCGGGCGAGATCGTCGACAGACGCGCGACCGACGCGATGGCCGTGGACGAGCGCGATCCGGACCCTGTCCCTCTCGAGGATTCTGTCCTTCGGCAACCGGTCGGCGAGCGCGCGGTGGTCCATGTTGCCGCGCACGGCCGTCACCGGGGCGATCGTCTGGATCTCGGCCAGAGCTTCGGCGGTCGCGATGTCGCCTGCGTGGAGGATCTCGTCGACCCCGGCGAGGGCCGCGTGGAGCGACGCAAGCACCCGGTCGTGAGTGTCGCTTACGATCCCGATCCTCATGCGACGCCGTGACGCTCGAGGTTCGGTTCCATGCCGTTCAATTAAAGAATGGTCTTGCCAAACGCGCTCAGGATCAATTCCATCCCCAGCCGTCCGGTGCGGTTGTGCTCGTCCAGGATCGGGTTAGTCTCCACGAGGTCCATGCCGATCATTCCGTCGGTGTCGCTCACGATCTCGAGCGCCAGGTGGCCCTCGCGGTAGTCGACCCCGCCCTTGACCGGCGTGCCGACGCCGGGGGCGAAGTTCGGGTCGACGAAGTCCATGTCCCACGAGACGAGGAAACCGGCCGTGCCTTCGGTCACGATCGCGAGCGCTTCCTCGAGCACGGGGACGATCCCGTCCTCGTCGATCTCCCGCATCGTGAACACGCGGATGCCGGACTCGCGGATCATCGCGCGCTCGCCTCGGTCGACGTCGCGCGCCCCGATCAGGACGGTCTTGTCCCAGCGCACCTTGGGCGAGAAGCCGGCGATCCCGGTCAGCGCCGGATCGCCGTACCCGAGCGAAGCGGCGAGCGGCATGCCGTGGATGTTCCCGCTGGGCGTCGTTTCAGGGGTGTTCAGGTCGGCGTGGGCGTCGAACCATAGTAGGCCGATGTCCTCGTCCCGCTCCCGCGCCCAGCGCGCGGCGCCCGCGATCGACCCGATCGAGATCGAGTGGTCGCCTCCGAGGACGAGGGGGATCGCGCCCTCCCCCATCGCGTCGGTCACGCGCTCGCCCACCACCTCGACGACCGCCGCGATCTGAGGCAGGTAGTGGGCCTTGGGGTCGCCGGGGTCGGCGGATTCGGGAATCGTCACCGGGATGTCGCCGGTATCGGTCACCCGATAGCCGAGCCGCTCGAGCCGTTCCCTCAAGCCCGCGATCCGGAGCGCGGATGGACCCATGTCGACCCCCCGGCGTCCGGCGCCGAGATCGAGAGGAACGCCGATCAGGCGGATGTCTTCGGGATATGGGCGCGGCATGGGTTCCCCTGCGAGGGCCTCACTCCCTTGAGGCGACGTGAAGAGCGGCGATCCCGCGCGTCAGGTAGCGGTACCGGACGCGCTCGAAGCCGCAAGCGGCGACGAGCTCGGCGAGCTCTCCCGCGCGCGGGAATCGCGACACGGAATCCGGCAGGTAGCGCGCGGCGGCCGGCTCGCCGGAGATCCAAGCTCCCGCGCGCGGCAGCACGTGGTGAAAGTACGCATGGTAGAAGGAGCGGAACACCCGCCCGGGAGGAGTGGTGAACTCCAGCACGACGAGCTTGCCGCCGGCCTCGAGAACCCGCGCCATCTCGACGAGGCCATCGCGCGGGTCGGCGAGGTTGCGGAGCCCGAACCCGATGATCACGCCGCGGAACGCCTCGTCGGCGAACGGGAGCCGGAGCGCGTCCGCGGCGACGGGCTGGATTCCGGCGTCTCCCCGACCCAGCTTGGTCGGGTCCAGCTTGGCGCGGCCATGGACGAGCATGGGGAGCGAGAAGTCCGCGCCGACGACGAGCGCGCCCGGCGAACGCGCAGCGACGACGCGCGCGAGATCCAGCGTGCCCGCGCACAGATCCAGATAGGGTCCACCGCGGTCGGGGTCCAGCGCGTCGACGGCTGTCTCGCGCCACCGTCGATGGACCCCGGCCGACAAGATGTCATTGAACAGGTCGTAGCGCGGGGCGATCCGGTCGAACATCCGGCGCACACGCTCGGCCTTCTCGGCCGTGCCGGTCGCGCTGTCGTGAAACCCGTGAGTTGTCATCGTCGTTGGGAGGACCAGTGAGTGCCGCCGAGGAACAGCTCGTCCAGGAGGCGCTGTCAGGGTCCCAGCGCGCCTTCCGTGAGCTGGTTCGCCGTTTCGAGCGACCCGTCTTCAACCTCGTCGCGCGCATGGTGCGCGACCGGACGCTGGCGGAGGACCTCGCTCAGGACGCCTTCGTGAAGGCGTTCTCCCGCCTCGACACCTACCACGCCTCGCAAGGCAAGTTCTCGAACTGGCTGTTCAAGATCGCCCACAACACCGCGATCGACCACCTGCGAAGGTCAGAGCTGGACACGGTCCCGCTCGACGCGGGGGGAGGGGAGACCGCCGATTATCACGCGATCCTGTCGGACCCGGACGCCGCCACGCCGCTCGACCGGGCGCTCCAGACGGACCTCGCCGGGGCGCTGGCCGCTGCCGTGGAGCGGCTCCGCCCCGAGTACCGCGAGGTCATCGTCCTGCGGCATCAGGAAGGCCTCGCGTACGAGGAGATCTCCGAGGTCGTGGGGCTTCCGCTGGGCACCGTGAAGACCTATATCCACCGCGCGCGCAAGGAGATGGCGGCGCTGCTGACGACCGCCGGCTGGGGGCCGGAGGCCGCCGCCGCCCGCGAAACCCCGCCGCGCGCTCTCTCGTAGGATGCTCAGGAGGAGAAGATGAGCCCCAATCCGCATACCGATATCGAGCGCTGGCTGGCCGCGGAGGCCACCGGCGACGACCTGGCCGCCGAGGCGGCGTTCGGGGCGCTGTTCCACGCGCTCCCGCAGGTCGCTCCGTCTCCGGGCTTCGGCGAGCGGGTGCTCATGGAGCTCCGCGAACGCGAGCGCGAGCCCGAGTCCGGGCGCGTTCCGTGGTTGTGGAAGGCGGCCGTCGCCGCCGCCGTGGCCCTGGCGGGCCTGGCGGCTGGCTTCCTGCCGCTCCTCCGCCGGATTCCGGTCGATGTCCCGAGCCCGGCCGAGGTCGTCTCGGCCGCCGCGCGAGGTTTCGCGTGGCTCGCCGGTTGGCTCGGAGCGGGGCTCGACGTCTGGGAGACACTGGCCCGGCTGGGGGGCGCGATCGGCACGGCCGCCGCCACCCCGCAGATCGCCACCGCGATGATGGGCAGCGCGCTGATTAGCGCGTTGGCCCTGTATACCCTGCATCACCTGCTGGTCTACGAGAGGAGAGTTTGAAATGAACGGGTCGTTGCGCGCACTCGGGTGCGTCCTGACGGTGGCCGTGGGGGTGTTGCTGGCCCCCGTGGGACTGGACCGGGCGCTGGCCCAAACTCCCGACACGCTCGCCGGGGCGCAGGATGCCTCGCTGGGAGCGCTGAGGACGCAGATCGAATCGCGCTACCAGGTGCGGTCGCTCCGGGACGGGATCCTGCTTCTTCCGAGCTACGGGAACCCCGGGATCCAGACGGTCGAGCTGTCGGATGGCGAGATCGCGATCGACGGCCGGAGCGTGACCGGCGCGGAGCTCCGCGAGCGGGTTCCCGAGGACGCCGAGGCGATCCTGCGGCTCTCCTATCTCGCGCCCGACGACCGGCGGATCCTGTTCGGGATCGGCGGCGCGCCCATGCCCGGGGACACCGCGGCGATGGCCGAGGGCGATACGGCCGCGATGGCGGAGGACGAGGCGGACGAAGGAATCGTCCAGGTCGAATCGTCCGACGACCGCGTCCGGGTAGGCGCCAGCGTGCACGTCCGCGAGGACGAAGTGGTGCGCGGGGACGTCGTGGCCGTGCTCGGATCGGTAGATGTGGACGGAACGGTAACCGGCGACGTCGTCGCCGTGGGCGGCTCCGTCGAGCTCGGACCGAACGCCGTGGTCGAGGGTGAGGTCGTGGTCGTCGGAGGCACGCTCGAGCGCGCGCCCGGCGCCCGTGTCGAGGGGTCGGTGGAAGAGGTCGCCTGGGGCGGCCCGAACATCCACATGCGCGGCCCGGAGTTCCAGACCCCGTTCCTCGAGGGGATCGGCGGCCTCATGATGACGATCATCTGGGTCGTCGTGCTCGGCGCCCTGGCCGCGCTCATGTACCTGCTCGCGCGCCGGCCGGTCGAGCGTATGGCGTACCGGGTCGCGAAGTCGCCGTGGAAGGCCGCGCTGGTCGGGCTGGTGGGGCAGATCCTGTTCTTCCCCGTCCTCATCCTGACCGTGATCCTGCTGGCGGTATCGATCATCGGGATCCCGCTGCTGCTGGTGGTGCCCTTCGCCGTGCTCGCGCTCATGATCGGCACGCTGGTCGGGTTCACGGCGGTCGCGAGGAATCTCGGCGCGGGAGCCGAGAGCCGCTTCGGCTGGCAGCACGACAACCCGTACATCGCCGTCCTCGTGGGCGTGGGCATCATCATGCTGGTGTCGTTCTTCGCCAGCGCGCTGGGTGTGGCCGGCGGCCCGCTCGGCGTGTTCGCCCTGATCCTCGGGATCCTCGGCTTCGTGATCCAGTACGCGGCATGGACCGTCGGCTTCGGAGCGCTGCTCCTGACGCGTTTCGGTACGCGCTACGGCTGGGGTGAGACGGCCGGGCCGGAGCCGTCGCCGGCTCCCGCGGTGCCCGTAGCCCACGGCCCCGAGGGGACCCTGCCCGGAGGCTACGACGAGCCTGGAGCGCCCTCGCCGTCGGGTTTCTGAGACGGCCCTTATTCCCACGAGTTGCGCAGCGGCCCGGCAGGGACGGCGACACCGTCCCGCCGGGCCGTTCGCGTTTTCCCGCCCCGGGAACACGCGGACCCGTCCCTGGTATCAGTGTCCAGGAGGACACCCCATGAGCCGTTTCCGAGTCCATTCGTCGGTCGCCATGTTGTCGGTCGCGCTCGTCGCCTTCGCCGCCCCCGCGCGCGCGCAGACCCCGGCGGAGCAGGGATCGACGTATCGCGTCATTCTCTACATCGCGGAGAACGGCGCTCCGACCGACCTCTCGTTCCAACGTCTCGAGGAAGT
>JAICNR010000062.1 GCA_025931135.1 Gemmatimonadota bacterium | reverse complement strand
GGGGGCGAATGTCGGGATCCTCGAGCGACTCGATGCCGGCACGCATCCGACCGCGACCCATGCGCGCCCAGGTCGAGATGACCGGTCCCCAGTTCGCCCCCGTGCTTTTCCGCGTCTGGAATTCGCCGAGACGGTCTTGAAGCGGGAGGAAGCGCGGGCCCCAGAGCTGCGCGGCGAAGAGGGCGAAGGGAGAGTAGGTCGTCGCCGTGTCAAGGACGGCCCAGGCCCGGTCCACGGCGGCCGAATCGGCGTAGGCGAGCTGCCAGGCCGTCCGGGCGCGGGCGACGTAGACGCTCTGCGGGGCCAGTAGGGCCAGCGAGTCGGTGAACGCGCGCGCCCGCACGCTGTCGTCGTACACGCTGAAGGCCAGGTCCGAGCGGTGGATCCACGCCGGACCGAACCCCGGATCGAGCTGGAGCGCGCGAGCGAACGCCGCGTCGGATTCTTCCCGTTTCAGGTTCAGCCCCTCGTTGTAGTGGTAGATCATCTCGCCGAGCGTGTACCACGCTTCGGGATCGTCGGGGTAGCGCCGGGTCGCGAGTCGGGCGAGCTCGAGACCGTCGAGCGTCCCGCGCTGCAGGGCGAGCTCGGTACGGACGAGCAGAGCGTCCCGCTCGGGGAGGCGATCGGCGAACCGCGCCGCGCGCTCGATCGCTCCGGTCGCGAGCTCGCTGGTGATCGACTCGGCCCAGCCGTAGGAGGTGGAAAGCCGGTAGAGCGCCAGCGCGAACGTCGAGTCCGCCTCGACCGCGCGCTCGTAGGCCGGCACCGCGGCTCGGAAGTCCCCGCGCCGATAGAGGACCTCGCCCTCCATGAACGCCTTGAGCGCCGGGAGCGACGTCGTGGTCGCGCGGGCCAGGTTCACGCTTCCGGTGGCCCCGGGGTCGCCGCCGATCGCGCGCAGGATCTCGATCGAGAGCCGATCGACCAGCATGAACACGCTGTCCTGCGATCCTTCGACACTGCCGGAGCCGAGCTTGGCGCCCCCGTCCACGTCGTACACGTCGGCGGAGAGCCGGACGCCGTCCCCGATCGAGACCACGCTGCCGAGAAGGGCGAAGCGCGCCCCGGCCCGGCGGCCCACCTCCAGCGCCGTCTCGAGATCCGGATCCTCGCCGCCCGCGGCTTCGCGCCAGCGGGCGAGCACGGTGCGGCTGTCGATCGCGCGTAGGTCGCCGGCGCCGTCGAGGTTCGTCGACAGGAGGTCCACCATGCCCTCGCGCCACTCGTCGAGCCCCGCGCCCTGCACGGAGAAGGGGAGCACCGCCAGCCCCGGGGCGGCCTCCGCGACCGCCTCCTCCGGGCTGAAGCTCCGGCCGCGATCCTTGATCACGACGTAGAGACCGGCCAGGCCGAAGAGAAGCGAGAACGCGAACACGCCGCCGGCGATCGCGCGGCTCCAGGTCAGATGGGGGAGGCGGCCGCGGGCCAGCGAGCGCCCGGCGTCGCCGAGCGCGAGGTCCCAGGCCCCGGGAGCGTGGACCGCTCGCGCGCGGGGCCGCGTCTGCACCCACGCGGTCGCGCTTACGATGACGAGGCCGACCAGCAGGAGACCGAGCGCGACCGGCGCGAGCCAGTCCGGCAGGCCGAACGATTCGATGAGGGAGCCCGTCAGCTGAACGACGATCCAGGAGGCGACGAGGTAGAGGAAGACGACGACCGGAAGGGCGGCGCCCCCAAGCTTCGCGAGCACCCCCGCGCGGGCCCGCGCGGACGCGTCGACGGGGATCGGGGCCCACGTCGCCGCCGCGGCCGGGTCCATGCTCGCCGCGTAGGCCTCCACCGGCCCGTCGATTCCCTTGAGCGTCCGCGCTCCCAGCGACTCGAACGAGAACTCCGGGCGCGGCTTGAGCTGCCGCCAGACCTCGCCGCTGACGAGGACCTGCCCCGGCTCGGCGGCCGCCTGGAGGCGCGAGGCAACGTTGATCCCGTCGCCGTACAGGTCTCCGTCCTCGCTGGCGACTACGTCACCCACGTGGACGCCGATCCGGAGCTCGTGCGACCCGTGGCCCCCCGCCCGGCTGCGCTCCGCGAACGCCAGCTGCACGGCGATCGCGGCGCGAACGGCGGAATCGGTGCTCGGGAACTCCGCCAGGGCGCCGTCGCCGAGGAACTTGATGACCCGCCCCCCGCCGGCCTGGACGATCTCGCGGCAGACGGCCTGCAGCTGGCGGACGACCGCCACGGCCTGGCCCTCGTTCTCGGACATGAGCTGGCTGTAGCCGACCACATCGGCGAACCAGACGGCCGCGAGCCGGTGGGACAGACCGGTCAAAGAGCTCCTGGATCGATTGGGAAGGGTGCGACGGCGACTACGATGACTCCGAAGATGGACGTCGGGCCGAACGCGAGCAACCCGCTACGTGTCGTTTCCTGCCCGATTCGGTGACGCCGCCATTGCCTGCTAGCCTTTCACGCGGTATCGGCCCCGTACACCTCCGGCACATGGTTCTGCTGCTCGAACGGAGTACGGACGTAATCATCCTCTGTCTTGGCCTTGGCTTTGGCCTTGGGCCGGGGGGGCAGCTCCGTCTTCGGGCGATCCGTGAGGTCCTCGTAGGGGATCTGCTTGAGCAGGTGCGCGATGCAGTTCAGCCGCGCGTGCTTCTGGACCTCGGCGTTCACCACGTACCACGGCGCCTGCGGGATGTCGGTGTGGGCGAACATCTCGTCCTTGGCGCGCGAGTACTCATACCACCTCGCACGCGATTCGAGATCCATCGGGCTGAGCTTCCAGCGTTTCGCCGGATCGTCCATTCGCTCCTGGAACCGCCGTTCCTGCTCCTGCTCGCTGACCGAAAACCAGTACTTGATCAGGATGATGCCGTCCCGAATCAGCATGTGCTCGAATTCGGGGCACGCACGCAGGAATTCCTGGTACTCTTCCTCGGTGCAGAAGCCCATCACACGCTCGACTCCCGCACGGTTGTACCAGCTGCGATCGAAGAGGACCATTTCCCCGGCGGCGGGGAGATGCGCCACATACCTTTGGAAGTACCATTGTGAGCGCTCGCGCTTCGTCGGGGACGGCAGGGCGGCGACCCGGACGACGCGCGGATTGAGCCGCTCCACGATCCGCTTGATCGCGCCCCCCTTGCCGGCGGTGTCACGCCCTTCGAACACCACGACGACCCGCAGCCCTTCGTGCCGGATCCACTCCTGAAGCTTGACCAGCTCGAGCTGGAGCCGTTCGAGCTCCCGCTCGTAGACTTTGTTGCGGATCTTGGTCCGCGGTTTGTCGTCCTTTTCCTCTTCGCCCTCCTTCTTCTTCTTCTTCGCCTTCTTGCCTTCGCTCTCCTCGCCGGTCTCGGCGGCAGGAGATGCCTCGTCGATGAGGGCTCGATCGGTGTCTTTCATTGCGAAATCCTCTATGAGCAAAGGGGTTGCGGCATCGGCTACAGAACTCAAGAGAATCGAGTGCCCGGGGCGGAAAGTCAAATCCCCGTCAAATTCGGGTCAAGTCCGTCCGGGCGGATTCCGGCCCAGACCGTTCCTGCCCGGCGGGCGTTGGATCGGTATCTTGCCGGCGCCATGAGCGTTTCTTCGGAGGACGTCCGTCACATCGCCCGGCTGGCCCGCCTGGATCTCACCGCGGAGGAGGTCGAGCGGTTCCGCCACGAGCTGTCGACGATCCTCGCGTACGTCGAGCAGCTGGATGAGGTGGAGGCCGGCCACGCCGCCGAGCCGGCTTCGCCGGACCAGCCGCTTCGCGCCGACGACGTCGTGCCGTGGCCCGACCTGGGGTCCCTCCTCGACGCGGTGCCGGACCTGGTCGCCGGCTATTTCCGCGTGCCCCGCGTGATCGAGTGAGCGCCGGTCGTTTCGGCGGTGCGGCAGGGCTGGCGGCATCCGTGCGCGGAGGGGAAACGACCGCGGCCGCTTCCGTGGAAGCCGCATTCGAACGGATCCGCGCGGCCGACGGCCTCCACGCCTTCCTCTCCCTGCGGGAAGAGGCGGCTCGGTCGGAGGCCGCCGAGGTCGACCGCCGGGTCGCGCGCGGGAGCGGCGCAGACCTCCCTCTCGCCGGCGTCCCGGTCGCGGTCAAAGACAACATCGCAGTCGCCGGAGGTCCCACGACCTGCGGGTCCCGTCTCCTCGAGACCTTCGTGCCACCGTTCGACGCGACGGCAATCGCCCGGCTTCGGGAGGCGGGCGCGATCGTGGTCGGGAAGACGAACCTGGACGAGTTCGCGATGGGCTCCTCCACCGAGAACTCGGCCTTCGGGCCCACTCGGAACCCCCACGACCCGACGCGGGTGGCGGGCGGCTCATCGGGCGGCTCGGTCGCTGCGGTCGCCGCGGGCTGCGTGCCGTTGGGGTTGGGAAGCGAGACCGGGGGCTCCGTTCGTCAGCCAGCGGCGTTCTGCGGCGCCGTGGGGGTCAAGCCGACGTATGGGCGGGTGTCGCGGTTCGGTCTCGTCGCGTTCGGCTCGAGCCTGGACCAGATCGGAACGATCGGAAGGACGGTCGAGGACGCGGCGCTCGTCCTCTCGGTCGTCGCGGGGAGCGATCCGCGCGACTCGACCTCCTCACCCGAGCCAGTCGGGGAGCTCGCGGCCGGGCTCGAAGATCGCGAGCCGGCGGGCCTCCGGATCGGCTGGCCGGCGGAGTATTTCGGCGAAGGTCTCGATCCCGCGATCCTCGCGGCCTGCGAGGAGGCGCGTGATAGGCTCGCGGACGGGGGCGCGGAGATCGTCGATGTGTCGCTGCCCCACTCCCCCTACGGAATCGCGGTCTACTACACGGTCGCGATCGCCGAAGCGTCGTCGAACCTGGCCCGCTACGATGGCGTCCGCTACGGGCTGCGAGTCCCGGCCGGGGACCTGTCCTCCATGTATCTCAAGACGCGCGCCGCGTTCGGCGCAGAGCTCAAGCGCCGGATCATGCTCGGGACCTACGTGCTCTCGGCCGGCTACTACGAGGCGTTCTACGGGAAGGGGACGGCGGTCCGCGCGCGGATCCGTGGCGACTTCGAGCGCGCGTTCGAGCAGGTCGACGCGATCCTCAGCCCCACCACTCCCACGCCCGCGTTCCCGATCGGCGAGAAGGCCGATGACCCGCTCGCCATGTACTTGAACGACATCTACACCGTGAGCGCGAATCTGGCCGGGATCCCGGCGATCTCGCTGCCCTGGGGTCGGACACCGGCGACGGTGGACCGGCCCGCGCTTCCGATCGGCATCCAGCTCATGGGACCGGACTTCTTGGAGCGGCGGTTGTTCGAGATCGGGCGGTTCCTGGAGCTGCAGGCTCCCACGGAATGAAGGCAGAGCCGGGGCGACGCCTCGCGGCGGTGTGGTTCGCCGACATCGTCGGCTTCACCGGGCTCTCGTCCCGCGACGAGGACGCCGCGCTGCGTATGGTCGACACCTTCCAGGCGATCACGCGCAGAGTTGTCGGCCAGATGGGCGGCACGGTCGTCAAGTTTCTCGGCGATGGCGGGCTGGCCGTGTTCCCCAGCGCGGACGGCGCCGTGCGGGCCGGCCTTGCGGTACAGCGGGAGTTCCAGGCCAGAACCGCCGAAAGCGGGAGTGCCGCTTTTCTGCGCGTCGGCATCCATCTCGGGGAGGTCGTCGCGACGCCCGACGGGGACGTGTACGGCGATGGGGTGAACACGGCCGCGAGGATCCAGGACGAGGCGGCGCCTGGCCAGGTCGTCGTGAGCGCGGACGTCTGGCGGCAGATCCGGCAGCGGAGCGGCTACCGGTTCGACGCGCTCGGCGAGCGAGCCCTGCAGGGCCTCGAGGAGCCGGTTCGGCTCTACGCCGTGGATGGCACACCCGAGGCGATCGGTTCCGACGAATCTCCCTCACCTGTACCTCGTCGGAGAACGGGTCGCACGCGGCCGATCGCGCTGACGGGGGTCGCCGCGCTCGGCCTCGCCGCGATCGGATGGTGGCTGAGCGCTCGCGGCGACATGTCGAACCCGACGACTGCCCAGGCGGCGTCCACGATCGCGGTGCTCCCGTTCACGGACATGAGCCCCGGGGGAGGCCAGGAGTACTTCGGCGACGGGATGACGGAGGAGCTGATCAATGCGCTCACAAAGCTCGAGGGCATCGGCGTCGTGTCCCGCACGTCTGCCTTTGCCTACAAGGGCCAGAACCTGGACGTGCGCGAGATCGGACGCCGGCTCGATGTCGGGAACGTGCTCGAAGGGAGCATCCGCGTTGCCGGAGACCGGCTCCGCGTCACCGCGCGTCTCGTCGAAGTGGAGAACGGCCGTGATCTCTGGTCTGAGTCATACGATCGCGAGATGAAGGACGTCTTCGTCATCCAGGAAGAGATCGCGCGCTCGATCGTCTCCGCACTCGAGCCGGAGCTCGCTTCCGCTGGGATCGTCCTGGTGGCGAGCGGTACCGAAAACCCCGAGGCCTATCAGCTCTATCTGCAGGGACGCTACTTCTGGAACCAGCGGACGCGCGAGAGCCTGGCCCGCGCGACCGAGCTCTTCGAGGCCGCGATCCGCGCCGATACGACGTACGCGCTCGCATATACCGGCATGGCCGACGTCTACAGCATGCTTCGGGGGCGCGGCTTCATGTCTGTGACGGAGACGGCCGAGAAGCAGAGGGCCGCCGCGCAGAAGGCGATCGAACTCGACCCTGGCCTGTCGGAGGCCCACACCTCGCTCGCTCAGCTCCTGTTCGAATACGATTGGGACTGGGACGCCGCCGGGCGCGAGTTCCAGCGAGCGTTGGAACTCGATACGCGCAATGCCAACGCGCGGCACTGGTATTCTCATTACCTGACGGCCATGGGGCGGACGCGAGAGTCCCTGGAGCAGAGCGAGCGCGCGATCGAGGTGTCGCCCTACGACGACATCCTGCGTGAGCACCTGGGATGGCACTACGCGATGGCCCGGGACTACGAACGCGCGCTGGAGGCGCAGCTTCGCGCATTGGAGATGAACCCGACTGGACGAACGCACGCCTTCCTGGCCTTTGCCTATCAGGCGCTGGGCAGGAACGCGGAGGCGCTCGCCGCATGCGAGAAGGCGATGGCCACCTTCGGCGAGGATGCCCTTGCGATGGGCTTCGTGGGATACGTTCTGGGACGGCTCGATCACCGGCGGGACGCGCTGGATCTCGCGCGTGACCTCGAGTTGCGCGGCGATCAAACCTACTACGCCGTCGCTCTCATCCACGTCGCTCTCGGAGACCGCAATCGTGCGCTGGCATGGCTCGAGCGCGCGTACGCGAGCCACTCGCCCGGTCTCGTCTATCTTTCGGCCGACCCGCGGCTCGACGATCTCCGCTCGGATCCCCGGTTTGTGTCGCTGATGGATCGGATGCGCCTCTGATGGTCGAACGAACCGCAACGCCGAAACGCTCACAGGAGGACCCCACACCATGAAGGCACGCGTCAGTCTCCTCCTCCTGCTGGTGGGCTCGCCGCTTCAGGCCCAGCCGGGAATCCACGCCGATCCCGATTCGGCCGCCATGGCCGAGATCGAAGCGCTCGAGTACCAGCTGATCGATCTCCTCGAGAGGCGCGATCTCGACGCCTACGCCTCCCACCTCGCGGAGGACTACGTCCGCGTCAACGCGGCCGGGCAGGTCGATTCCAAGGAAAGCGTGCTCGAGGGATTCCGATCCGGCGGCGGCAATACCCGGATGGTCCCGTCGGACCTGCAGGTCCGAATGTACGGGGATACCGCGATCCTCTCGTTCGTGCTCACCATGGAGAGGGACGGGGAGATCGCGCGGCGGTCGCGAATGGTGAAGGTCTTCGTGAGACGGGACGGCCGCTGGATCATGGTCCACAACCAGGGGACGGCGATCGAGTAGGATGGGAGCGACCCACGATCGCTACGAGCCGGTCATCGGCCTCGAGGTCCACGTCCAGCTCTCGACCGCGAGCAAGATCTTCTGCGGGTGCGCGACGAGGTACGGGGCGCCGCCCAACACGCAGGTCTGCCCGATATGCCTCGGATATCCGGGTGCGTTGCCCACGCTCAACGCGGGCGCGGTCGAGCTCGCCGCGCGCGCTGCCCTGGCGCTCGGCTGCGACGTGCATCCGCGCTCGGTCTTCGCCAGGAAGCACTACTTCTATCCGGACCTTCCGAAGGGGTACCAGATCTCCCAGTACGACCGGCCGCTCGCCACCGGCGGCGCTCTGGTGATCCGGCTCGACGACGGAAGCGCGAAATCGATCGGGATCACTCGCGTCCACCTCGAGGAAGACGCAGGGAAGTCGACCCACGGCCCCGACGGGACCCGGGTGGACTTCAACCGCTGCGGGCTGCCCTTGATCGAGATCGTGTCGGAACCGGATCTCGCGAGCCCGCGCGAGGCGTACCTCTACCTCTCGGCGCTCAAGCGCACGCTCGAATATCTCGAGGTGTCGGACTGCAACATGGAGGAGGGAAGTCTGCGGTGCGACGCGAACGTGTCGCTCCGCCGGCGGGGCGAGTCGCGGATGGGGACGAAGACCGAAGTGAAGAACGTGAACTCGTTCCGCTACGTCGAAGCCGCGCTCGCGTTCGAGATCGGTCGCCAGGCGGAGATCCTGGAGCGCGGCCAGGCCGTCGTTCACGAGACCCTGTTGTGGGACTCCGGGCGTGGCGAGGCGCGGGCCATGCGATCGAAAGAGCTGTCCCACGACTACCGGTACTTCCCGGAGCCGGACCTCGAGCCGCTGGACCTGGACCCTGCCTGGCTGGAGGGGATCCGCGGGGAGCTTCCGGAATCTCCCGCGGCACGGGCGGCGCGCTTCGAGGCCGCCTACAGTCTTCCCGAGTACGACGCCGGCGTCCTGACCACCACGCGACCGCTGGCAGACTGGTTCGAGGCCGCGGTCGCGGCGTTCGACGACCCGAAAGAAGTCTCGAACTGGGTGATGGGGGAGGTGCTGCGGATCGCGAACGAGCGCGGCGAACCGGTGGCGCTCTCGCCCGAGCCGCGTCCGATCTCACCGGCCGCGCTGGCCGAGCTCCTCGCGCTCAAGGCCGCCGGTACGATCTCGGGGAGCGCGGCGAAGGAGGTCCTCGCCGTCATCGTTGAGACCCGCCGAGGCGCGGGGGAGATCGTACGCGAGCGAGGCCTCGAGCAGGTCTCCGACGAGGATGCCCTCGGCGCCGAGATCGACGCCGTGATCGCCGCCCACCCCGACGAAGTCGCGGCGTTCCGCGGCGGGAAGCAGGGGCTGATCGGCTTCTTCGTGGGTCAGGTCATGAAGCGGACCGGCGGCCAGGCGAACCCTCAGCTCGTGAACCGGCTGCTCCGCGAGAAGCTCGTGGGATGAAACACGGGGACGATTGACATGGCCGGGCGCGCGGAGGATGATGGAAGCTCAGAGGAGGTCGCAGCGATGAGCGCAAGAGCGGCGTTACCGGTCCTTCTCCTGGCCAGCTGGTTGCTCGCGACTCGTGCGTCGGCGATGGCCCAGGTCGAGGAATTGCCGCAGGGAGGGGTCGGCGTTCTCGAGACTCGCGAGCGCCTCGAACAGATCGAGCAGGAGAAGCGGAACCGCGAGCGCCAGCGGGAGCTGACACACCCAAAGTCCTCCGACTGCCGGGCCACGGGGACCTGCGCGCTCTGGGAGCAGGGGATTCGGAGCCAGCCGATTCCCGGCACCGGGCTGATCGCGGTCCTCCACGACGTCGACGTCGAGAAGGAATCCCTCACCATTCGACTCCGGTTCATCAACCGGAGCTCCCAGCCGGCGTCGATCGCGCTGGACCCGAGCGGGTCGTATGACGCGTACTTCGTCGAGGTCGATGAGGAGAAGCGGCATATCCTCCGGTCGGACGATGGCGCGTTGGCGGCGAAGAAGCCCCTCGCGCGCCGTCTGCGGCCTGGCGCGATGGAGAGCTGGTGGGCGAGGTTCCCACCACTGCCGGCAGGCGCCACGTCGTTCGACGTCATGATCCCACCCGCGCCCCGCTTCGAAGGCATCTCCGTCCACGACGATTAGACACGAACATCCCGTCGCTGTGGCCCGCGCTTGACATCCATGGCTTGCACGAGGTATTATCTTGTTGTGCAAGATAGATGACGCAGAAGGGGTAGCGGTCCATGAGCCGGGAGCTCAAGCGGGGGACGATCGAGCTGGTGCTGCTCACGCTTCTCGAAGAGCGGGAGCGCTATGGCTATGAGATCGTCGCTGCGATCGAAGAACGGAGCGGGGGAAGGCTCGCGGTCCGCGACGGGACGCTCTATCCCGTGCTGTATCGTCTCGAAGAAGCGGGCTTCGTCGAGCCGCGCTGGGAGACCCAGCAGCGTGGGGTGCCGCGCAAATACTATCGGATCACCGAGGAGGGAAAGGAGGAGTCGAGGAGGCTCCGGACGGAGTGGCGGGAGTTTGCCGCCGGTCTGGACGCGATCCTCGACCGAATGGAGGACAGCCGATGACCGCGATCGATCGATTCCTGCAGGACGTCACGCACCAGATCGCACCGGGGATGCCGGGGGTTTCCCGTCTCGAGGCCGACCTGCGGAACCATCTGCGCGCGCGGGTCGAGGCTGGAGAAGGGGAGCCCGCCGCGGTCGCCAGGATGGGCGACCCGGCGGAGGTCGTGTCGGGGTTTCTCGAGGCCGCTGCGCCGCCGCTCGCGAACCCCAGGGAGCGTCTGGGGGCATTCCTGCTCGACGTGGGGCTCGGCGCGATCGCATTCGCCGCCGTCGGTGCGCTCGTTGCCTGGCTCGTGGTGCCCGACACGGGCGCGGGGCCGAGCGAAGGTCCGTTCCCGCCGGGCATCCCGACGCCGGTCGGGATCGCGCTGGCGGCGACCGCGATTCTCATGTTTCTGGCCGCGATCCTCTACTTCCCGGTGTTCGAGGCGCTCTTCGGGCAGACCGCAGGGAAGCGCGTGTTCGGCGTGGTGGTCGCGAAGGAGAGCGGGGAGCGCATCGGAGCGGGCGCGGCGCTCGTGCGCCGGATCCCGTTCGCGTTCGACTTCTGGCCCTTCGACGCCGCGTTCCTGCTCTTCACCGCGCGGCGCCAGCGGGCGTTCGACCTCGTCGCGAAGACGATCGTCATCCGCGCGGAGGGACGTCACCCGGGTCGGCCGTGGCTGTTCGTCGTGCTAGTGTGGCTGGTCGCGGCCGCGCTCGCGCTCCTGGCCGCGTTCGTGGGCGGCGCGTTCGACGCCTGAAGCGGCGGCCTAACCCGCGGCCGGCAAGGCCCGGCCGCGCGTGAACCCGTTCCAGAACTGATGGGGGTCCCCCGAATCGAACCACGCGGGCGCGTGTCCGTTCGCCGACCCCGCTCCCGCGGCCGGGCGGCCGGGATCGGGGAAGTAGACGGCGGCCAGGACCGCCAGCTCACCCCGGGGGATCGGCTGGGCCGAGAGCATGCGCCCGGCCTCGCCCGAACGTGTGGCGGAGAACGGCGCTAACGCGAGCTCGCGCCCCGCCTCTCGGCGCGCTTCGCGGAACGACTGGCGCCGGAGCTTCTTCGCGAGCGCGAGTCGCTCGCTGCCGGTCGGATCGAGGATCTGGGAAAGGCTCGCCGCGCCGCGCTGCAGGAAGTCTCGCACGTAGCTCGACGAGAAATCCCCGTAGTCGCCCACCTCGGCGTCCGTCAGCTCCCACCGCGAGCTGTCCGCCATCCGCACCCAGAGGTTGTGCCAGCGCTCCTGATTCGAGAGATGGATCAGGCGCTGGAAGATCCGCTTATTCGTCTGAAACGAGAAAAAGGCCTGCGTGAGGACGGTCTCGAGCAGCTCGTCCTCCTCGCTGTGTTCCATGGTGACGACCTCGCGCGCGAGCTTGAGGTATCGATCGTCCAGTGCGGCGTCGAAGCGGTACTCCCAGTACGTATGGCCGAGGTTGCTGCTCAGCGGCGTCGAGACGAGGAGTCGCGGGACGAACGTGTTGTGCGCGATCGTGTCTGCGGCCAGGTGGCTCAGGTAGCCCAGAGCGAAGGCCTGCAGGCGCGCGGTCTCCGCCCGATCGAGGATCTCGTATGCCACGCTCCAGTTGTGGCAGTGGCGACTGTAATGGACGTAGCGCTTGGCAAGCGTGATGTCGGCCGAGAGGCTTCCATAGAGGAAGTTGTAAGGATGAGCTTCGAGGATCTCGCGCACCACGAGCGGCAGGAGCTGGAGATTTCCCAGGACCTGGCTCGAGAGCCAGGCGTGCGTGGTGGGTCCCCAGGCCCAGAGGGACTCAGGCGTGGCCAGGACGAGCAGGACCGCGCCCGCCAGCGCGACGAGCGCCATGCCTAGCGGAACAGTCCCTTCTTCTTCTTTCCGAGCCGCTTCTCGACTTTTCCGATTTCGTCCTCGACCGCGGAGCGGATCGACTGGAGGCCGCTCTCTACCGCCTCGGTGATCTCGGACGACCAGTCGCCGACCATCTCCTCGGCATCTTCGAGCCAGTCCCCGCCGGTTTCGCGCAGGGTCTCGCCGGCGCCCTCGAGCTTCTTGCCGGCCTCCTTCTTCCACTTCTTCGACTTCTTGCCGAGCTCCTTGCGCGTCTTCTGGCCGGCTTGCGGTGCGAGGAACAGGGCCAATCCGGCGCCGAAGAGCGCGCCGAGCGAGAACGCCATCATGAAGTCGATCATCCCACTTTCCCGAGTCGTCATCGTCCCTCCCGTATCGTCAGTTCCTGCATCGTCGTCCAGATAATCCGAATCCATTTCGGTCTCCTAGAAGAATTTCGAGATCGTCTTGCGCGCGGTAGCCAGTGCCGCCACCGAGCGGAGCAACGGCTTCTCGACCTGTTCCTGGACGACCTCCATCAATGCTGCGAAGTCGTCGACCCGTCCGCTCACGTTCTCGATCGAGGCGCCGACGCGCTCCGCCTCGCGCTTCGCGGTGGCGGTCATCTCTTGAATGTCCGACGCCACCTCCTGGGCCTTGAAAAGGATCGGGTCCGCCTTGACGCGCACTTCGTCGATCGTTCCCTGCACGCGCCGGAGCGTGCGCTTCACGTCGAGCGCCACGGGGATCCCGACGAACAGGAGCACGAGCGTGAGGACGAGAAAGAACGCCGCGATGATCCACAGCGCGATCGTGGCCCAGGTCATCGTGTCCATGCTGTCCCTCCGCCTCGGGTCTCCGGATGTCCGATCAGGCCGGTCCGCGCCAGGCCCGCGGGTGCAGGAAGTCGTG
>JAICNR010000133.1 GCA_025931135.1 Gemmatimonadota bacterium | reverse complement strand
TCGGAAGCGGAAGCGAACCCGCGATCCAGAAGCGCCAAACTGCGCGCCATCGAACGCCGTCGCGCCGCTTGACCGCGTGAGGAGGCTGCCGTGAACGCGTACGTCCGTGAGTATCAGAAGATCGAGAACAAGACCCGCCGGCGGGACAATTTCCTGCTGCGGTATCTGCCGATCCTTCTCCTGCTCGGCGCCGGCATCGTGGCCGGGAAGATCTACTTGCAATCCGTGGCGATCCGCTGGTCTCGCGAGCTGATCGAGCGTAACGAGGACGCGCGGGACCTCGAGCTTCAAAACCAGGAGCTGACTCGCACGATCGCTGCTCTCAAGGCGCGGTCACGGGTGGCCCGCGACGCCAGCGAGCGATTGGGCATGGTCGTCCCGCGGGAGCAGGACGTGGTGTGGCTGCCGGTCGCTGACCGAGGACCCCAGCCGACACCGGTCGAAGCTGTCGAACCGGAGCGCGGCCCGAAAGCTCTCGTGAACGGATGGCTCGACGCGCTCTGGCAGGAGGAAGCCCTCGCGCTGACGAGCCAGTAGCCCGGCCGTGTATCCCGGCCGAGAAGGTCACTCTCGCGTGATCGGCAGGCAGGGATGGAAACTCAGCGCCTGAACCTCGCCCGCCGGCGACAGACTTGGCTGTACGCGGCGCTGCTGCTCTTCGGTGCCCGGCTCGCCTGGGCTTTCGTCGATATCCAGATCGTGTCGCATGACGCGTACCTGCAGGACGCCCAGCGCCAGCAGAAGAAACGCGTCGAAATCCCGCCGACTCGCGGCAACATCGAGGACCGCAACGGCGTGCCCCTGGCCGTCAACCGCGAGCAATACGCTATCTATCTGGTTCCCCGCCATATCCCGGATGTCGATCGCTTCGTGGCCCGATTCACCGATATCGTGCCCTTCGACGAGCGCGATCTGCGGGCCCGGATCGCGGAAGGCGGATGGTACGTGCGGCTGGTGAAGGGGATTTCGCGGGATACGGTGAAGCGGTTGGAGGAAGCCGATATCGACGGCGTCGGGATCGAACCGTACGAGGTGCGGCATTACCCCTACGGCGATCTGGCCGACGACCTGCTCGGCCGCGTGGACGTCGATAACATCGGGATCGAAGGCATCGAGCTGTTCTACGACGAGGTTTTGCGCGGAACGCCTGGCTTTGCGGTCCATCAGCGCGATGCGCTGGGCCGCGAGTATCCGAACTTCACGCTTCCTATCGAGGCGCCGGTAGACGGGCAGACCATCCGGCTGACCATCGACCTCGGGCTTCAGGAGATCGTCGAGGATGCGCTCGATTCGGCCATGGAGCGGACCCGCGCTCGAAAGGGAAGCGTGGTCGTGGTCGATCCCCGCAGCGGGGAGCTGCTGGCGATGGCGAACCGCTCGGGGGTGGAGGAGAAGGCGACCGACCGGACGCGGAACTTCGCGGTGGTGGATCAGTTCGAACCCGGCTCCACGTTCAAGGTCGTGACGGTGGCGGGACTCTACGAAGAGGGCCGGACCGCGCCCACGGACTCGCTCTTCTGCGAGAACGGGAGCTGGGATTGGAACGGCAGGACGTTGCGCGACGTCCACCCGTACGGGTACCTGACCGTGGAGCAGGTGATCGAGGAATCCTCGAACATCTGCGCCGCCAAACTGGCCGAGCGCCTGGGGGAACTCGACCTCTACGAGTTCGCGCGCCGCTTCGGGTTCGGACTTCCGACCGGACTCGACTTTCCCGGCGAACCTCGCGGCCTGCTCAAGCGGCCCGACGAATGGGGCTCGATGACGACGGCGTCGGTGGCCATGGGGTACGAGGTGATGGTCACGTCGATCCAGATGGCGATGGCGTACGCGGCGATCGCCAACGGCGGGGAACTGTTGCGGCCATATCTTGTACGGAAGATCGTGCGCCCCGACGGGACGACGAGCTTCACGGGCGAGCCCCAGAGGGTGCGCCGGGTGGTCAAGCCCGAGACCGCCACGATGATCACACAGGCGCTCGTTCGCGTGGTCGAAGTCGGCACGGCCCGGAGCGCCCAGCTCGAAGTGCTTCCGGTCGCGGGCAAGACCGGGACGGCGCGAAAGACCGGGGAGCACGGCTACGAGAACGGGCGCTACACTTCGACCTTCGTGGGGTTCTTTCCGGCCGTGGAGCCCCGGTACGTCGTGTTCGTCCGGATCGACGAGCCCCAGGGCGCATTCTACGGCGGGGCCGTTGCGGCTCCTGTCTTCCGGGAGGCGATGGAGAGTACGGTCCTGACCTCCACGATGTCCGCGGCCCCGAACCTCATGGAACGGGTCCGGTATCCGGAGCGTGTGGTGTGGCGGGTTTCGGACAGCTTCAGCGCCCTGCCCGATTCCGGTGCCCCGGGGGAACGGCTGGAGCCCGCGGCGGCAGAGACGCTGGCCGCTCTCCCTGTGGACTCCGGCGCTCCACGCTGGACCCCGCTGGTCGGGCCGACTCCCGAGCTCGGGCCCCTCGGGGGAGGGAGGCCGGTGGCGATGTGGGACCCGCGGACGCAGGTCAAGGTTCCTGACTTCGCAGGACTCTCGCTCCGCGAGGCGATCCGTCGGGCAGGGGCGCTCGGGATCGAGCTCTCGTTCAGCGGTGTCGGCACGATCACCGCGCAGGAGCCCGAGCCCGGCGAGATTCTCTCGCGCGGCGCCACCGTCCGCGTGACGAACCCGTAGTCGGGAGCCCGGGTGGATCAGGCCCCGCCGCGCACCGTCGGAGAGCTCGCCGCGCGGGTCGGGGGCCGCGTCCTCGGAGATCCGGCTACGCGCGTCACCGGGGTCACACACGACAGCCGTCGTGTGGGGCCGGGTGACCTGTTCGCGGCAATCGCGGGGTTCGAGCGCGACGGGCACGCCTTCGTGCCGGAGGCGGCGGCGGCGGGGGCGGCGGCGGTCATGGTCGAGCGCGACGGGCCCTGGCCGCTACCGGCGATCGTCGTGTCAGATGTTCGCGCCGCCCTGGGAACGGCCGCGCACGCGATCTGGAACGAGCCCACGAGCGCGATGGTCGTGGCCGGTGTCACGGGCACGAACGGAAAGACGACTACTTCCTTCCTGACCGCCGCGGTGCTGGAATCGCGGTGGGGCGACACCGCAATCCTCGGCACGCTCGGGCTTCGGCGCGGGGAACGGAAGGTCGAAACCGGATTCACGACTCCCGAGGCGAGCGATGTCGCGCGCCTCATTGCCGGGCTGGCCGCAGAAGGAGTGCGGGCGCTCAGCATGGAGGTCTCCAGCCATGCGCTCGAGCTGGGGCGCGTCGAAGGGATCGCGTTCGACGCCGGGGCATTCACGAACCTCAGCCCCGAGCACCTGGACTTCCACGGCACGATGGAGGAATACGGCGCGGTGAAGCTCGGCTTTTTCCGCAAGCTCGCGGAGCTGGACGCGATCGCGGCAGTCAATGCGGACGATCCATGGTCCGAGCGGTTCGTCGCGGCCGGTCCCCCGAACACCCTCCGCTACGCGCTCGAGGACGCCACTGCCGACGTGTTCGCGGAGCGATATTCGGGCGACCCCGCGGGCACGACGCTCACCGTGCGCACACCGGCCGGCCGGTTCGAAACCCGTCTCCTGCTCGCGGGCCGCTTCAACGCCGCCAACGCGCTGGCGGCGGCGGCGATCGGGCTCGGCCTCGGCGTCGATCCGGAACGGGTCGGCGCGGCCCTCGAACGGGTCGAACGAGTGCCCGGGCGCTACGAGGTCTACCGGGGCGGAGGAGTGACCGCCGTCCTGGACTACGCCCATACGCCGCTTGCCTTCGAGCGAATCCTCCGCACGGTGCGGGACAGCGGCGCGGCGCGGCTGTTCTGCATCTTCGGCAGCGGCGGCGAGCGGGACCGTTCCAAGCGCCCCGAGATGGCCCGCATCGCCGGCGAGCTGGCCGACGTCGTCTACGTGACGATCGACAATCCTCGACGGGAGCCGCTGGAGCAGATCATGGCTGACACCGTGGCGGGGTTCGAGGGGACGCCCGCGTCGTGGGAGCGGATCGACGACCGCTCGAGAGCCATCCGTCGTGCGATCGTCGAGGAGGCCCGACCGGGCGACGTGGTCTGCCTGCTGGGGAAGGGCGACGAGGGATATCAATGGATCGGGACGACCAAGCACCCCTACTCGGATCGCGACGAGGCGCGTCGGGCGCTGGCGGAGCGGGAGCGCGCGGCATGAGCGCGTCGTTCACCGTGCGGGACGTGACCGAGGCCCTGGGACGCCCGCCCGAGCGGCCGGCGGAACCCGACATTGCGTTCGCGCGTGTGACGATCGACAGCCGAAGGACCGCCCGCGCCGACCTCTTCGTGGCCATCCGCGGCGAGCGACACGACGGGAACCGGTTCGTGTCCGCGGCGGTGGCGGCCGGCGCGAGCGGCGCGGTGGCCGAGGACCGGCCGTTCGAGGGTCGTGAGCGGATCGCGTTCTGGCGGCACGCCGACGGTCGCGCCGCGCTGCAGGCGCTGGCCGGCTATCACCGCCGACGGCTCGACGTGCGGGTCGTGGGGATCACGGGATCGAACGGCAAGACGACGACGAAGGAGCTCGTGGCGGGGGTCCTGTCGCAGGGCTTCCCGACCGCCCGCACGCTGGGGAATCTCAACAACCAGGTGGGGGTTCCTTTGACCATCCTCGAGATCGGCGCCGAGCACCGCTGGGCCGTGGTCGAGATGGGAATGAGCCAGCCGGGCGAGATCGCGCCGCTGGCGCGAATCTCCGCCCCGGACGTGGCGGTGATCACGAACGTGGCGGCCAGCCATCTCGAGGGGCTGGGGAGCGTAGCGGCGGTGCTCGACGAGAAACTCGACCTGGCGCGCGCGCTCGGCCCCGGCGGGCTTCTCGTCTACCATGGCGACCAGCCGATGCTGCGCGAGGCCGCCGCTTCGCTTCCCTGCCGGAAGCTCTCCTACGGTCTGCACCCGTCGAACGACCTGTCGCCGGAGGAGTGGGCTCTCGACGAGGACGGGCGCGGCTCATTCCGCCTGGAGGGCCGCACGTTCCGCCTGCGGCTCGCCGGCAAGCACAACATCGTGAACGCTCTGGCCGCCGTCGCCGTCGGGCGCGAGGCCGGGCTGCCGGTTGGGGCGATCGCGATCGGCGTGGCCGAGCCGGACGCGCTGCCGCTCCGCATGCAGCTCGAGCGATGGGGCGAGGTCGTCGCGCTCGTCGACTGCTACAACGCCAACCCCGAGAGCGTGGTGTCGGCGGCATCGACGCTCTCCACACTGGCCGACGCGCGTCGCAGGATCGCGGTCCTGGGGGAGATGCTGGAGCTGGGAGTGAGCAGCGCGGAATGGCACGAGTGGGTGGGCCGGGAGCTGGCCAAGGGCGCGGTCGACCTGGTCGTCACGGTCGGCCTCGGGGCGGCACCCATCGCGGATGGGGCGGAGGCGGCGGGCCTGCCCACGCGTCGGTTCGCAAGCCGGGCCGAGGCCGAGGAATGGCTGATCGAGAACGTGGCGCCGGGCGACGCGATCCTGTTCAAGGCGAGCCGCGGAGCCGCGCTCGAGACGGTGGTCAAGCCCGTGCGTGACGCCTGCCTCGAGGGCGCGCCTGCCGCGAACGGCAACGGAGGGCGAGCGTAGATGCTGTATCACCTCCTGTTTCCGTTATCCGACCAGCATGCGTTCTTCAACGTGTTCCGTTACATCACGTTCCGATCGGCGTACGCGACCGTGACCGCGCTGCTCCTCGCCTTCGTGCTGGGGCCCTGGGTGATCCGCAAGCTGAGGCATCTCAAGGCGGGCCAGATGATCCGCGAGGAGGGGCCGCAGGCCCATCAGCGGAAGGCTGGAACGCCGACGATGGGCGGCGTCCTGATCATCCTCGCCGTCGTCCTGCCGACCGTGCTGTGGGCGGACATCCGCGAGCCGTGGGTGCAGATCGTGATCGTCGCGACCCTGTGGATGGGTGGCCTCGGGTTCCTGGACGACTACCTGAAGGTCGTCAAGCGCCGCTCCAAAGGCCTGATCGCGGTGCAGAAGATCGTGGGCCAGGCGCTATTCGGGGTTCTTCTCGGCGGGTGGCTCTACCTGCAGCCGATCCATGGCGACTACACGACGATGACCATGGTGCCCTTCTTCAAGGAGCGATTCATCGATTTCGGTTGGCTCTACATCCCGTTCATCATCTTCGTCGTGATCGCCTCCACGAACGCCGTGAACCTGACCGACGGCTTGGACGGCCTCGCGATCGGCCTCGCCGGGATCGCCGCCGCAGCGTTCGCGGCCTTCGCGTACGTGATCGGGCGCGCTGACTGGTCGCAGTACCTCCAGATCCTGTACCTGCCGGGCAGCGGCGAGCTGACGGTGTACTGCGCGGCGCTCCTCGGGGCCGCGCTCGGGTTCCTCTGGTTCAACGCGCACCCCGCGCAGGTCTTCATGGGCGACACGGGCTCGCTCGCCCTGGGAGGAGCGTTCGGCACGCTCGCGATCCTGTTGAAGATGGAGTTCGTGCTCGTGATCGTGGGCGGCGTGTTCGTGATCGAGACTCTGTCCGTCATCATCCAGGTCGTCTCGTTCAAGCTGCGCGGAAAGCGCGTGTTCAAGATGAGCCCGCTCCACCACCACTTCGAGCTCTCCGGCTGGGCCGAGGAGCAGATCGTGATGCGGTTCTACATCCTGGGAGTCCTGTGCGCGATGCTCGCAGCGTCGACCCTGAAGCTCCGATGAGCGGTGCCCCGGTCGCGGTGGCGGGCGCGCGTGTAGGCGTGCTCGGACTGGGAAGATCCGGACGCGGGGTTGCGCGGCTCCTGGCGGCGCGCGGGGCGCAGGTTTACGCCTCGGACTCTTCGTCGGGCCCGGCCGCAAGGGCCGCCGCCGGCGAGCTCTCGAGGGGCGGTATCGAGGCCGAGGCGGGCCACCACGACCTGCGGCGGCTCGCAAGCTGCGACTGGATCGTCACGAGCCCGGGCATCCCCCCGCTCGCGCCCGTGTTT
>JAICNR010000115.1 GCA_025931135.1 Gemmatimonadota bacterium | reverse complement strand
CGCGGCCGCGGGCAGAACGAGGGCGAAGCCGATGGCGAAAAGTGCGCGGGGGATCGAGCGCATGGCACCTCCGTGACGGGTACCGGGTACTGGGTCGGCTCGGGCGGCGATCCGCCTCCAGCCGGAAGGCAGGCATGGGCCGGCCGGGACCGGTCATATTAGCGGCTTTCTCGACCACCCGCAGGCCCGCGTGGCCGCAAGGGAGGCGCGTGCAGGAACGGATCCTCGATTTCCTCGTCCCGTACCTCAACGAGTACGGCTACGCGACTCTCCTCCTCGTGACGTTTCTCGAGACGAGCGCGTTCCTGGGCCTCGTCGCTCCCGGGGAGACGATCATCGTCCTGTGCGGTTTCTACGCGTACCGCGGCGTGCTCGATCCGTGGGTCGTGGGCGCGGTGTCGGGGGCGGGTGCGATCCTCGGAGACCAGGTCGGTTACGTGCTTGGCCGGACCTACGGTCACGCGCTGATCCGCCGCTTCGGCAAGTACGTGTTTTTCGACGTCAAGCGTCTGCGGGCGACGGAACGGTATTACGAGAAGCATGGCGGCAAGACGGTCTTCATCGGCCGCTTCACGTCGATCCTTCGTTCGTTCGGCCCGCTCGTGGCCGGGATCAGCCACATGCCGTATCCGACCTTCCTGCGATGGAGCGTCGTCTCGTGTATCATCTGGGGCGCCGCGTTCACGATCCTCGGGTACTTCTTCGGCAAGTCGTGGGAAGTCATCGAGGAGTACCTCGGCTTGGGCGGAGTGGTCGCGTTCCTGTTGGGCCTCGGCCTCGTGTTCTGGTTTCTCCACCGAAAGCGCGAGCACGAGCTCGAGGGGATCGATTCGGACGACACGAAACCGAGCGCGCCGGACCGCGAATAGGATCGAAAGGAGCCCATGCGAATCCCGTCCTCACGTTCCATCTTCGCTTTCCTCGCGCTCGGGCTGAGCGCTCTGGCTCCCGCGTGCGGGGGCGGCGGTCCCGAGAGTGGGATCGGCCGCAATGTGCTCCATCTCTCGATCGGCCCCGATCCCGCGAGCATGGATCCGATCCAGGCGGTGGACGTGTATCGCGGCCAGATGGTGGTCTATCTCTACGACGGCCTGGTTCGTTTCATGGACGGCGCTCCGCAACCCAACCTGGCGCGCTCGTGGGACGTATCCGAGGACGGGCGCGTGTACACCTTCCACCTGCGCGACGACGTCACGTTCCACAACGGACGGAAGCTCACGGCCGAAGACGTCAAGTATTCCTTCGAGCGTGCCCTCCGGCCGGAGAGCCAGAGCCCCCTGACCTGGGTCTTCGATTTCATCGAGGGATCGGACGCGATGGTCGAGGGCGACGCGGACTCGCTCTCCGGGCTGCGCGTGACCGCGCCGCTCGCGGTCGAGATCACTCTCGAACAGCCCTTCGCCCCGTTCCTGCTCCTGATGGCGATGCCCGCCGCTCACATCGTGCCCCGCGAGGAGATCGAGCAGAAGGGACCCCAGTTCTCGGAGGCGCCGATCGGGACCGGTCCGTGGGTGTTCGAGTCTTGGGCCCACGACGACGTCATCCGGCTCACGGCGAACGACCGCTACCATCTGGGACGCCCGAAGATGGACGGGATCGAGATCCGCATGATCCCCGAGACGACGACCGTGATCGCGGAGTTCGAGCGCGGAAACCTGGACTGGGTCGACCTCAACGAGTTCCCGAAGCCCGAGTTCGATCGCTTCTCCTCGGATCCGGAGTGGTCCGCGCAGCTCCGGCAGCGCCCGGCGCTCATCACGTACTACCTCGCGCTAAACAACCGGAAGCCTCAGTTCCGCGACGCGAGGGTCCGGCGCGCCCTCAATTACGCGATCGACGTGGGCCGGATCGCGGAGGTGATCTATCCGGGCGACGTGGAGCTGTCGCATGGACCGATCCCGCCGGGCCTGCCCGGCTACCGGGAGGGGGGGCGCCGGTACGGGTTCGACGCCGACAGCGCCCGCGCGCTCCTGCGCGAGGCGGGCGCCGAGGGACTGACGTTCGACGTCTTCTTCCGTTCGCTGGCGATCAACCAGCGTTTCCTGGAGGCGGTTCAAGCCAACCTCGCCGACGTCGGCGTCACGATGAACCTGCGCCAGCGGGATTGGACAGCCGTGCGGCAGTCGATGCAGCGCGGCGAGCTCGACGCGTACCTCGCGAACTGGTACGCCGACTATCCCGACGCGGAGAACTTCCTGTATCCGCTGTTCTTCAGCGAGATGGCGGGAGCGGGCGGCAACGCGGCCTTCTACTCGAACGCCACCGTGGACTCCCTGATCCTGACCGCGCGCGGCACGCTGGACGACGACACCAGGCACGCGATGTACGAGCGCGCGGATTCGCTGATATTCGCCGACGCGCCGTGGATTTTCACCGTCCACCCGATCGATTACGACATGGTCCAGCCGTGGGTCGAGGGCTACGAAACCCCGCAGGTGTTCTACGAGCAGAAGTGGCTGGAGGTCTCGTTGACGCCGGAGTAGGGCGGACCGTCCCGGGCACGAGGACCGATTCCTCACGCTGTGGAGTCGCTCAGGCCGTGCGCGCCCTCCATTCTGTAGGGAGGACGGAGGGAAGCCTTCCCGGATACGCGGGGACGATGCGTGCCGCCATCTCCGCCGCGGGACTGCCTTCGATCCGGGGACGTAGATCGTCCATCGCGAGCATCGCCCGGATGGTGGTTCCGATCTGATAGTCGGCCGCGTTTGGAGCCTCGCCTCCGATCGTCCCGTCGGCGATCCAGGCGTCGACGCGAGCGAGGAGCGCGGGGAGCCGCTCCAGGTCGGCCTTCACGGTCGCGTCGTCGGCATGGGAGACCCGGGCGAAGCGGGCAACCAGGGGCTTCATCAGCGCGCCCGCGAGGCGCGGCAGGGGAAATCCGGCCATGCGCGCGGCGCGACCGCGGAGCGATGCGTCGTGCGACAGCGCCCAACGGAACAGCCGCCGCGGGATGGGCTGGAGCTCCGCCTCCGCCCACCGTTCCGCTCCCTCCACGCGGCGGCGCGCCTCCGGCTCGATCGGGAACAGGATTCCTCTCGGTCCACGCGCCTCGATGGCCCGCGAGATCTCGAGCGAGCCCTGGATCCGCCTGTCGTCCAGGACGAGCGCGGGAACCGTTCCGCCTCGGAAGCCCGCCTTCCGCAGGAAGAGCGGGTGGAGTCCCATGGGGAGGTTCACGACTTCGTGCTCGATTCCCGCGCGCTCGAGCATGAGTCGCGCGGCGATCGAGGGGTGGGAGAACGGCAGGGCATAGAGCTTCGCCGTCCTGGCGGGAGGATCCGCGAGGCGCGTCATCGGTCTCCCGATTCTACTACACCGGCGCTTCCCGCCACCGCGGCCTGACCCAGGGCGATTCCTCCGTCGTTCGGTGAGACGCGCTCGTTGATCCGCACGTCGAATCCCGCCGCGGCGAGCGCGTCGATCGCGCCCTCGAGCAAGATCGCGTTCTGAAACGTGCCTCCCGAGAGCGCGGCGACTCGGAGGCCCCGCTCGCGCCGCGACCGCTCGGCACCTGCCGCGATCGCCGCGACGACGGTCGCGTGGAACCGGGCGGCCGCCTCCGCGCAGTCCATGCCCGCCGCAACCCCCTCGGCCAGGGCGCGGATCGCGGGCCCGAACCGGATCTCGAAACCCTCGCGCGCGGCATCTTCCTCGTAGCCGGCGTGGTCCTCGAGACGCGCGTGCGCGAGCTCGACCGGCCACGACTCCGATCGGCCACCGCCGGCCCGGTCCGCCTCGCCCTCGAGCTCGACGGCGGGCTGCCCCTCGTAATCGGCCCGGTCGCGGAGTCCCGCGATCGCGGCCGCCGCGTCGAAGAGCCTGCCCGCGCTCGAGCAGAGCGGGGAGTTCAGGCCCGCGTTCGTCGCGCGCTCGAGCGTGGCCCATTTCGCGCGGTCGAGTCGCTCGAGGACGGCGAGCGGCAAGTCGGGCAGCTCCCGGAACGCCGCCCGAAGCCACGCGCACGCCATCCGCCACGTCTCTCGCACGGCCGCCTCGCCGCCCGGCATGGGGACGGTCTCGAGGCGGCCAAGCCGCCGCATCCGCGCGCCCTCGACCTCGAGGAACTCGAAGCCCCAGATCGTCCCGTCGGTTCCGAGGCCCGTGCCGTCGAGCGAGATTCCCAGGTACGGCCCTTCGATCCCGTGCTCGGCCGCCACGCTCGCCGCGTGCGCGTGGTGGTGCTGGACCCGGACGAGCGGGAGCCCGCGCGCATGGGCGATCTCCCGCGCCAGCGTTGAGGACCGGTAATCGGGGTGCAGGTCGCAGGCCACGAGCGCGGGCTCGATCTCGAACAGCCGCTCGTACTGGCCGACGGCCTCCTCCAGACCCGCCACCGCCTCCGGCGTGTCGAGGTCGCCGATGTGGTGGCTCACGAACCCGTGCGACCCGCGCGCGAGACAGATCGCGTTCTTCTGGTGCGCTCCCAGCGCGAGGATCGGGCGCTCGGCGGGCGGATTCAGGAACACCGGCTGGGGCGCGTATCCCCGCGCGCGTCGGATCATGACCGATCGCCGGCCGGTCCAGCGGACGACGCTGTCGTCGCAGCGCATGACGATCGCCCGGTCGTGGACCAGGAACGCGTCCGCGATCCCGGCGAGCCGCTCCAGCGCCTCCTCGTCGACATATGCCATGGGCTCGTCGCTGACGTTGCCGCTCGTCAGGACCAGTGGCCATCCGATCCGCTCGAGCAGGAGCTCGTGGACCGGCGTGTACGGGAGCATCAGGCCGAGCGTCGGGACGCCCGGGGCGACCGACGGCGCCACGCCGGCGCCCGGGCGGCGAGGCAGGAGGACGATCGGCCTCCGCGGCGAAGTCAGCGACGCCTCGGCGGCCGGGTCGACCGCGCAGAGTGAGCGCGCGGCGTCGAGGTCCCGCACCATGAGCGCGAGCGGCTTCGCGTATCGCCGCTTCCGGCGGCGCAGCTCGGCGACCGCGTCGTCGCGCCGTGCGTCGCACGCCAGGTGATAGCCGCCGAGACCCTTGATCGCGACTATCGCCCCCGCCTCGAGGCGCTCGGCCGCGAGCTCCAACGCCTCCGCTCCCCGCGGCCCGCGGTCACCGTCCTTGCGCCACTCCAGCGACGGCCCGCACTCGGGGCAGGCGGTCGGCTGCGCGTGGAAGCGCCGATTGAGTGGATTCTCGTACTCGGCGCGACACGGTCCGCACATCGGGAACGCGGACATCGACGTGTTCGCGCGGTCGTACGGAACGTCGCGGACGATCGTGAACCGGGGTCCGCAGTTCGTGCAGTTGAGGAACGGGTAGCCGTGTCGTCGGTCCCGGGGGTCCCCCATCTCCCGCAGGCAGTCTTCGCAGGGCGCGACGTCGGGAGAGACGAGCGCGAGCCGCGCGCCCCCGGTTTCGCTGTGCTCGATCCGGAAATCGGAGAAGTTCGCTGGCGGCCGGTCGCGGGAGGCAACGTGCTCGACGACCGCGAGCGGAGGCGCGTCCCCGATCAGCGCGCGCTGGAAGGTGGCCAGCGCGTCGTCGCTCCCCTCGACGTCGATCACGACGCCGCGGGCGTCGTTGAGCACGGTTCCCTTGAGATCGAGGTCGCGCGCTAAGCCGAAGACGAAGGGTCGGAAACCGACGCCCTGAACGATCCCCCGGACGGTGATCTCGCGACGGGCCACGGGGAAGGCTAGGGAACGGGGATCGTCAGCGTCGCCCCGCGGATGTGCTCCGCGTCACGAGGGTCCCGATCACCGGCTCACCGCGTCCAGACGTTGTTCTGCGGATTGATGTCACCCCATTCCGGCCCCTCGTTCACGACGATCCGGTCCGCCCGCACAGGCAGGGTCAAGGTGGCGGTCGCGCGATCCGTTCCGTAGAACGCCTCCACCGGGATCGTCACCGTGCTCGTAGCCGTCCCCGACGTCGCGGTCACGGCCGCGGGCATCAGGAGCCGCCCACGCTGATCGATCGTGACCGTCACCTGCCACTCGCCCCCCACCTCCGACTGGTCCACGCCGAGGATCGCGAGGTCCTGGGTCTGTGTCGTCTCGATCCAGTTGTACCAGAACCACCCGAGCTCCATTCCAAGGCCGTCCTCCATGTGACGGTAGAAATCGGCGGGAGATGGGTGGCGCCAGGCCCAAGTCCGGGCGTAGGAGGCGAGCGTCGCATCGAAGAGCTCGTGTCCCGCCAGCTCCCGCAGCGCCGTCAGCATGACCGCGGGCTTGATGTACGCCCCGATCCCCAGGCCCGGGCCTTCCGGCGCGAACTCGTCGGGGAGGCTCCCGATCGGCTGCTCGCGATAGGAGAGGATCGCAGCCGCGTACTGGGCCGTGTTCTCGAGGACCGGGTCGCTCTCGGGAAAGTAGATCTCTTTGCTGAGCAGATTCATGAACGTGTCGATTCCCTCGTCCATCCACGCGTGCCGGCGCTCGTCGGTGCCCACCATCATCGGGAACCACATGTGGCCCCACTCGTGGTCGAGGACGTCGAACAGGTCTTCGCGCAACGGCTCCGGCGCGACGAACACGACCATCGGGTACTCCATGCCGAAGACGGGACCCTCGATCGCGGTTGCCGAGGGATACGGGTAGGGGATCAGGTAGCCGGAATAGAAGTCGAGCGAGTGGCGCGTCATCGCCGCGGCCTCGCTCCACGCGGTCGCTTCGGGGCGATAGAGCGCGTGGATCGCCGTCCCCTCCCATGCGGTCGCATCCCAGACGAGCCGGGGGCCCGCTGCCCACGCGAAGTCGCGGACGTTCTCCGCCCGGAAGCGCCACGTGAGGGTGCCCTGCGTCGTCGGCCGGAAGGACGCCGGATCGGAGAGCTCCGCCGCCGTCACGACGTGCACGACCTCGCTTCCGGTCCGTGCGCGGTCGAGCGCCGCCCGCTGTTCCGCGGTCAGGACCTCGGCCGGGTTCTGCAGCGTGCCGGTGGCGCCGACGAGATAGGTCGCGGGCACGGTGAGCGCCACGTCGAAGTCGCCGTACTCGAGATAGAACTCGCCCTGCCCGAGGTACGGCATCGTGTTCCACCCGTTCAGGTCGTCGTAGACCGCCATCCGCGGATACCACTGGGCGAGCAGGAAGTGGTCACCGTCCCGGCCCATCCGTTGAGCGCCGTCCTCGGGCACGCGAAACGACCAATCGATGTCGATCGCCACGGTCCCGCCGGGCGCGAGCGGCTGGGCGAGCTCCACGCGCATCTGCGTGTCGCGGATCCGGTGTCCGAGCTCCGTCCCTCCCGACGCGACCCGTCGAATCTCGAAGCCGCCGTCCGACGCGGCACCCGCATCTCCCGGGAAAGCCTGTGCGCCCTCGCTCCCGGACGTGAACAGGTTCTGGTCGAGCTGGATCCACACGAAGGCCAGCGTGTCGGGGGAGCGGTTCGCGTACGTGATCGTCTGCTCGCCGCTCAGCGTGCCCGCGGCGGGGTCGAGCGTGGCGCGGATCTCGTAGTCCGCGCGCTGTTGCCAGTACGCGGGCCCGGGCCTTCCGCTCGCCGAGCGATACTCGTTCGGATCCGGCAGGTCGGGTCGGGCGAAGCGGGCGTCGAACGCGTCCTGCGCGAAGGACGGCGCCGCGGCCGTCGTCAGGAACAGGACCAGCGCTGCCCGCAGGGATCGGTGGAGCACGTCGTTCCTCCTCGTCATGGGATGGGCCCCGCGCGTTGCGCGGGGTTCGAAGGCGTCGATACGTTACGGCCTTTCTCGCTGACCCGCCGCCCCGAGGTTTCCGGTCCGTCATGCTGCAGTACGCGCTCCGCCGCATCGTCCACACGATCCCGGTCCTCTTCGGCGTGCTCGTGGTCACGTTCGCGCTCCTCTACGTGGCGCCAGGCGACCCGGTCCTGGCGATGGTCGGGGATCGCTTCGATCCCGCCACGATCGACCGGCTCCGCGCCGAGCTCCATCTCGACGACCCGCTGTGGAAGCAGTTCACCCACTACGTCTCGGGCCTCGTCCGGGGCGACTGGGGCCGTTCGTACATGACCCGGCAGCCGGTCCTCCAAGGGATCCTCGAGCACTTCCCGAAGACCCTCTACCTGGCGTCCGTGTCGATGCTGTTCGCGACGCTCTCCGGCATCCTGATCGGCATCGTCTCCGCGGTAAAACAATCCACGTGGCTCGACGGGTTGGGGATGACGTTCGCGTTCCTCGG
>JAICNR010000125.1 GCA_025931135.1 Gemmatimonadota bacterium | reverse complement strand
TCGCGCTTCTCGCAGCATGCGCCCGGGCGGAGCTCCCGCCCGTGGGAGAGCATCCCGCCACCGGTCCGACGCGGGTCGTCCTCGGACCCATGGTGGGACACGTGACCGAGTCGAGCGCCAGGATCTGGGTCGAGCTGGACCGCCCGGGGCGATTGAGCGTGGAGCTGACGGACGCGGAGGGTGAAACGGAGCGAGGCGTTGCGGACGCTCGGGGGTTCGACGGCGGGATCGCGCTCGTCGACGTGACCGACCTGGATCCCGGCACCTCGTACCGCGCGCGGCTCTCGGTGGACGGCATGCAGGTTACCGTCGATCCTCCGCTAGAGATCCGGACGTTTCCCCGGCCGGCCGAGCCTTCCCGCGTTCGGATCGTCCTCGTGTCCTGCGCGCGCGTCGGGTGGGATTCCATCCAGAGCTCCTGGGCCGCCGTCGCCGCGGAACGGCCGGACGCAGTGCTGTGGCTGGGCGACAACGGCTACCTGGAGCACGCCGACTCGGTCAGACCCGCGGACTACACGAGTGCCGAACGGATCGAGCACCGATATCGGGAGATGAGAGGGCTGCCCGCGGTGCAACCCGTGCTGCGGACCACCGCGAACTACGCGATCTGGGACGATCGCGACTACGGGGACAGCGACAGCGACCGCACGAGCCCTTCGAGGCTCGCGGTGGCGGAGATCTTCGAGCGCTACTGGGCGAACCCCTCGTACGGGGTCGAGCCGGGCTTCGACGGCATCTACGCCCGTTTCCGGATCGGGGCCGCGGAAGTCTTCCTCATCGACGACCGCTTCTGGCGCGATCCTGACTCGCTTCCCGACTCGCCCGACAAGACCATCCTCGGGAACGCGCAGAAGGAATGGCTGAAGCGGTCCCTGGACGAGAGCGACGCCGCTCTCAAGATCGTCGCCATCGGCCACCAGGTCTTGGCCGACTACCACGAGTGGGAGTCGTACGCGATGTTCGCGTACGAGCGGCGAGAGATCCTGGACTGGATCCGGGAGCGGAGGATCGAAGGCGTGATCTTCGTGGACGGGGACCGGCACCTTTCGGAGCTCATGCGCGACGACCGGGCGGGACTGTATTCCCTGTACGAGCTGACGGCGTCCCCGATCGCGAACCGACCGTTCGTGACCGGCCTCGAGCTGCCGAACCCGATCCGGATCGGCGGATACGCGGCGGGCTACAGCTACGGAGTGCTGGAGCTGGACACGACCAAGCCTCCGGGGCGGCTGACGTTCCTGGTGAAGGACGCGGAGGGGGTCGAGGTGATGCGGCACGAGGTGACATTGAGCGACTTGAGGTTCCAGGAATGAGCGCGAGCCGCGGCCCGAACGCTACCCCCGGTCCCGCCTCGCCTCTCGCCCCGGGGGACCCCGCGCCGGGGTTCGCCCTCCCTGCCGCCCCGGGCGAGGTCGTCGACGTGGGTGCGCGGTTCGGCGAGCGACCCGTGGTCCTGCTCTTCTTCCCGCTCGCGTTCAGCTCGGTGTGCACGGCGGAGCTGTGCGCCGTCCGCGACGACTGGAGCGCGTGGCAGACCATCGACGCGGACGTCTACGGTATCTCGGCCGACAGCCCGTTCGTGACCCGGCGATTCCGCGAGGAGCTCGGGCTCCCGTTCCCGCTCCTTTCGGACTTCAACCACGAGGTCGCGTCCTCCTATGGCGTCCTCTACGAGGACTATTTCGGGCTCCGCGGCGTGTCCCGGCGATCGGCGTTCGTGATCGGCCTCGACGGTCGGATCGCCTGGGCGTGGGTCGGCGAGCGGGACGACATCCTTCCCGACTTCCGCGCGATCCGGTCCGCGGTATATATTCCGCCCTCTTCATGAGGGTCCCGCTCACGAAAATCCCGACACTCCCGCGCGGGGCGCACCGCCTGGTGGCCGCCCTGTTCGTTCTCGCCTGGATGGCGGCGGCGTGCGCGCCGTCGGCCACGACGGGTGGCGCGCCGGGGTCGGGGCCCGCCCCGGGGACCCGGGTCGAGGTCCGGATCCTCGGAACGACCGACGTCCACGGCCGGATCGTGCCGTGGGACTACTACACGGGCGAGGAAGAGGACCTGGGGCTCGCGCGGGTCGCGACGCTCGTGGACTCGATCCGGGCTGTCCACCCCGGCACGATCCTGGTCGACTCCGGCGACCTGCTCCAGGGGAACCCGCTCGACTACTACTACGGCGTAGTCGAGCCGGCGGAGGTCCACCCGGTGATCCGGGCCATGAACCACCTCGGATACGACGCCGCGGCGGTCGGGAACCACGAGTTCAACTTCGGGGTCCCGGCGCTGGAACGCGCGATCGGGGCCGCGGAATTCCCAGTCCTCGGCGCCAACGTGTTCGTGGCCGGTACGGACTCGACCGCGTTCCCCGCCTGGACCGTCGTCGAGCGCGAGGGCCTGCGGGTCGGGATCCTCGGCCTGACGACGCCGGGCTCGGCGATCTGGGACCGCGCGAACGTGGAAGGTCGGCTCGAGTTCCGGGACATCGTCGAGACCGCGCGCCGCGCCTGGCCCGAGCTCGAGCGCGCCAGCGACATCCAGATTGCCGTCGTCCATTCGGGGCTGGGACCCGGCTCGTCCTACGACGAGGTGGCGACGGGCGTGCCCGAAGAGAACGCCGGCCGGGCGCTGGCGGAGGCGCTGCCGGGCCTCGAGGCGATGCTTCTCGGCCACTCGCATCGCGAGATCCCCGCGGAGATCATCGGGAACGTGCTCGTGACCCAGGCGGGTCGCTGGGCCGACGCGCTCGCGGTCGTGGCGATCGACGTCGAGCGGGCCGCGAGCGGGTGGCAAGTCCTCGACCGCGGAGCCACGACGCTCTCGACCGCGGGCGTGCCTCCGGACTCCGCGCTCCTGACCGAGATGCGTCCCTGGCACGAGCGAGTGGTCGCCTATGTGGCGGACACGATCGGCTTCACGCCCGACCGCTGGTCGGCGGCCGCGGGCCGGATCTCCGATACGCCGATCCTCGACCTCGTCCAGCGTGTGCAGTTGGACGCGACCGGCGCGGACCTCTCCGCGGCGTCGATCTTCGACGCCGACGTCGAGCTCGGCACGGGCGCGATCACCGTTGCCGACGCCGCGGCACTCTACCTCTACGACAACACGCTGAAGACGATCCGGGTCACGGGTCGTCAGCTACGGGACTACCTGGAGTGGTCGGCCAAGTACTTCCACCGGACCACGGCGGAAGGCGCCCTACTCGACGCGGGCGACGACGTCGACCTCGAAGTCGATTCGATCCCCGGCTACAACTACGACGTCGTGGCGGGAGTCGAGTACACCGTGGACGTGTCCCGAGCCGTCGGGGATCGGATCGCGGACCTCCGCTTCCGCGGTGAGCCGGTGCGGGACGACCAGACGTTCACACTGGCGATCAACAACTATCGCCAGAGCGGGGGCGGCGGGTATTCGATGATCCAGGACGCGCCGGTCATCGACGACGGCCAGCGCGAAGTCCGGCAGCTTCTCATCGACTGGATCGCCGAGCGGGACACGATTCGCGAGGCGGATGTGTTCGAGCCTTCCTGGCGAATCGAGCCCGCGGAAGCGGCGAGGGCCCGGGTCGCCGCCGTCGCCGAGCGCGAGGCGGCGCGCATTCGGGGAGACGCGCGCGCGCGTTCCGTGGGTGGAGCGATCGGCACTCCCGTGAACCACACGATCCCCACGCTCGCCCTGTTGCCGCCGCCGCTCCCCGCAACGAGCGACTCGATCCGGCTCGCCGTCATCGCTTTGAACGACTTCCACGGCGCGCTCGAGCCCCAGACCCCGACCTGGGCCGGCGGAGACACGATCGGCGGCGCCGCGACCCTGGCCACTTACGTGGCAGCGATCCGCGAGCGTTACGGCGAGGCCAGTCTGATGCTCGACGGCGGCGACCAGATGCAGGGGACGATCATCTCGAACCTGAACTCGGGCAGGGCGTCGATCGACGTGCTAAATGCCCTCGGCGTGGACGCGGCGGCGATCGGGAACCACGAGTTCGATTGGGGCGTCGACACGCTTCAGGACCGGATAGCGGAAGCCGCGTACCCCTTCCTGGCGGCGAACATCTTCGAGAAGGCCACGGGGGAGCGTCCGGAGTGGGCCGTCCCGTACGCCTGGTTCGAGCGTGCGGGGCTAAGGATCGCGGTCATCGGGGCCGCGACCACGTTCACGCCCGTCACCACGCTGCCGAAGTACGTCGAACCTTACGAGTTCATCGAGATCGCCTTCGCAGTCAACGAGCTGGCGCCTCGGCTGGCCGCGGAGGGTGCCGACCTGATCTTCCTGGTGGTGCATGCCGGCGGGATCGAGGAGGGGCACGGTGGCATGCGAGGCGAGATCGCCGACGCGGCTCGTCTCATCACCGCCCCACTGGACCTGATCGTATCAGGCCACACGCACACGCGCATCAACGCAGTCGTGAACGGCATCCCGATCGTGCAGGCGGCATCCAGCGGGACGGCTCTGGGGATTGCCGTCCTGACATTCGACCGGGCGGCGGGACGCGTGGTGAACGTATTCGCTGATGTCTGGACAACCCGCGCAGCGGACGTGGTTCCCGATTCCGCGATGGCGGCCCGGGTCGAGCGCTGGCGCACGGAGACCGCCGATATTGCGAATCGACCGATCACCGAGCTCGCGCAGACGCTGGTCCGCGACCGCCGCGGGGAAAGCGCGCTCGGCAACCTCATCACCGACGCGCAGCGCGCCGCGACCGGCACCCAGATGGCGATGACCAACGCCGGCGGGATCCGCGCCGATCTCCAGGCGGGTCCGGTGACGTTCCGCGATGTCTACGCTGTACAGCCCTTCCAGAACGTGCTGATCCGGCTGACCATGACCGGCGAGCAGCTGCGCCGCGGCTTGGAAGCCGCCGTCACCGGTTCGGTGGGCCAGGTGTCCGGCGTCCGATTCGCATTCGATCCGCGCCGACCGGTCGGCGAGCGGGTCCGCGACGCGTGGCTCGAGGATACCGGCGAGCGACTGATCGAGAACGGGGACGTCGTCTCGCCCCAGCGGACGTACACGATGACGGTCAACAACTTCATGGCCTCGGGAGGGGACGACTATGCCCCCTTCAGCGACGTCCTCGATGCGACCAACACCGGGCTCATCGACAGCGACGTATTCGCCAGCCATCTCGAGTCGTTACCGAATCCCCTCCACTACGAGGTGCAGGGCCGGATCGCGCAGCTGGGGCCCTGGCCGGAGGAGGACGGGGAATGACGGGTCCCAGGGTGAGGGTCACGGTGAACGGGGTGGAGATCCGGGTGTGGCCTTGGGCCCGCTGGCGCGATGCGGTTACCGCGTTCGATCCGCATGCCGGGGCCGCGCTCTCCACCGGCGGAGGCGTCCTGCAAGACGAGGAGGGAGAGCCGGTCGATCCCGACGGTCACGTCGTCCCGGAGTCCCGCATCCACTTTCACGAGGCGGTGAGAGGACAGTCCCGTTGACGATCGATCGCGGGCTCCTCGAGCGACTCCCCAAGACCGACCTCCACGTCCACCTGGACGGCTCACTTCGCCCCGAGACGATCTGGGATCTCGCACAGGCGGACGACGTGGAGTTGCCGGCGGATTCGGCCGACGGAGTCCGGCGCTGGTTCACGCAGGAGCTCCCCGAGCGGGATCTGATCGGCTATCTCTCGCGCTTCGACGTGACGACCTCGGTCATGCAGACCCCGGAGGCCCTGGAGCGGATCGCCTTCGAGCTGGTCGAGGACGCGGCGGCGGAGAACGTGTGGTACATGGAAGTCCGCTATGCCCCCATCCTTTCGACCAAGCGTGGGCTCTCGCCGCGCCAGGTCGTGGACGCCGTGGAGCGGGGGCTCCGTCGCGGGCAGGAGGCGCACCCGCGCACGCAGTCGTACCAGATCATCTGCGGCCTGCGCCACTTCGAACCCGAGCGCGCCGTCCGGATGGCCGCCCTGGCGGTGGAGTATAAGGGCCGCGGAGTCCTGGCCTTCGATCTCGCGGGCGCGGAGATCGACAATCCCGCCAAGCGGTTCCGCGAGGCCTTCTATCTCGTCCGCCACGCCAACCTCAACGTCACGGTACACGCCGGGGAGGCATACGGGCCGGAGTCGATCCACCAGGCGCTGCACTGGGCGGGCGCCCACCGCATCGGTCACGGCGTGCGGCTGCGCGAGGATGAGGATCTGCTCGAGTACGTTCGGGACCATCGCATCCCGCTCGAGATGTGCCCGACGTCGAACGTGCAGACGGGCGCCGTGGACTCGATCGAACGGCATCCGATCCGGGAGTACTTCGACCGCGGTCTCCGCGTGACCGTGAACACCGACAACCGGCTGATGTCGAACACGACGATGACGGACGAGATCGAGCTCCTGGTCGATCGGCTCGGCTTCGATCTCGAGGAGGTGAAGAAGCTGCTCCTGAACGGCTTCAAGAGCGCGTTTCTTCGCTATCCCGAGCGGAAGGCCCTGATCGCGGAGGCGAGCGAGGCGCTGGGCACGCTCTCGTAGGGCCGGATGGTTGAACGCACGGCGTCCGGCGGTCGTCCGTCGGAACGAGACTCGAACCCCCCGGGTACGGTCCTTTCGCAGGCGACCCGTTCCGCATTCCCATCGGAGGAGAAACGATGAAAGGCATCCTGTTGGCGTTGTTCTTCGCGGCCATGTCCGCGATTCCCGCCACCGCGCAGTCGTTCGGCGGATCCGCCGCCGTCGGAGAGGACGAAGTCCTGTTCTCGCACGCGGGGTCGGATCGTGAGCCCGGCGCCGTCTTCGTGTATCGCCCGAGCGGCGGAGGCTGGACGCAGGCGGCGAAGCTGACGGCCGACGACGGGGTCGTCGGTGACCGGTTCGGGGCCTTCATCGCGACCTCCGGCGACCGGATGATCGTGGGCGCGCCGAACGCCGACGACGGGATGGGCGCGGTCTACGCGTTCGAGCGCTCCGGCGACGGGACCTGGCGGCAGACCGCGAAGCTGGTCGCGCCCGAGCGCGGGCCGGACGACGAGTTCGGCGTCGAGCTCGCGCTCGACGGCGACCTGGCGCTGGCGTCGAAGGCAGATGGGGATTCCGCTACGGGGACGGTGTACGCGTTCCGCCGGCAGGCGGACGGCCGCTGGACGGCCGCCGGGACGTTCCCGGCCCCCGAAGGTGTCGGGGTTGACGAGGGATGGGGGCGCACCCTCGACGTGATCGACGGCGCCGCGGTCATCGCCGCCGCCGGCGCGGACTCGGGCAAGGGTGGGGTCTGGATCTTCCCCCCGGACGGGTCCGCCTGGGGAACCCCTGAGAAGCTCTCGGGCAGCGAGGTCGAGGGCCGCTTCGGGGCCGGGCTCGCCGCCTCGGCCGAGTACCTGCTCGTCGGCGCCCCGGGGGCGTCCGAGGCCCGCGGCGAGGTGCTGGCCTTCCGTCGGACGTCGGCAGGCTGGGAGCAGGCGGGGCGGATC
>JAICNR010000008.1 GCA_025931135.1 Gemmatimonadota bacterium | reverse complement strand
GGGTTCCTGTTCGGCGAGGCGGTCTACGAGGGCGTCAAGATCGTCGGCCGCCGGCCGCTGTTCCTCGCCCGTCATCTCGAGCGCCTCGAGGCATCGGCGCGCGCGCTGGGGTTGGGGCCCGTCTGGCGCGAGGAGGATGCGCGCCCGATGCTCGGCCGGCTCCTCGGCGATCGCATCCACGGGCTGGCGCGGCTGTACCTCACCGGCGGCGCCGGGCCAGGCGGCCCGGTCTCGATCGCCTGGGTCGAGCCGCCCCCACCCTGGACGGCCCCCCATACCCCGCCGTGGAGACTCGCGTGCCACGCCGAGCGGATCGTGCCCTACCTGCCCGGGGTCAAGCACACGAACCGGCTGGCGCACGCGCGCGCGCGCCGGGAGGCCCAGGCCGGCGGCTACGACGACGCGGTGCTCGTGCACCGGGACGGCTGGGCCCTCGAGGGGAGCGCTTCGAACCTGTTCTTCTTCGAGTCCGACACGCTTCACACGCCGGCCCTCGGGTGCGGCATCCTCCCGGGGATCACGCGGGACGCCGTGCTCGACCTGGCGCCCGGCTGCGGATTCAAGACCGTCGAGGGACGCTACCCTCCCGAGATCGTCGCCGGCGCGGACGAGTGCTTCCTCTCGTTCACGAGCGCCGGCGTCATGCCGGTGGCCGCGCTCGACGACACAGCCTTCCCCCGCCCCGTCCCCGGTCCGCGGACACAGCGGCTCGCGATCGCCTACGAGGAGCGAGTGGGCCGTGCGCTGGCCGCGGAGCCGATGCTCTAGACTTAGCGCGAGGTCGGCCGGGCACGGGAGCGGCGGTCCAGCCGCGCCCATCGCTTGTACATCCACATCCAGTGCTCGGGATCGCGTCGGACCGCGGCCTCGAGCCGCGCGTTGAACCGGGCGGCGTCCTCGGCAACCGCCGACTCCATGTCCGTCGACTCGCTCGCCTCGAGCAGCTCCAGCCGCGCGTGGTAGCGCCCCTGTCCCGTGGCCCGGCAGAAGAATGTGAGGAGCGGAGCATCGGCCATGCGGGCGAGCCGGAACGGCCCTGTATGCGTCATCGTCGGCTGGCCGAACAGCGGCGCGATCACGCCTTCCGCCACCCTCCGCGGTTCCTGGTCCATGACGATTCCCAGGACGCGCCCCGCGCGCAGCCAGCGGGCAGCGGCGCGCATGTCGTCGTGATCGATCTGCTCGATCCCGGCCGCCGCGCGCGTCTGCCGCAGCCGCTCCGCGAGAACCGGGTCGCCCGGCTCCTTGAACAGGACCGCGAATGGATGTCCTGCCGCAGCGACGCGTCGCGCGAGCCACTCCCAGTTGCCGAAATGGCCCGACAGGAGAATCGCTCCCCGCCCGCCGGCGAGCGCGGTTTCGAGCGCGCCTTCGTTCTCGAGCCGGACGCGCTCGAGGATTTCCGCCTCGGAGTACTTCGGGGTGTGGAGGAACTCGACCAGCGAGCGTGCCATGCGGCCGTAGGAGCGGAAGGCGACGCGGCGCCGGCGACGCGAAGGCCAGTCCGGATAGACGCGTTCCAGGTTCTCGTTGGCGACGCGGCGATCGAAGCCGGCCCAGAGGAGCGCTCCGACGGACGCGGCGAGCGGGGAGGTCAGGGCCCGCGGCATCCGCTGAACGGCCGCTGTGACGCCCCGCGCCACGGCGGTCTTCACCCGCACAGCACGGAGCCTCCGTTGACGTTGAGGACTTCGCCGGTCACGTGTCGCGCGCGATCGCTCGCCAGGAAGGCGATCGCGTCAGCGATGTCCTCGGCGGTCGCCGCGCGCCTGAGGGGGATCGATGCCAGGATCGCCGCGCGCTCGTCGCCGCGGAGCGGTTCCGCGCTCATATCGGTGTCGACCCATCCCGGCGCGACGGCGTTCACGCGGATGCCGGGCGCGCACTCGACCGCGAGCGACTTCACCAGGGAGATCTGGCCGCCCTTCGTCGCGGCGTAATGGGAGTGGTACGCCTCCCCGCGCTGGCCCGCGGTCGAGCTCACCACGACGATCGCGCCGCCGCCGCGGCGCCGGAGGGCGGGGATCGACTCACGGCAGAGCCGCCACGTCCCGCCCAGGTTGACGTCGAGAGTCTCGTGCCACTCCGTGGGCGTCATGCGCTCGACGGCGGCGCCCTCCCAGATCCCGGCGTTGGCGACCGCCACATCAACTCCCCCCCATTCCGCTTCCACCTCGCGCACGAAACGGGCGATCGCTTCGTCGTCGGTCACGTCCGCGCGCCAGCCCCGCGCTCGGCCTCGGCTGCCCTCCTCGAGCGCGCGGGCATCGGCTTCGCTCGACCGCCAGGTGAACCCCACCCGGGCACCGAGCTCGGTGAACAGGCGCACACAAGCGGCGCCGATCCCGCGGGACCCGCCGGTCACGAGCACGATTTTTTCGTCGAAGTCGATCAGTCGATCATCCTCCCCTCGGGCAGGACGACCGAAGCTACGCGGCATTGACGCCCCGCGGAAGCGCCACCTAGACTGCCCGCATGACGCCCGCGACGGATCCCCCCGTCCCGTCCGACCGGGCGGCTCTCGTCCGCGAGCTGCGCGATCGGGTATCCGCAAAGGAGGAGCGCCGGGACGTCGCACACCCCTCCGTCGATGCCTCCTTCCAGGAGCGCTACGACCATCTGCTGGCCGAGCTCGTCGATGTGCTCGGTCGGATCCCGGAGATCGAAACCGAGGCGATCGGCACGGCCGGCCTCAAGCTCCGCTACGAGCCGACCGAGCGCGAGGTCCGAATCACGGCCCTGGAGGAGCAGGGATTCGTCCATTTCGTGTTCGGCCACGCCACCCTGGGCACCCTCCACCGGGCGGAGCACCACGCTTCCCATCCTTTCGGGGACACGCCTCCCGACGTCGCGCGGCTGGTTCGGCAGCTCATCGGGTTCCTGGTCGAGGGCGCGGAGCCGCGCTGGCTCTCCGAGCGGCCTGAGCCCGACTCGACTGCCACTCGGGCAGAGCGCCCCGGCGGTGATACCCTCGAGCTCCCCCTGCAGTAGACCACGTCCCGGTGACGCCTTCAATTGGCAGTCCGCAAGCGGGCGAACTGCCGCACTGACAGCCGCGACCCCTCGGATCTGACAGGATTTCGCGTGGTACGTCGGTTGCATTGGTCTCGACGGGATGCCGGTCCGCGGATCGCCGACCGGAATGGAACGAACCACGCGACGAATCCGAACGCGAGGAGGAACACCATGACGTACGTGACCCGATATCGCCCGTTCAACAACGTCTTCGCGCTTCCGCGCGAGCTCGACCGCATGATGGACGAGGCCCTGGGCTCGTGGGGCCGGGGCGGCGAGAACCTCCGGCAGTGGTTCCCTGTGACCGACGTCTCGGAGACGCCGGAGGCGTTGACGCTGCGCCTCGAGGTGCCGGGTCTGTCCCGGGACCAGTTGAAGATCTCGGTGGAGAACAACACGCTGACCGTTCGCGGCGAGAAGACCCAGGAGACGTCCAGCGAAGACGAGACGTTCCACCGCACCGAGCGCTCGTTCGGTGGCTTCGAGCGGTCGTTCTCGCTTCCGCCCTACGTCGACACCGAAGACGTCAAGGCGGCGCTCCAGGACGGCGTGCTGGCGATCACGCTTCCTCGCCGCGCGGAAGCGAAGGCGCGGGAGATCTCGATCGACGGAGGAAGCAAGAAAAAGATCGAGTCCAAGTAGCCCCCGCGACTGCGCCGCTGGAGCGGCGGACAGCGCCCCAAGCACGAAGCCCCCGCACGCGGGGGCTTCGTCGTTTCGAAACACAGAACGAGCTCAAAGCTCCGGGGCGCTCAAAACGGTCCAGATTCGGCGGCGCGCGACGAGAGGATTCCGAGGCGTACGACTGTACGCCGCAGGAAGACACGAGGAGCGGAACGCCGCAGATCGGCCGTTTTCAGCGCCCCGGATCGATCAGGACTTCGATGATCAGCCGTTCATAGTACGGGCAGCCGCTCCGCACCTTCACCACCGACGCCACCGCCCGGTGCCCCGAGTCCATCAGCGGGGCCAGCCAGCGCGAGATCGTGCGCGGTACGTAGCCGATCGTCTCGGTGGCCGCGGTCTGAACCTGGATCGCGTCGGCGCCGATCGCGTTGTCGGGTTCGCGGCGCAGGACCAGCGGGTCGCCGGCGTGGATCGCCTCCAGCATCCGGTACCGGTTTTCGAAGCACAGGCCGTGCACCGTGCAGCGAAATTCCCGGGCGCTCCCGGGCCGATCCAGGGGGTCGGCCAGCCGGATCATCCGGCGTCCACGATCTCGCCGGGCTCGCGCGACCCGGCCGTCTCGCGGTACGCCGCGACGAGTCGGTCGTACATGTCCGCCCGGCGGTCGAACAGCCTGCGCGGCTCGCGCGGCGGGTGCCGGTCGAGCGCGTAGGCTGTCAGGAGCGGCAGCGCGATCGTCGTGTCGGCGTAGCAGACGACCGCGTCGGGCAGCTTCTCCGGATCGACCTTGCCCCACGACACCGCCTCCCCAGGCGTGGCGCCCGAGAGCCCGCCGGTGTCCGGACGAGCGTCGGTGATCTGCAGGTAGTAGTCGTGCCCGGCTTCCTCGAGGCCCAGCACTTCCTGGATCTGGGGCTCCGTCTGGAGCACGAAGTTCTTCGGCGACCCCCCACCCAGGATCAGGACTCCGCTCTTGCCCCCTCCGCTCTTCGCGTCCCAGACGATGGCGGCGGTCTCGTTCACGTCGCGCGCAGGGTCGATCCGCAGCTTGTTCCCGCGGAGCTCGAGCTCCGCCACGTTCATCCCGATCGAGGAGTCCCCCGGCGATGACGTGTACACGGGGACGCCCATACGGTACGCGGCGGCCAGGACCGACGTGCCTCGTCGGCCGAGTGCAACCTCCCGCTCGGCGACGTATTTGCCGCAGAGCCAGTGGAACTCCGCCGTTCCCATCTCCTTCTGAAACTCCGAAGCGGTCATGATCCGGCGGAAGAACGCGTCCGTCTTGAGCAGGACCTCGTAGTCGAACAGGATGTCGTAGATCCGCACCACGCCCGCCTCGCGCAACACCGTATCGTCGAGGTGAGGCCGGCCGCGGTGCATCTCGAGGCCGATCCCGAAGTGTGTGTCGTGATAGAGGTTCGCTCCCGTCGACACGATCCAATCCACGAACCCCGCCTCGACCAGCGGGATCAGGCACGTCATCCCGATCCCGGCCGGCGTCAAAGCGCCGGTCAGCGACATTCCCACCAGCGCGTCGTCGGCCAGCATCTTCTGCGTATACAGCTCGCAGGCCTCGCGAAGGCGGCCTCCGTTGTACGCGAGATACGCGGTGTCCACGAGGTCCGCAGCCGTCATGCCCGCGGTGATGGGATCTGGCCGGATAGACGGTCCGGAGAGCCAGCGCTTCTTGCTCATCGTGCTCCTCCCTGCGGAACCGGACGGCCTCAGCCGACCCGCTCGACCGCGAACGATTCCCGCGCCGCGGCGAGCACGTCCTCGACGACGATCGCGAGCGGCCGCTTGAGGAAGGCTCCCGCGGCGTTTTTGTGACCCCCGCCGCCGAACCGGCCCGCGAGCCGGCTCACGTCGACTTCACCCGCGGAGCGGAACGACACCTTGGTAGCCCCCTTGTCGATCTCCTTGAACAGGATGGCCATCTCGACGTGCTCGAGCGACCGAAGCGCCTCCACCACGCCCTCGACATCTTCGGCCTCCGCGCCGGCCTCCTCCATGAGATCGCTGGAGAGCGCAATCCACGCCAGCCGGCCGTCCTCCTCGAGATGAAACTCCCCGAAAACGCGCGACAGGAGCCGGGCGCGCGTGGGAGAGACCGACTCGAAAACCCGCTGGTTGATTTCGTGGACCTCCGCGCCGGCGTCGATCAACGCCGCAGCCGCGCGATGCGTCCGCGCCGTCGTGTTCGAGTAGCGGAAACCGCCGGTGTCGTAGGCGATGGCGGCGTAGAGTGCGGCCGCCATGGGAGGCGTCACCTCGGCGCCCCACTCGACCAGGAGCGTGTGAAGCAGCTCGCCCGTCGCGGCCGCGCTCGTGTCCCGCACGTCGACTCCGCGGAAACCGGTCGGGCCAAGATGGTGATCGATGACGACGATCTCGCCTCCGTACGCTCGCGCGTGCGTCTCGAGGGGTCCGAGCCGTGCGGGCACCGAGATGTCGAGGACCGCGAGCAGGTCGGCGGCCCCCAGCAGCCGCTCGGCCGATGCCGGCTCGAACCCCGGCGCCGGGATGTCGATCTCGAGGAACCGGAACCGGCGCGGAGCCGAGTGCGGGTTCAAGATGTCGACGATCTTCCCCTGATCGCGCAGCCAATGCGCGAGGGCCACTTCGGAGCCGATCCCGTCTCCGTCGGGTTGCACGTGGGTCGTGATCACGATCCGCTCTGCCCAGCGGAATAGGTCGAGAGCCGCCTTGCTCGCCTTTCGCAGGTCGCCGCTCACGGGTCTCCTCCCTCGAGCGTTCGCCCGTCCAGCGGCAGGACGTCGAGCTCCGCGCCGGCCGGGAGGTCCGAAACCCCGATCGGGACGACCGCGAGGCCGTCCGCGGAGGCGAGCCCCGAGAGGATCGCGGAGCCTTGCGCTCCCGTCGGTATCGCGCGCCATCCGTTCTCGTCCGGCTCCAGCCGGACTCGCAGGTACGTCGCCTTCTCCGGCCGGGTGGAAACGGGCGCGGCGAGCGTCGCCCGGAGCGGCCGCCGGAAGGGTCGGCGCCGTCCGCCCATCACGAGGAGGGCGGGCCGCGCGAAGAGCTCGAACGTCACGTGGGCGCTGACGGGATTCCCGGGGAGACCGAATACGGGTCTGCCGTCACCGGAGATGCCGAACGCGACCGGCCCGCCCGGCCGGACCGCGGCCCGCCAGAAGACGAGCTCGACGCCCGCCTCCTCGAGCGCCTCGCGCACGAGGTCCTTCGCGCCCACGGAGACTCCGCCGATCGTGACGACCGCGTCGTCCTCGAGCGCGAAGCGGACGGCCGCGCGGATGGCTCGCGGCTCGTCGCGTGCGATCGGGAGGACGCGCGGCACGCCGCCCGCCTCGGCCACCTGAGCAGCGAGCCCGTATGCGTTCCCGTTCACGATCCGGTCCGGAGCGCCCGCTCGGTCGAGGTCCACGAGCTCGTCGCCGGTCGATACGATCGCGACCCGCGGTCGTCGGACCACGGGTAGGACAGGACACCCCGCGGTGGCGGCGAGCGCGATCCGCGCCGGGCCGAGGACGTCGCCCACGCGCAGCACGACCTCCCCCTTGCGCACGTCCTCGCCCCGCCGCCGGATGTGATCGCCGACCTCGGGCCGCACCTCGAAGCGAACACGCTCGCCTGGCTCGGCGAACCGCCCCTCCCCTTGAGGACCCGCGGTCTCCTCGACCGGCACGACCGCATCGGCCCCGACGGGCAATGGCGCGCCCGTCATGATCCGGGCCGCTGCTCCCGGCGGCAGGTGCTGACCCGAGGCGGATCCGGCCGGGAGGTCCAGGATGACCTCGACCTCCACACCGGGCGCCACGTCGGCGGCCCGGACGGCGTATCCGTCCATGGCGGAGTTGTCCCAGGGGGGCAGCTCGAGCGCGGCGTGGACGTCCTCCGCCGTGACCCGCCCCAGCGCGGCCGTCAGCGGGACGCGTTCGGAGCCGAGGGGCCGGACGCGATCGAGGATCTTCCGCTGGGCTTCGTGGACCGGCAGGGGAGGTGCGGTGGTGAGCGGCATCACCGCCAACCTACCCCTACCCCCGTGAGCCGTCTAGCGACGGCGCGGGTCGGGATGAAACAAGAGGTCACTCGAGGGAGGAGCGTTCAGAATGGCCAAGGTCGAGGCGCGCGACGCAGGGCTTCCGAGGCGGGCTGATCGCCCGCCGCAGGAAGCCCGAGGAAGCGCAACGAAGAGATTGGCCATTCTCAACGCTCCTACGGGATGCGGAGGGTCTGGCCGACCAGGATCCTGTCCCCCCGAATCCCGTTCATCTGCCGCAGATCGGCGATCGACACCCCGTACGCGCGGGAGATCCCCGCCAGGGTCTCGCCGCGCCGGACGCGGTGGGTCCTCGGGGCCCCGGTCTCCACCTCTCGCTCGGGCGCCAGCGTGGCGGGCGCAGTCGTCCCGGTGGTCCCGCCCGGCGAGGTGGCGACCGGCTCGCCCGGCTCCACTCCCGGGAGCCGAAGGACCATCCCGACCTCGAGCTCATCCGGGCTCCGGAGATCGTTCTCCGCGAGCAACTCGCGCGCGTCGATGCCGTACGCGAGGGCGATCCCGGTGATCGTCTCGCCGCTCCGCACCGGGTGCTCGGCGGGCAGCTGGATCCGCTCCGCCGGCGGCACGCGGTAGTAGTTCTCTGTGAAGGTCTGCACGCTCTCGCTCGGGATATGGACGGGAAAATTCGACTCACCCGGGGGCGTCCGTCCCCGAAGGAGATGCGGATTCATGGCGCGGACCGTCTCGACGGGGACCTCCGCCGCGCGGGCGATGACACCCAGGTCCGTGCTCGTCGGAACCGTGATGGTCTCCCACTCCACCGGCTCGAGGTACGGAACCGCGTAGAAGCCGTAGAGCTCGGGCTCCTTCGCGATCAGCGTGGCCGCGATCAGCTTCGGCACGTAGTTCTTCGTTTCGTCGTGAATCCCGGTCAGCTCCCAGAAGTTGATCGTGTTGTCGCGCATCATCGCGCGCCCGACGCGGCCCTGTCCGCCGTTGTAGCCGGCCGCAGCCAGGTACCACGAGCCGAGCATCGCGTGCAGATCGCTGAGGTAGGCGATCGCCGCCTGGGTCGCCTTCACATAGTCCCGCCGCTCGTCCACCCAGCGGTCGATCCGCAGCCCGTACTCCCTTCCAGTGTAGGGCATGAACTGCCACGGCCCCACCGCGCCCGCGTGACTCACGGCCTGAGTGGAGAACCCGCTTTCGATGAGCGCCAGGTAGGCCATGTCCTCGGGCAGCCCCGCCTCGCGGAGCTGCGCCTTGAGGTAGGGCATCCAGGCACCCGAGCGGATCAGATAGCGCCGGAAGGAATCGGGGATGCGCGTCGTGAAGTAATCGATCCACCATTCCACCCGGTCGTTCAGGACGATCGGAATGTCGTACCCGACCTTCTCGTGGATCAGGACCGCGCCTTCCTGCGCCAGCAGCTCCGTTAGGCCCGCGTCCAGCTGTGGCGGGCTCGCGTCGGGGGGCGGCGTGTACGTCGTTGCGCGGATGGTGGCAAGATCCTGCTGCTCCTGCTCGGTCAGCTCGTCCCCGACGATCAGCGCGAACTCCTCCGAAGCAGTGGGAGTCGGCTCCGTGACGCGCGGCGGCGGGCCATAGGATGAGACGGGGGGCTTCTGCGCTGCGCAGGCCGCCAGCAGGACCGTGGCGGTCGCCATCGTGAACGGACGGATCATCCGCACCAATGTCACAGTTTCCTCATCCTCGATGCAACCAACGCCCCGAATCGCGTGTATTCTAGGAAGTGTCGCCGGGGACCATGGGGGTCCGCGGCGGTCGAGGCGTTTTCATACGCCGCGCCGGTCCCCAGGTTCCAGAAGGAGCATCCATGTCCGCACGCCTCGTCCTCGCCTGCGCATTCGCGGGCGTTTCGCTATGCGCCGCAGTCTCTCCGATCGCGGCCCAAGACGTCGACATCGCCGATATCTTCTCGAATCGCAGCTTCTACGAAGCGCACGACCTCATGCAGGCCACGGGCGACGTGCACTTCGTCGCGGACGTCTGGTACCTCCCTGGACCGGCGGATTCGACTCGTGCGCTCGTGGGGATCTCGCTTTCGAACAGCTCTCTCCAGTTCAGGCGTACGAACGACGGGCGATGGGAGGCCGCGTACGGGGTCACCGCCTCGGTCGAGCCGGACGGCGGCGCGGAACCGGTAGAGAAGTCCTGGCAGCAGAGCGTGAGCGTGGAGAGCTTCGACGAGACCCTTCTCACCGGAGAGACGATCGTCTTCCAGACCGATCTCACGCTCGCCCCCGGGGAGTATGAGCTGTCCCTCACGGTCCGCGATCGCAACGCCGATCACGGCAGCCGTGTGTCCGGGGCTCTCGACGTGCCTTCACTTCCACGTGCGCAGCTGGCCCTCTCGGAGCCCGTCCTCTTGCGCCTCTATCGTCCGGCCAATCAGGGCACCGAGTACGTCGTCCATCCTTCCCATTACTACCCGACTACGCCCGAACGCATCGATTTTCTGGCCGAGGCCTCGGGGGTTCCGCTCGCGGATGCGCCTTACACGATGCGCGTGAGCCTCTTCCCAGCAGGCGAGAGTGAGACACCGGTCGGTCCCGCCTGGACCGGCGACCTGACGCCCGATTCCGCTGGCACTCTCGAAGCGTTTGGCTCGCTCGAGAACCCCGCCGCACAATTCGGCGAGTTCGAGCTCGTGCTCGAGCTCACCGACAGCGGCGGAAATGTGCTGGCCAGCGAATCGACACCGGTCATGATCGCGGGGTCGAGCGCCTGGATCGCGGAAAACTGGAAGGACGCGCTGCGTCTGATCCGCTACGAGGCCACCGAGGACGAGATGGAGATCCTAGAGGAGATCGTAGACCCGGTGGCTCGGCTCGATGCATGGGGCTGCTTCTGGAAGATCCGCGATCCAGTCGGAACCACCGCCACGAACGAGGCACTGGTCAGCTATTTCCAGCGCGTCGAAACCGCGAACCGGACCTGGCACAGCGCCATGCGGCCCGGATACCTGAGCGATCGCGGTCGGGTATTCATCACGCTCGGCCCCCCCGACGACATCATCGAGCGGCCGATGCCTGCCGGCCCGGTCCCGTTCGAAATCTGGCGCTATTACAGCTACAACGTAGAGATCCGGTTCGTCGACCGGATCGGGTTCAACAACTACGAGCTCGACAACGTCGGGGAGTACCAGAGCGAGCTGAGCCGGATCGAGCGCAGAAAGCTCCAGTTCCTGCGGGATCGCGCGGACGAGTGTCCGCTCCTCGCCCCGGCGTTCGACTAGCTTCCGGCGATCGACCGCACGGCCGCGGGTGCAAGCGCGATTCCTCGACCAGCTGCCCGATTGGGCTCATGGCCTTCCCTGGCGCCTGATCGTCGTCCTCGTCGCAATCACAGCGGCGTACCTCCTTTATCGCATCGTCGACCGGCAGATCCGCGGACACGTGGCGGATCCGGAGAAGCGACTCCGATACCGGAAGCGTGTCGCGTACACCGTGGCCGGGATCGTCCTCCTCGCGTTGGCCATCGTGTTCTTCGAGCGGCTGCGCGGGATCGGAACGCTGCTGGGGTTCATCGGCGCGGGTCTGGCGATCGCACTGCGCGAGTACCTTGCCGCCTTCCTGGCATGGTTCTACATCGTGGGCCAGCGCAACATCACGCTCGGCAGCCGGATCGAAGTGTCGGGCGTTCGTGGCGACGTTATCGACATCGGGGTCTTCAAGATCACGCTCGTCGAGGTCCGGGGTGAAGAGTCGGGCGACCAGTCCAGCGGTCGCCTGGTGACAGTGCCGAACTTCAAGATCCTGACAGACCCGGTCTTCCACTTCACAAGCTCCAGCCCGTTCGTCTGGGATGAGATCGAATTCATCGTCACGTTCGAGAGCGATTGGGAGAAAGCGCGGGAGATTATCCAGCAGGTAGGCCTGGAGCTGTTCGAGCCCCACCGCCACGAGGTAGAGGCGGGCTTTCGGCGACTCGAGAGCGATTATGCTTTCCGCTACGGCGTGACCTCGCCGATCGTCTACACCTCAGTCGGTGCCAGCGGAGTTCATTTGCGGCTCCGCTACCTCACCCATGTGCGGCAGCGGCGCGGTAACCGCGACGCGATCAGCCGGCGCGTCCTGCTGCGCCTCCGGACGGAGCCCGAGATCGAGCTCGCCTATCCGACCAGCCGCACGTACCGCACCGAAATCGACGTGCATCGGTTCGGCGAGAGGCCGCGGGCGGGAGACGAGCGGCCGGATGGGGAGAAGCCCGAGAGCTAGTCGACTCGGGCGATCGCGCGGTTAGGCGCTCCCTGACCCGTACAGCTCGTCGATCTTCGCGGCCAGGATGAAGTCGCTCTCGGACAGGTCGTCGATGGCGTGGGTCCAGATCGTGAACGTCACGCGGCGATAGTCGATCGTGATGTTCGGGTGATGTCCCTCTTCTTCGGCCAGAGCGGCCACCCGATTCACAAAATCCACTGCCTCCATGAATTCTCCGAACTCGAACCGCTTCACGAGCTTCCTCCCCGACGTGACATCCCAGTCGGGGATCTGCTGATGCAGCCGGAATACCTCCTCGGCCTTGAGCGCCGGGGTGTCGCCCGAGCAAGCCTGACAATGCTTCTTGGTGAGTTCGGTCACTTCTGCCTCCTCTGTCCGACCCAGCGCGATGGTTGCTCGGTCTCAGGGTTTCTGTCCGCTCGGGAATAGCCGGATCATCCGGATGCGTGTCCCATCGAGCCACCGCAGGGTCCCGATGTCCAGGAAGGGGCGGTGAACCTCGTAATAAGTGAGGCTCCCGTCCGGGTGCTCATGGGCTACGAAGTGGTACTCGACCTCCTCGGAGCTCGTCTCGGACAGACGCGCGAGGAGCGAGTCGCGGTAGACGATGCCGGCCAGATCGCTTCCCACCGCTTCGGCCAGCCTGTCGAGGCGCTCCTCGTCCAAGGAGGCAAGGAAGGCGGGGACCAGCGAGTCCGCGTTCACGACCTTTGTCTGTAAGGTTTCGGCGGCTCCGGTCCCCAGGTGATGCGCGACGTTCCCCGGAGCCGAGTCGGTGAGGAACGTACTCAGCGAGAAACTCGCCTGTGCGACCTCGGCCGGGACCCCAGCGGATGCAGCCGCCTCCAGCGCTTGAAACAGCTGGAATTCCTGATCTGCCACGAGCGGGGCAGCCCCAGGATACGGAGCATCGATCTCCTGGCCGATGCCAGTGCCGACCCAAACAAATCCCACAACTGCCGCTACGAGGGAGAAGGGGAAACAACTCATGGGTCGATCCGCTCCGCCAGCCAATCCTCGAGCCGGTCGACGCCGACCCGCACCTGTTCCATCGAATCCCGGTCGCGCACCGTCACGGTGCGCTCCGTCACCGACTCTCCGTCGACGGTGACGCAGAACGGAGTGCCGGCCTCGTCCTGCCTTCGGTAGCGCCGGCCGATCGAGCCCCCGTCGTCGAAGAACGCGTTCCAGCGACGTCCGAGACCGCGGTAGATCTCACCGGCCAGCTCGGGCATCCCATCACGACGGACCAGCGGGAAGATGGCCAGCTTGATTGGCGCGATCCGCGGCGCGAGGCGCAGGACCGTGCGCGCATCCTTGCCCTCGCCCTCTTCGCGGAATCCATCGACCAGGCACATGAGGAGCGTCCGGTCGACGCCAGCCGATGTCTCCACGATGAACGGGACGTAGCGCTCCTTCGACTCCTCGTCGAAATAGGAGAGCTTCTTCCCCGAGTGCTCCTCGTGCCGGCCCAGGTCGAAGTCGGTGCGGTCGTGGACGCCCTCCAGCTCCTGCCAGCCGAAAGGGAACTCGTACTGGATGTCGAACGCCGCGGCCGCGTAGTGCGCGAGCTCGTCGCGATCGTGCTCGTGCACGCGCAGCTTGTCGGCACGGATACCCAGCTCTCCGTACCACGCGCGTCGGATGTCGAGCCACTTCCCCAGCCACTCCCGATCCTCGCCCGGCTTGACGAAGTACTGCATCTCCATCTGCTCGAACTCGCGCGTGCGGAAGATGAAGTTCCCGGGCGTGATCTCATTGCGGAACGCCTTTCCGATCTGCGCGATGCCGAACGGTATCTTCTGCCGCGAGGCGTTCAGCACGTTGAGGAAGTTCACATAGATCCCCTGCGCCGTCTCGGGGCGCAGGTAGACGACGGAGGCGTCCTCCTCCACGGGACCCATGAACGTCTTGAACATCAGGTTGAACTGCCGCGCCTCCGACAGGTCGCGGGAGCCGCACCGCGGGCAGTAGGGATCGTCGGCGCCGGCGAGTGCATCGGCGCGGAAACGGTGCTTGCAGTTGCGGCAATCGACCAGCGGGTCGGTGAACCCCGCGACGTGACCGGACGCCTCCCAGACGCGGGGGTGCATCAGGATCGCGGCGTCGAGGCCTTCGATGTCGTCCCGCCGGACCATCGACTCCCACCAGAAGTCGCGGATCGCGCGCTTCATCTCGACTCCGAGGGGACCGTAGTCCCAGGTGGAGCCCACCCCGCCGTAGATCTCCGAGGACTGGAACACGAACCCGCGCCGCTTGCAGAGCGACACGAGGCGGTCCATCACGTCGCCGGCGGCGACGTTGCCCCAGTCGGACAGCGTTGCGGCCTCGGAAGCGGCGGCGTTCGTCTCGTCGTTCATGGGGCGGGAAGTTGCGGGGCCTTGCCGATCGCCGCCAGCCGACCCCACTCCGCCATCCCGGGCTCGCCGCCGGGGACGGACAGGAGCCTCGACAGGAGCGCGGGGTCGTCGGGCAGGAGCCCCGCCGCGGGCAAGCGCGCGGTCAGAACCGCCCACCTCGGATCGGCGGCATAGGCCCGTTCGAGCCGAGGGAGCGATTCGTCCACGCGGCCGACCGACGCCAGCGTCACGCCGGCCCAGTAGACCATCTCCGCGCTCTCGGGCACCATCGTCGCCGCGCCGTCGTAATGGGTCACAGCGCGATCCACCTCACTCATCGTCATCGCCTCGTCCCCGGCGTTCATCTCGCGGTAGGCGCGCGCCAGCTGCAGGAGTCTCCGGAGCTCGACCAGCGGCTCGGGATGGTCTTCGATCCGCAGGTCGTACAGTCGGTCGACCCAGGGGCGTCCGGTCGACGTGCCGCTGACGACCAGGAGCGCAGCCGACTGTCGTCCCCGGATGTCGCCGCCCTCAGCCTGCGCCGCCTCGAGCGCGGCCATCATCCGCTCCGCCAGGTCTCCCTCCGTGGCCTCGAACGCCCGCGCCATCGCCGGCCACACGGTCTCCCGCTCCATCAGATTCGCCTGAACGCTGTAGCTCTCGCCGACGTGGTGTCCCGCCGCGATGATCGCGTTCTCGCCGGTGTGCGCCGCGACCCGGCCCGCGGCGTCGATCATCCCCACCTGTCGCACGTCGGGATGGGGGTCGGCCTCGAGCAGACCGGCGAGCGCCTCGGGAGCCGTCCGACCCGCGCGCATGAGCTCCAGGCCCAGCGGCCCGTACGACGGGTCGACGAACGATTGCGTAGCGACCGCACCCACGCCCGCCTCGGCGAACGCCACGATCGCGCCGACTCCGAACCAGTGCGACTGGACCGCGACGCCGAGCTCGCCGGTCGCCGAATCCCGAGCGACGATCGAGTATGTCGCGACGGGGCGCAGTGGCCGCCGGACAGCCGCCGCCGCCTGCGCGGCCGCTTCCGCCGCGGTCATCGCGGTCAGGAACGCGGTCACGACGACGATTCCCGCGCGCTTCACCTCTCCTCCCCTCGCGAGGCGCCATGTCGCGTCAGATACTCCACCATCTCGTGGTCCTCCCTTCCTACGGCGATGTCGAGAGGGCGCAGGCCCGCCGCCGCGGCGTTGACGTCCGCGCCGCGCTCCACGAGGAGCTCGGCCACCAGCCCGCGCCCCCCCGCCAGCGCGGCGTGGAGCGGGGTGTTCTCGAGGTCGTTCGTCGAGCGCGCGGCCAGGTCCGCGCCGCGATCGAGCAGCATCGCGGCGGTGTCGCGATGACCGAAGAACGCGGCCAGGTGGAGCGGGGTCCAGCCGTCGGGGCTGCGCGCGCCGGGCGCGACCTCGCCGCGATCGATGAGGACCTCGAGCTGATCGGTCCGCCCGAGAGCCGCCGCGGTGAACGGATCCAGCTCGGCCCCGTGCCGGAGAAGGAGGTCCGCGATCCCCGGATGGCCTCGGTAGACCGCCGCCAGCGCCCAGGGTAGCCCCTCGTCGGTCTTCCCGCTCGCGAGGTCCGGCCGCGTTTCCACCAGCGCCTCGATGGTGGCGTGGTCTCCTTCGCAGATGGCCAGCCAGAGCTCGTCCCGGTCGCTCAACGCAATGCTCCTTCCCGTGCCTCGAGATACCGCTCGATGCCCGCGGCGACGCCTTCCGCGATCCGCCGGCGGAACTCCGGCGTGCGCAGTGCCGCCTCCTGTTCGGGGATCATCATGAACGCAGCCTCGACCAGCACCGCGGGCATCTCGTTCATCCGCAGGACGGCCACGTTCTGATGCCACACGCCCCGGTCGGTAAGCGCCGTCCGGGGCAGGAGCTCCGCCTGGATCGACTCCGCGAGCTCCCGCGACTGCGGATGATAGTACAGCACCGAGGTGCCGTTGTTGAGAAACGGGTTCACGCCGTCCGGAAGGGCGTTGTTGTGGATCGAGATAAAGAGCTCCCCCCCCGCAGCGATCGCCACGTCCGTCCGGGGGTAGAGCCCGAGCGCGGAGTCCGGCGTCGCGCGGGTGAGGGTCACCAGCGCCCCCCGCCGTTCGAGAATCCGGGCCAGCTCGAGCGAGATCGCGAGGTTCGCTTCGCGCTCCTCGAGTCCGGTCGGTCCGACCGCTCCCGTGTCGGGGTTGTGACCGGGATCGACGACAATCCGGACCCCGTGGAGCGGGGAGCGGAAGCGGCGGTCCGACAGCGCCGGGGGCGGATGACGGAACCCGATCACGAGGTGGGATCCCTCCCAGTACGCGCGGTGGCCCCACGCGCGCTCGCCGGACAGCGTGACCTCGACTTCGAGCGTTCCCGTCTCGGGTTGACCCCAATCGATGGACTCGACGAGGGGATCCGAGAACGTGTACTGGACGTAGTCGACGTCGGCGAGTGCGCCGAAGACCGAGATCGCATACCGCGCGGGCTCCAGATCCTGGCGGAGCCGGAAGGGGAGCCGCTCCGTCGTCGGAATCACGACTTCGCTCCATCCGTCCCGCGTGCGGGTTCGGATCACGCGGATCCGGCTCGTCGGCCGCGCGGCGTCGACCGGGTGGGTCTCCGCCAGCGGAGTCCAGGCGCGCGTCCCGGGAGCGAGCGCGATCTCGCGCCAGTCCCCGACCCGCCGGCCGAGCGCGGCATGCGTGCCGTTCGGCAGAAAGAGGGAATAGCCGGCGCCCGCGCCGTGGCGGGCGATTACCCGGTGGTCGGTTCCCCCGGCACCCGCCGTGTCGTCGTGGAGGACGGCGGTCGGGATCACGGTCGGGTCGAGGAACGAGATCTCCGCCACCGGAACCGTCCGCATCCGACCCGCCGGATCGGTGACATCGAGCCACAGGGAATCGGAAGCCGCACCCGAGAGCGTCAGGTACAGGTCACCCGCGTAGCGCTTCCAGGGTCCGTCCGCGGGGCGAGGGGGATCCGCGGTCCATTGCGTTTCCGGGGGATCGGCGAAGTCGAAGACCAGTCGCCCTGGATTCGCGCCGTCCGGGAACCCCGGCGAGAGCCGCACGCCGCTCCCTCCCACCCGTGCGCGGATCTCCATCCCCGGCGCCGCGACCACCGAGACCTGGACGGTGTCGCCGGCATAGAGCTCCAGTGCCCCGCGCGGGTCGATCGTTTCGGGCCGGTAACCCAGGGTGTCGCCCGTCGGCGCCGCGAGGGGCGAACGCGGAACCCACACCGTGCGCCGCGCCTCGGCCCGGCGCCCGTCGCTCGCCGTGGCGACGACGTCGAACGTGAACGAGTCCGGCTCCAGCGGGACGTACGCGATCCAACCGCCGCCGGCGTGGACGTGGGCCGGGCTCCCGCCGACGGAGAGCTCGACCGTCTCGCCGCTCGCACCGTCGACCCGTCCGAATACGAACGTGGAATCCGTAGCCGTGACCGCAGCCCCCGCGGGCGGATACTGGATCGTGACCGCGAGGTCGTCCTGAGCGGTCGCGTCGGCGGTGGCGAGCCCAAGGCTCGCGGCCAGTGCGAGAATCCGGAAGACGTTGCGATGGGGCATGACGGCGAAAGTAGCGGAACAAACCGGCACCTGCCCGACGCCGTTTGGACCCCGTGGGGTTCCACCCGACGTACGGCGGTGCGCGACGAGGTGTGGGCCGGCTGCTGCCGGTGGTCCTGCCTCTCCTGGTGACCGCGCCTCTCGCGCCTCCCGCCGCGCCCCCCGTCGCGATCGTCGACGTCCGACTCCTCCCGATGGACGGGTCGGGACCGCGCGACTCGCAGTCCGTCCTGATCGAGGGAGACAGGATCCGCTGGGTGGGGTCGGCGAGCGACCTCGCGGCGCCGGAGGGCGCGCTCGTCGTCGACGGCCGCGGGCGAACCCTGATGCCCGGCCTCGCGGACATGCACGTCCACCTGAATCGCGAGGATCTCGACACCTACCTCGCGTTCGGGGTCACAACGGTTCGGAACATGTGGGGCTTCCCCGACGCGTGGGTCATGCGCGGAGAGATCGAGCGCGGCGAGATCCTCGGCCCCGCGATTCATCTCGTGAGCTCGGGGCTGGACGGCACGCCGCCCAAGTGGCCGCTCACTCAGCTCGTCATGGACCCCACCGTCGCCGACAGCGTGGTGGAGGTCCAGCGGCGGGCCGGGTATACGACCCTCAAGGTCTACCAGGATCTGAGGGCGGAACCGTACGACTCGATCGTCGCCGCGGCGCGGCGGCGCGGGATGGACTTCGTGGGCCACGTCCCCCACCGCGTCGGGCTCGAGCGGGTGCTCGCCTCCGGTCAGCGCTCGCTCGAGCACCTGTCCGGCTACCTGGAGGAGCTGACTCTGGTGGGGGGGCGAGGTCCACGCGCCTGGGTCCGGACCCGCTCCGAGCGGATCCCCGCGCTCGCCGCGGCCACCGAGGCGGCCGGCGCCTGGGTATGCCCGACGCTGACGATCGCCCACCGGCTGGGGCGCGCGCTCCCCGCGGACGAGCGGGATGCGTCGCGAGCGAACCGCGGCGCGATGGTCCGGGCGCTGCACCGAGCGGGTGCCGGGCTCCTGGTCGGGTCCGACGCGGGGATCGAAGTGGTGGATCCGGGCGCCTCGCTCCACGACGAGCTCGAGGAGTTCGTCGCGGCCGGCATCCCGCCTCTCGAGGCACTTCGCATGGCGACCGCGGGGGCCGCCGAGTTCCTCGGTCAGGTCGGGGAGTTCGGCGTCATCGCGCCCGGCGCGAGAGCGGACCTGCTCCTGCTGGACCGCGATCCGCTCGAGGACCTCGGGGCTCTCGAGGCGCCGGCCGGCGTGATGGTGCGAGGTCGCTGGTTCCGCGAGCCGGACCCGCTCCCCAACCGCGTCCGCCCGCGCGAGGGCCTCAACCCCCCAGCAGCTTCGCCACCCGCTCGCGCGTCAGCTGACGGGAGAGCGCCCACCCGGTGACGACCGCCACCAGGCCCAATCCCGTCCCCCAGCCCCACTCCAGGAGAAGCAGCTTCCCGACCGCGAACATGGCCGCGTAGATGAACGTCGTGCCGAGCGCCCAGAGCGCGAGTCCCCGGCGCAGACCTTCGGTGCGCGCGCGAGGCGGCTGGCCGATCGCTTCCCGGACCGGCCCCCACCAGCCGGGCGGCCGCACCCGGCGGTAGAACTCGACCAGCCGCTCCATCGACGTGGGCGGGGTCGCGTAGGTCACCGCGATCCACACCGCCGTCGAGCCGATCAGGTTCAGGAACACCTTCGCCGCGAAGGGGAATGTCGGGCCGCCCCACTCGGGCGAGAGCTGGAGCGCGGCGCCGATCAGCGAGCTCGCGACCATGGCCGAGATCTCGCTCCACGCGTTCACCCGCCACCAGAACCAGCGCGCCACGTAGACCAGCCCGATCCCCGCCCCCAGGGTCAGGAGGAGCAGGAACAGCCCCGAGATCGAGGTCGCGTAGAAGCTGATCACGACGCCGATCGCGAGCGCGACGAAGGAGGCCACCCGGCCGGCCTGGACGTAGTGACGATCTTCCCGGCCGCGGGCCAGGAACGGCCGGTAGAGGTCGTTCACGAGGTAGGCCGCGGACAGGTTTATGAACGACGTCAACGTCGACATGAAGGCCGCCAGGAACGCCGCCAGCATGAGTCCCAGGAGCCCCACGGGCAGGTAGTCCACCATCGCCTGGGGGTAGGCGAGCTCCGGGTCGTCCATCGTCGGGTACAGGATGAGCGATCCCAGCGCCACCAGGATCCACGGCCACGGGCGCAGCGCGTAGTTGGCGACCTGGAACCACAGCGTCCCGAGGACGGACTCGCGCTCGTCGCGCGACGCCGCCATACGCTGGATCACGACCGCGCCGCCGTCGGCGTTCTTGTTCGCCCACCACTGGAGCGTGATCAGGATTAGGAACGCCGCGACCGGCGTGGCCGACCAGGACAGGAGGTCTCCCCACCAAGTGCCGCTCGACGCCGCCGGACCGCTGTCCTCGAGCCGCGGCAGGAAGCCCAGCACGTCCGCTCCCGCGGTAGCGCGCACGCCATCGAGCATGGCCGCCAGACCTCCGACTTCGTCGACGACGAACCAGGCGAGAACGATCGCTCCCAGCATGGCGAGCGCGAACTGCACCAGGTCGGTGACCACCACGCCCCACAGACCCGACACCATCGAGTACGCGAGCGTGATCACGGCCGCGAACAGCGTCGCCTCCAGCGTCCCCACGTCGAAAACCGTCCCGAACACCTTGACCATCGCGAGCATCACCCAGGCCATCGTGAGGCAGTTGGCGTACAGAGTCATATAGACGGCGCGAAATCCGCGCAGCGCGGCCGCGGGCCGGCCGGAGTAGCGGAGCTGGGTCAGCTCGACGTCGGTCATGACCTCGGTTCGGCGCCACAACTGGGCGAACACGAACGCGGAGAACACTCCGCCGATCGCGAAGCACCACCAGATCCAGTTGCCCTGAATGCCCTGCGTCCGGACGAAGCCGGTGATCAGGAGCGGGGTATCTACGGAGAACGACGTCGCGACCATCGACGTGCCGGCGAGCCACCACGGCAGATCGCGCCCCGAGACGAAGAACTCCGCTGTCGAGGAACCGGCGCGCCGCATGAACCACAGGCCGACGCCCAGCGAGAGCGCGAAGTACGCCGCGATAACGGCCCAGTCGAGCCAGTGGAGCTGGGCGAAAAAGGAGGAAAGGTCGGACATGGGCGGACGAAACCTAGTGTCGAGTCCGCAAAATCGCCCGGTGGCCCGGGGCGATGTTGATGCGCAGTCGCGAGGCGGCTAGTGTGAACGCCATGGACAACCGGATCGTGGTCCTGCTCGGGGACGGCACGCGGATCAAGGGGCACTCGCGCGTCTTCAATCCGCTCGAGCCGACCTTCCATCTGCGCCTGGCCGGCCCCGCCGGCGAGACGGGCGAACGGCGTGAGATCCAGTTTGCGGACACCTTGGCGGTGTTCTTCGTGCGTGACTTCGCGTTCGACCGCAGCCGCCGCTACGAGCCTGAAGACGATCTCGCTCCGATGCCCAAGCCGCCCTCCGTCGGTGGCCGGTCCCTGAACGTCACGAGCGCGTGGGGGGAGGTGCTGGTGGGGATCACCTACGACTATCGGCCGGATCAGCCGGGTTTCTTCCTCTTCCCGACCGACCCTCTGAGCCGCGCGCTCAACCTGGAGCGCGCCTGGCTGACGAGCCGTGCGATCGTGGCCGTCGAGTTCTCGGAGACCGAGGGTGAGGGCTGACCCCCACGGACGGACCGTCTACCGCGACAGCACGAGCCTCTGCCCGACCCGGATGACGTCGCGATCACCCAGGTCGTTGAGCGCGATCAGCTCACCGACGGAGATCCCGTGGCGCGTCGCGATCGACGTCAGCGTGTCCCCGCGCTGCACGGTGTAGGTGCGGGGACCCTCCGCCGCGGGAGTCGGGGGCCGGGAGGAGCGCGGGTCGCGGCTCGCGGCGGAAGCGGCGAGCTGGAGCGGCGCCTCGCGGCCGTAGCCCGGAGGAACGCGCAGCCGGAATCCGGACGGGACCGAACGCCTGCCCGCCCAGACATCGTCGGTCAGCGAGGGGTTCATCTGCCACAGACGGGTGGCGTCGACCTGGACGGCGCTGGCCACGTCCCGCAGCGACATCGACACCGGCATCGACACGACGTCGAACTCGAGCGTCTTGAAGGGCTCGTGGATCCCGAAGTACTGCTCCGCGTTCTCGGCGACGTGCAGCGCGGCCAGGAACTCGGCGTAGAAGTTCTTGCTGGCGAAGCCGAAGGCCGGCCCGTCGTACAGGCGGCGGATCGTCATGTAGTCGTTCGTGCCCAGCTGGCGGACCGCGCGCTGCATCCCGTAGTACCCGTGGTTGTAGGCTGTTAGTGCCAGCGGCCACGAACGCAGTCCCTGGTAGTTGTGGCGGAGGAGACGCGCCGCGCCGCGCGCAGCGATGATCGGATCCAGCCGCTCGTCGATCGTGGCGTCCACTCGCATGTATTGCCGCCCGGTCCCGGGCATGAACTGCCACACTCCGGCGGCTCCGACTTTGGAGCGCGCCTCAACGTTGAACGTCGACTCGACCATGGGAAGCCAGGCGATCTCCTCGGGGATCTCCTCCTCACGGAAGATCTCGAGAATGTGCTCGCGATACTGACCCGCGTGGAGGAGACCGCGGTGGAACCGCTCCTTGAGCCCGCGCTGAACGCGGATGCGATCCGCCGCCTGCCTCCAACGCTCGGGGTTCCCCTGGGCGCCGAACAGCTGGTGGACCGCGAGGTATTCGCCGCTCAACGTTCGCGGATCGGGATTCCGGGTCGCCAGATCCAGCAGAATGCGGCGGTAGCGATCGATGATCGCTTCCTGCGCCGCTTCGTTCGCCGCGTAGCCGGACGGTGTCTCCGACTTCTGCTGGTGCATCGTGCGATACACGATCCCCAGATCGTCGCGATCGTGAAACGTGACCTCGTGCTCACTCCACTCGCCGTAGACCCGCTTCCAGAAGTCGACCGCGCGCTCGAGCCCGACGGGCACAGCGAAGAGGTCGTCCTGGACGGATTGGGCGCGGATCGAGCGTGGAGCGTGCGCGGTCGAGGAAACGACCAGCACGCACAGCAGGCTGGCGAGCAGCATCGCGATGTCTCGGGTCCGGATCGGCATGCGCTTGTTCATACTCGCGAGGCGGGGAGAAGGTTCAAGACGGTTCCCTCAAGAGCCGCACCGGCAGTCGTCCGCGTGGGGGCAGGGAGCCGCGCAGGAAATCGAGCGCGGCCCGTTGGCTAGCGGCCGCTTCGCCGAACGTCCAGACGATGCGGGACTTGGCCGGCAGCTCGCTCACGATACGTGGGTTCGACAGCAGGATCAAGACCGATTCCCGCGCCTGCGACGTCGCCGCGCGCGCGGCTTCGCGCGCGGCCGCGGAGAGCCCGGCGCGGCCCTTCCACGCGCGGACCGGGCTGAAGATCGCGCACGCGACCCACGCGCGGGCGCACTTCGCCCGCACCGTCGCGATGGCCTCGACCACGGCGTCCGACCCCGCCGCCGTGTCCATCACGATCAGCTCGCTCGCTGCCGCGGGCGCGAGCTCGTCCCGGAAGACGATCTCGTCGATTCCGATGCCTCCGTCCAGGACCACGACCCATTGGGCGCGGTCCGGCCACGCGGCCCCGGGGGGCGGATCGGGCGGGTCGGCGACGATCGCCGCGCCGGCCACTGCTTCGGCCAGCGCGGCGGCGGACATCGCGACTCCGGTCGGTGACGGCTCGCGGATCGCCCAACGCTTGAGCTCGAGAAGGCGGCCGGCGGCACGCACGCACGTTTCCCTGAGCGCGGGGTCCGAGCCAAGCGCCCCCGCCAGCTCCGCGTGCAGGCGCGCGGGATCGGGGGGATAGAGAAGCCAGTCGATACCGGCCTCCAGCGCGCGGCGCGCGACATTGCCCGGACCCTCCCCGGTGACGGCCCCCATCATGAGAGCGTCACTGCAAAGGAGGCCCTCGAACCCCCACTCCCCGCGCAGGATCCCGGTCGAGATCGCCCGCGAGAATGTGGCGGGGCGGTCGCGAGCCCGATCCGCTTCGAGCGCCGGGAATGCGACGTGGGCGCTCATCGCGAGTCGCGCGCCGGCCGCGATCCCGGCCCGGAAGGGGACCCAATCCGAGGCCTCGAGCTCCTCGCGCGCCGCGTCGACGACGGGAAGCGCTTCGTGGCTGTCGACCGTCGTCCTGCCGTGCCCCGGGAAGTGCTTGACGGTCGCCGCAACACCCGCGGCCTGGAGTCCCTCCACGGCCGCGGAGACGATCGCCGCCGCGAGCTCCGGGTCGTCGGCGGCCGCGCGATCGGCCACGATCGGGTTCGCGGGCTCGAGCGCGAGGTCGGCGACCGGAGCGTAATCGACGTGGAACCCGTGCGCGGCGAGCTCGCGGCCGATCTCGGTCCAGGCCGCTCGCGCGAGCGCCGGATCGCCGGCGGCTCCGAACGCCATGAAGGACGGGAAGCGGGTTCCGGAATCGGGGAACTGCTGGCCCAGGCCGCGCTCGAAATCCCCGGTCACGAGGAGCGGGATGGGCGAGCGATCGCGGGCCTCGGCGAGGAGATCGGCGACCGCCGCGAGGTCGCCCCCGAAGACGATCACCCCACCCCACCCGTGTCGGTCGACCCCGCCGAGGAACGCGTCGCGGTCCGCCTCGGCGCCCCGATAGTCGCGGAGTGCGACGCATACGAGCTGGCCGGCGAGCTCCGCGGGCGAGAGGGCGTCCGCGGACGCCGCGCCGATCTCCCGTCGATCGGACCTCACCCTGCGCTCCCGGCTCCGTCGATCTCGGAGCCCCCGCCGACGGGGGTCGGCGGAAACGCCAGCTTCCCGAGGAGCGCGGGGTGCCGGGCTCCGGTCGCGCCCGGCAGCGCCACCGCGCGGCCCCGCGCGCTTTCGTAGGCGAGGACCGCGAACGCGATGGCTTCCTTGAGGTCTCCGTCCAGTCCGGCCTCATCCACGGGAAGCACGTGGCGGGGGGCCAGTCGTCGCCGCAACCCGGCCATGAGCGCCCGGTTCCGGCGGCCGCCGCCCGACACGAGGACGCGCGCGTCGTCGGGAACCATCGGTCCGGCCGCGCCGTCGAGCGCTCGGGCGACCGACTCGACCGTCAAAGCGGCGGCGGTCGCGAACCGGCCGCAGGCCTCGGCATGTTCGAGCCCGTCCAGCGGGCCGAAATGCCGTTCCGTCCAGGCGTGCCCGAACCGCTCCCTGCCGGTGGACTTCGGTGCCGGCAGAGAGAAGTAAGGGTCCGCGAGGGCGGCAGCGAGCCGCGCGTCGTCTATCGTGCCCACCTCGGCCCCCGCCCCGTCCCGGTCGAATCGCGCCCCGAGAAGACGGCCGGCGAGGGCGTCCAGGACCATGTTCCCGGGTCCGGTATCGAAAGCCGTCACGTCCCCGCTGTCCGCTCCGGGCGGCAGGAAGGTCACGTTCGCGATGCCGCCCAGGTTCAAGCACACGGTCCACCGGTCAGGGAGCGTGAACAGGATCCAGTCGGCGTAGGGAACGAGCGGGGCGCCCTCGCCGCCAGCGGCCACGTCGGCGGTCCGGAAATCGTGCCAGACGGGGACTCCCGTCCGCTCGGCGATCTCCGCCGCCTCTCCGATCTGGAGCGTGCACCGGACTCCGCCCCTCTCGCCGCGCGGATCGTGCCACAGGGTCTGGCCGTGGCTGCCGATCAACGCCACGTCGTCCAGCCGGACGCGAGCCGTCGCCGCAGCTGCCCCGGCGACGTCGGCGAATACACCTCCGATCTCCACCGAGAGACGCGCGACCTCTGGCGCGGTCAACTCCTCCGGCCTTTGAAGGGCGCCGGAAATCGCATCGCTGTAGGGATGGGTCGCCGACCCCAGCACCTTGCAGCGGAGCGACTTTCCATTCCCCGACAATCGACAGCAGACACCGTCGACCCCGTCCGCGCTCGTGCCCGACATGAGGCCGAGGACCAGAACGCCGTCCTCGCGGCGAAGCGACTTCGCCAGCCGCTCGATCGGCGTGGGCCACTCCGTGCCCGGTCCGTTTCGGCTTCCGTCCTCGGTCGGTTTCCGCATCGGACCCAACGTAGGCGGGCGGTCCCACCCGGCCAACCCGTTTCGTGGTGGAAGCGTTCGCGTGGTTTTTTTCTCGACGCCCGGAACCCGGCGCGCACGAGCGAGTATCAGATTGCAGGAAACGCTGCCGCCGTCGAATAGCAACCGCGGCCCCGCGGTGGTAGCGTCAGAAAGCCCCCCTCTCCGGAGGGGGGCTTTCGCTTTTCTCCCCCGCCCACGCGGATCGGCCTCGCCGGGGAGCGGTGCCCTCACGACCTCGTTCCATGTATGCTCGGGATTCGAACCCGAACCGGGAGGTGTGGATGAGCGTGCACAAGGTCATCGAGGTGCTGGCCCAGTCGGACAAGGGCTGGGAGGACGCGGCCCGCAAGGCGGTGCGCGAGGCGAGCGAGACCGTGAAGGGCATCAAGGCGGTTTACGTGGAGAACATGCAGGGCGTGGTCGAGAACGGGGAGATCACGGCCTATCGGGTGAACGTGAAGATCACCTTCGAGGTCGAAACGAATCGCTGATCGGGCCGTGCGGGGGCGTCGCCGTCGGGCGCCCCCCACGCTCACTCACCCCACGCTTTCCGCAGGAAGCCGTCCGCCTCGATCAGGAGCCGCTCCGCCTCCTCGCGCCCTACGCCGCGCCGTCGCATGACGAGCGCGGTCTTCACTCTGCCGCCGGCTTCCGCCAGCAAGGCCCCCGCCTCGTCGTAGTCGACCCCCAGCAGATGGCGCAGGATCCGACGGCCGCGGTCCTCGAGTTTCGCGGCGGTGACCTGGAGATCCACCATCAGATTCCCGTAGGTCTTTCCGAGACGCACCATCGCGGCCGTCGTCACCATGTTGAGGACGAGCTTCGTGGCCGTACCGGCCTTCAGGCGGGTGGAGCCGGCGATGACCTCGGGGCCGGTGAGAGGCGCGATGACGACGTCCACCTCGCGCGCGATCGGTGCGTCGGCGGGAGGGACGCAAGTCAGAAAGACGGTCCCCGCGTTACGGCGGATCGCCTCGCGCAGCGCTCCCAGGACGAACGGCGTGGTCGACCCGGCCGCGATCCCCATGACGACGTCTCGCGGGCCGACATCGCGCTCGGCGATCGCAGCGCCCCCATCGTCGGGGGAGTCCTCGGCGCCTTCGCGCGCGCGCCACATCGCCTCCGGTCCGCCCGCGAGGACACCCTGCACCAGCGACGGATCCGTGCCGAACGTGGGTGGGCACTCGACGGCGTCGAGGACACCCAGCCGTCCGCTCGTGCCAGCGCCGACGTAGATCAGCCGCCCGCCCTCGCGAAACGCGCGCACGACCCGCTCGACAGCGGCGGCCACCTGGTCCAGGACCTCCCCCACCGCGGTCACGGCCTGTAGGTCTTCGGTGTGGATCCGATCGAGGATCGCGCGCGGCTCGAGCGTGTCGATGTCCGCGGTTCGGGGATTGACGCTCTCTGTGAGCAGCCGCGAACGGTCGACGCTCACCCGCGCGTCCTCAGGGGAAGTCGAGGACGTCGACCTGCACGGTCCTGGAAACGCTCAGCACAGCGGCACCACCGGCTTCGGTGATCGTGACCCGGTACAGCGGATCGCGAGCCGCCTCCTCGTTGATCCGCGCGAGCCTGTCCTCGGGTTTCCGGAGGAGCACCGAGGCGACGACCGCGTACGGCTCGTTCAGGTTGGCCTCCTCGAATGTGACCGTGAGGGGGTAGTTGACGAGTCGGGCCTCCGTCACGTGGACCTCGATCTCGACCACCTGCTTCGAGGGCACCGAAATCGGGGCCGCGAGCGTGAACGCGAGCTGCTTCTGTGTGGCCCCCGTCGGGCCGCCTCCGCCGTTGCAGGCAACCGCGCTCGCCAGGGCGATCGCTACGCGGGCTCGACGTCGCGCGCGCTTCATCTTCCGCCGCCATTCGTCACGAAGTGCAGGACATCGAACTTTGTCAGAATGCCGACGAACTGTCGGCCCCTGCACACCAGGAGCGCGTGGCCCCCGCCCGTGAGATGCCCGATGACGGTCTTCATGCTGGCCGTCTCGTCCACCGTCGGGAACGGCGGCTCGAGAAAGTCCGACAGGGGTTTGTCGATCGCCTGCGGCTCGGCCAGGACCCGACTCAGGAGCGTCCCCTCGGACAGGCTGCCCAGCTGCTCCATCTGCTCGATCACCGGGATCTGGCTGACGTTGTACTTCTCCATCAGCTCGAGCGCTTCGCGCACTGTCGCGCCGCCCTCGATCGCGATCAGGGGGGGAGCTTCGCCGCGCGCCTTCCGCTCGAGGACGTAGGCGACTTCGACCCGCTCGTCCTCCAGCATCCGGTTCTCCCGCATCCACTCGTCGGAATGGAATTTCGACAGGTACCGCTCGCCCACGTCGCAGAGCATCGTGACCACACAGCCTTCCGGATCGTCGAGCTCGCGCGCCAGCTGGAGCGCCACGTGCGTGATCGTCCCGGACGATCCCCCGACGAACAGACCTTCCTCGCGGGTCAGCCGGCGAGCCATCTGGAACGACTCCTTGTCGGTGACGTTCCGGATCTCGTCGACGTACTCGATGTCGAGAGTCGCGGGGACCTTGTCCATGCCGATTCCCTCGACCATGTACGTCTTCCCTTCGCCGATCTCGCCCGTTTCCTTATAGCGCTTGAGGATCGAGCCCACGGGATCGGCGCCCACGACGCGCACCGCTGGATTCTGCTCCTTCAGGTAACGGCCGACACCGCTGATCGTGCCGCCGGTTCCCATGCCGGCCACGAACGCCGAGATCCGGCCCTCCGTCTGCTCCCAGATCTCGGGTGCGGTCGTGGCGTAATGCGCGTCGGTGTTCGCCCGATTGTAGAACTGGTCGGCGAAGATAGAGTTCGGCGTGTCCTCCGCGATCTTGCGAGCGGTGTTCAGATAGTAGTCCGGATGATCCGGCGGTACGGCTGTCGGCGTGACGACGATCCGCGCGCCGAACGCCTTGAGCAGTCGCTGCTTCTCGAGGCTCATCTTGTCCGGCATCACGAACACGCAGCGGTAGCCCTTGATCGCCGCCGCGATCGCGAGTGCGAGCCCCGTGTTTCCGGCCGTAGCCTCGACGATCGTGCCGCCGGGGGCGAGGTGACCGGCCTTCTCAGCCGCCTCGATGATCGGCAGTCCGATCCGGTCCTTTACGCTGCCACCGGGGCTCAGATATTCGGCCTTCGCGTAGACCGGAGTCCGAATCCCGCGCGTGACGCGGTTGAGGCGAATCAGCGGTGTATTTCCAAGTCCTTCGAGGACATCGCTGTAGACGCGTTGAGTGGGGTCGTGGAGGTCGAGCGGCATGGCCCGGCCGAACATAGATTCCGGTTTCTACCCGAGCAAGGCGCGCTTTCGACAGCGTGGAGTTCAACCGCGAGCCATGTTCAATCCCCCCGAGCACGAAGTTCACGTGGAACCCGCGACAGCGGACGACCTCGACGATCTGCTGTCGCTCATGCGGGAGTTCTACGCGGGCGAGCGGCTTCCGTTCGACGAAGCGATCCTCCGCCGCGCGCTCGCCGAGCTCTGGCGCGAACCTCTCCACGGCGCGGTCTGGCTGGCGCGAATCTCGGGCCAGGCGGTGGGCTACGGTGTCCTGTGCTGCGGCTTCAGTCTCGAATATCGCGGCCGTGATGCGTTCGTCGACGAACTGTTCGTGCGGCCCGATCAGCGCAACGCCGGAATCGGCGGTCAGATTCTCGATGCGATGGAAGCGACGTGCCGCGAATCGGGAATCGAGGCCCTCCACCTAGAAGTCGATCATGACAATCCTGACGGCAGGCGCCTCTACGTTCGCCGCGGCTTCGTCGACCATGAGCGCCATCTGATGACCAAGTGGCTCGCCCCCTGAGCCACGGACATTCTATCATGTGATGATGAGGATCCCGTCCGGCGCCCCCACCCTCATCCTGATCGTCGCGATCGCCGCTTGCGATCGGTCGATCGCGGCCACCCAGATCGAGATCCTGGACGTAGGCCGCTTCAACTTCACCGGTGGCGGGGCCGCCGACCCCCAGCTGATCGCCGAGGAGCTGAGCGGGTTCTCGCGGATGCGGGACGACCTCTACGTGGCGGTCGGCGACGACCACGCGACCCTGTACTTCCTGAGGATCTCCGTCGATTCCCGGACCGGGCAAGTCCGCTCGGTTTCGTTCGAACGACCGGTCTCTCTCAAGGACCTCGATGGGCAACCGATCGCCGGGCGGGGCCAGAGCGCCGATCGTGAGGACGTCGTTTACGACGCCGAGCGCGGGACGGTGTGGATCGCGGACGAGAGGGACGCCGGCGATCCATCGCGTCCCTCGCTCGTCGAGGTGCATCCGTCGGACGGCCGCGAGATCGCGCGCCTGCGGGTGAACAGCCAGGGCCCGTTGACCGTATACACGACGATCCGACCCAATTACGGCTTCGAGGCGATCACCCGCGCCGAAGACTCGGAATCGATGTGGACGGCGAACGAGGAAGCGCTGACGATCGACGGCTCGCTCGCCACGGCATCTGAGGGCTCGATTGTCCGCCTCCAGGAATTCGACGACGAGGGACGGCCGGGGCGGCAATTCGCCTACCTCACCGATCCGATCGGCCATCTGATGACCAGCCCTCCGGCTGCGGTCGGCGAGGACCGAAGCGGGGTTTCCGCCCTGATCGCCCTCCACGACGAAGACGAGCTCCTCGTCCTCGAGCGCGCGCTAGCGGGGGACTCGTCCGGGATGGGCGGCTTCCGGATCCGCATCTACCTGACCGATACGGATGACGCCACCGACCTCTCCGCCCCTCCCTTTCGCACGGGACTGGCCGGAAGGACGGACTGGAAGCCGGCTGTGAAAACTCTGCTCTTCGAGCGCCGCTTCGGGCTTCCGGTCGCGAACTTCGAAGGCATGGCGCTGGGACCGCGGCTGGCGAATGGCGACCGATCGCTACTCCTCATCGCCGACAACGGCGGGGGGACCTGGCAGTCCATCTACGCGCTGCGGCTTCGCGGAGTTCCGTAGCGGGCCCTTCGTTCTGGCCCGCCGGCCGTCCGCGATCGATCTTGGTTGCGATGCGTGGAGCTCTTCTCGTCCTCGCGTGTACCGCTTTCGCCTGTGGCCAGGACGCAGTGACGGGTGCTCTTGGCGACGGGGTCGAGGCGGATCCGCGGCCGGTCCTCGGCTCCTGGGAGGCCTCCCTTCCGACTCCGCCGGGCGAATTCGATGCGCTCGTCGAGCGCACTTCGGGGACCCTCTCCGGATACTTCGAGTTCGAGCTCTGGGGAAGGTGGTGGGTGGTTCGCTTCGCGGACGCGACGTGGGACGGAGCGGTCGTGCGATTCGTGGAGCCGTACGATTTCGGCCAGCGGGAGGCGGACTCGCTCGTGTACTGGGAGGCGCGCTACGTCCCGGCTGGCCCCGCGCCGCTCTCGACCGCCCGGATCCAGCTCACCGCGTCGTTCGGCCCGGGCCGGAGTTGCTGCATCGTCACGATGACGTACTCCCGCCCCGCGACGCCGGCCGCACGCGGAATCTGGTAGGAAGTCACGCCCTCATCTCGACCCCGTCGTTGCCGCCCGTCCTCCCGGGCGGCATACTCTAGGTCCGCGGTCGATTCCTCACGAAGGGAGTGGAACGATGCCCGCCCTGAAACGGCATTCTCAGGTCATCCGGCGATGGATGGCGGCAGCACTCATACTATCGGCGATTCTCGCAGTCCCCGGGACTGCGGATGCCCAGTTCGGCAGGCGGTTGCGGGGTGGGGACAACGGCAAAGTGTACGGCCTCGACGTACGCGAAACGCCGAGCCTCGTCTTCGTCGTCGACTTCGCGATCCACAAAGGTCCCGGGTTCATCGATCAGGTCGGGGATGTCGCCACGGGTGACGCTACGGAGGAGACTCAGCAGGACGTGGCACAGAAGAGCGGCGAGTCGGTGGCCCTCGCGGTGGTGCCCGGAGGGATGCTCATCGGCGCCGGCCTCAACCAGCACCGCGATCGCGCCGGCCGCGCGGAGAACAATCTCCGGGACGCGATCAAGGGGCTGAAGGACGATCAGGATTTCGGCATCGTGTACTTCGACAGCGTCGGAAGTCGGACCTGGCACGACGCGCTCGTCAAAGCCGAGGACGAGAACCGGGATGCGGCCGAGCAGCTGATCGACGACCTCTACGAGGGCCAGGGGCTTTTGTACTCGGCCACTATGGGCATTTCCGACAAAGTCTCGGACGACGAATCGGAATCGCACGAACCGCCGAGCGCCCAGCAGCTGCTCGCGGGGATCCGGCGCGCGTTCGCGCTCGGTCCCCAGACGATCGTCGTGATCGTCGCGGAGTCGCCGCCGGACGCCGGTGCGCTGCTCCACGGCGTGGCCGCTCTCAATGCGGACGGCCGGGTCGTGATCCACACCGCGGGCTTCACCGAGGAGGAAGGCACAGCCAGCGCTCTGCGGGACCTCGCGGAGGCGAACGGTGGCGTCTACCTCCTCGACGACACGCCGAACGACGAGGCCGAGGACCCGTAAGGGGCGCAGTAACCGGACTCGGCGACTCCTAGCCGAGCTCGGGCCCCGGTCCCGATCGGTACTACTCGCGGTCGCTGCTAGCCGGCGGCGGACTCGACGCGCGCAGGATGGGGTAGCGGGCGGCGCCTTCCAGGGCATCGTCGAGCACGTTCCAGGCGACGAGTCCGTCGTCGCTTCGCGGGTCCAGCAGGTAGAACGCCAGTCGTCCGAGCGGTTGAGCGCTCGGCACGATCACGGTCCCCGCGGGGATAGGCTCCCGCACAGACACCCAGTGGCCTTCGAGCGTGCGCTCGCGATGGCCCTGGAACTCGCGCTCCGACGCGGTCGAGCTTGCGATCGCGAACGCCTCGACGTCCATCTCCAGGGCCTCCGGCAACGACTCGAAGCGGACTCCGTGCGCCGCGAGCCGCTCGATCGCCGTCTCGAGCGCCGGGGGCACGAGCCACGCCACCGGGACCACACTCGTCTCGGTCCCCCGGAACGACGTGCAGTCGGGCATCCGCTCAGGGCGCTGGACGTCGAGCCGGCGCAGCATCGGCTCGCCGCTGTACGGATGGCGCTCGGTCACGACCTCCCCCATCAGGATCTCGACCTCCGGTCCGCAGGCGTGCTCGGCACGGACAGGGAGCTCCGCGCCCGACAGGTCCCGGCCGTCCGCCGCTTCCGACAGCCGCCGGATCTCGCCGGCGTGGGCGCCCGCGAAGTCGAGGAGCGACACGACGAAGTCGCGGGTGACGGCGATCCGATCCTCGAACGAAAGGTAGGAATAGGCTTCGGACAGGAGGCCGAACCGATTCCGCAGGCCCGCGTAGTTGTTCCCGAAGCGTGGCTGGTGGCTGAACGTGTACCAGCCCGGCGGGGCGTCGACTCCTTCGTCCCGCGGCAGGTTCCCGTAGTGCCACGTCGACCATTCGGGTTCGAGCTCTTCGGCGGTCGTCAGCCATCGATCGCGCGCGAACGCCGCGATGTCCGGGTCGGTGCCCGGGTGCAGAGGCGGAGAATACGTGAGGTGGTACCCGTGGTAGGTCCCGTTCGTCGTGTGGAGGTCGATCGTCGCATGGGGATCGTAGTCGGTGAACAGGCGGACCAGGGATCGCGCTTCGGGAGTGTCGAGTTTCATGTAGTCCCGGTTCAGGTCGAATCCCTGCGCGTTCGGGCGCTGTCCCATCCCGCCGACGGGCCCGAGCTGGAGCGGTCGGTTGTCGAGGCGGACGCGTTCGTTCCCGTCCACGTTGTAGATCGGCGCGAAAAGCAGGACGAGCGAGTCGGCCCATGCGGCGTGGCCACCGTCCGACAGCTCACGCAGCAGCTCTAGCGAAGCCTCCTTCCCCTCCACTTCACCGGCATGGATGTTCGCCAGGACGAGCACGCGCGTCTTGCCCGTCGACCGGACCGCCTCGGGGGTCGCCGCCGGCGCTCCCCACACGGCCAGCGGCAGCCGCCGCCCCTCGTACGAGTAGCCGAACGATCCGACGCGGATGCGCGACTCCGCGCGTTCGAGCACATCCAGGAACGTCAGGACGTCGTCGTATGTCGAGGTCTCGACGAAATCGCTCGCCTCGGCCCGCGTCCACGGCCCGGACGGGGCCTGGGCGACGGCGATCGAGGGGAGAGAGAGGAAGAGGAACAGGACGGACGGCAGTCGAGTCACCGGACCGTGAGCTCTCCCTCGAGCAGAGTCCACGGTCCGAAACGCGGTTCGCCGTAGCTGCCGGCGTCCACGGCGAACGTCCCGTCCAGCCTGTAGTCGAGGCGCTCGCCGGAGATCGCGGCACGCGCGATCCGCCCCAAGCTCGGGAGATCGTCGAATCCGATCGATACGTCGAGCGGGACTACCGTGTCCTGAAACGCGACGAGCGGCAGGCCGAGCGGGAACTCCACGTCGATCGCGTCCGCGTCGGCCACTCGAAGGTCGCCAACCACCTCGGTCAGCCGCAGCCCGAAACCGTTCGGGTTCTCGACGTGCGCCCAGAGGCGGAGGGCGGCGCCGCCGAGCGGCCGGTCCGCCGCCGGCCCGAGCACGCGGAGCTCCGCGCTCCGGCCCTCTGCGGATTCGAACCGGGGCGCCAGGATCCCGAGCGACTCGAGCGCCGCGCATCCGCACACAGCGAGAGCGAATGCGAGTGCGCCTCGGCGCGCGATACGGGATCGGTCTCCGTTCATTGGCCCCCGATCATAGCGCCGGGGCACCGCGCCGCCCAAGCGCGCGGCCGCGGAGCTTGAACGACCCGCGCATCGCCTCCGTCCGACTGGGGACGATGCGCGTCCCGACCCGATCTATTCTCCTGCCCGCGTTTCTCCTCTCCCTCGCGCCTTCGCGGGGAGCGGCGCAGGAGACGCCGTGGCCCGCGCCCCGCTCCTCGCACGCGATGGCATGGCACGCCGGCCTCGAGCAGGTCGTCCTCCTGGGAGGCGTGGAGGCCGTATCCCGCGGGCAGTGGATGTGGGCGTGGGATGGAGTGAACTGGTCCGTCCTCGACACGATCGGACCGGGAGATCGCGGCCACTTCGGATTTGCGTACGACGCCGGCCGTGACCGGCTGGTTCTGCACGGCGGCCTGACCGCGTATCCCGACCGGACCAGGGATCCGCTCCGCCACGGAGACACCTGGGAGTGGGACGGATCGGTCTGGCGCGCCATCGCCTCGGAAGGCCCCGGGGTGCGCGATCACACTGCGATGGCGTACGACCCCGAGCGGGAGGTAGTCGTTTTGTTCGGGGGCGGAAGGCCGGACCAGACTCTCCTGGCCGACACCTGGTCCTGGGACGGCGATAGCTGGCGCCAGGTCGCGTCCGACGGCCCGCCCGCGCGCGCAACCCACCGCCTCGTCTGGGACGACCGGCGGAGGGTCCTCGTCCTGTTCGGCGGCTGGGGCGCGGACGGGCTTCTCGCCGACACGTGGACCTGGGACGGTACGGCCTGGACGGAGATCGGCGCGGACGCCCCCGGCCCCGCGCCCCGGTTCGCGTCGCGGATGACGTTCGATGCGGGGCGCGGCGAGATCGTCCTCTTCGGCGGCCGCGGCGACGCGGGGGACTTCGACGACACTTGGATCTGGGACGGCGCCGCCTGGACCCGGCGCGACGTCGAGGGCCCGGGGCTCCTGAACGTCCACGAGATGGCCTACGATCCCGTGCGCCAACGGGTCGTGCTGTTCGGTGGGTTCCACGCCGGCGAGACGTATGCCGACGTGTGGGAATGGGACGGCACGGCCTGGGAGCAGATCCTCCCCGACTGACCCGCCGGCACGCCTCGCTACAGCGGGATCTCGACCCCTGCAGTCAGCTCGATGTTGTGGAGCGCATCGTCTTCGAAGCACGCCTCGAAGAAGTCCGCTTCGAGTTCCTCGGGCTCGTTGCACAGGTCGACCTGGTCCTTGAGGTCCGCGCGGAGACGCAGCGAGCCCATCGGGATCGCGGCGCCGAGCCCGTAGTTCAGCAACACGTCCGTCTCGCTGCCCCCGTCGTCGAACGCGGTGTCGATCCCGCCTCCCCCGCCCGAGAGGAAGAGATCCAGCGGCCCGGTCAGCGGCAGGTGCCAATTGAGCGCCGCGTAGAACAGCTGGATCGTGGCGTCGTCCGAGATCGTCGTCCCCTCCAGCCCGGGCACTTCCACGCCGATCGTCGTCCGGCCGTATGCCAGGTCGAGCGTCCACCTCCCTGTCCCGAGCCCGAGCCTGAGGCCGTAAATCGGATCGGACTCGGTTTCGGACGTGTCGAAGCCCTCCTCGAACGAGCCCTCGTCGAAGTGGTACCAGCCCGCGTAGGGATTGAGCCGCACCCGCGACTCCTGAGCGAAGGCTCCGAGCGCGCTGCCGGACATCAACGCCAGCGTCAGGATCGCCATCCTCATGCTTCCTCCTCGGTGAGTTCTTCGACTTCGTCCTCCGACAGCTCGACCGCCGCCGCCCCGACGTTCTCCTCGAGGTGCTCGAGGCTCGATGTGCCCGGGATCGGGAGCATGACCGGCGATCGCGCGAGCAGCCAGGCCAGCGCGACCTGGGCGTTGGTCGCGTGGTGACGCCGCGCGATCCGGGTCAGCGTTCGGCGCGATCGCCCTTTGCCGTCGGCCAGGCTCCCGGTATCGAGCGGAAACCAGGGGATGAACGCGATCCCGAGCTCTTCACAGCGCTCGAGAACGTCGTCGGAGGAACGGTCGTTGAGATTGTAACGGTTCTGCACGCTGCAGACGTCCACGATTTTGCGTGCCGTCTCGAGCTCCTCGAGGTCCACGTTCGACACTCCCAGCAGCCGGATCTTGCCTTCCGCCTGCATGTCGGCGAGCGCGCCCACCGAGTCCGCGTACGGGACGTCCGGATCGGGGGCGTGGAGCTGGTAGAGATCGATCCGCTCCACCCGGAGGCGCGCGAGGCTCCCTTCGAGCGCCGCCCGCAGGTGCTCCGGCCTGCCGTCCTCGACCCATTCGTCCCGCGCCGGACGCACCAGGCCGCCCTTGGTCGCGACGACGACGCCCTGTGGATACGGGTGTAGCGCCTCCGCGATCAGCTCCTCGGAGACGTTCGGCCCGTACGAGTCCGCCGTATCGAGGAAGTCGATACCCAGCTCGGGCACGCGCCGCAGCAGGCGGATCGCGGCCTTGCGATCGCGCGGCGGTCCCCAGACGCCTTTGCCCGTGACGCGCATCGCTCCGAAACCCAGGCGGTGGACCAGGAGCCCGCCGCCCAGGTCGTGGGTCCCGGAGGCGGTCGCCGACAAGGATCCCATGTGCGCTCCTCTCGTTGGTGTGTGCCCTCGCGCAGTATTCGGTCGGCCGGAGACCACCGCCGTCAGGGGTCGTACAGGGTTGACGGGACTGCGCGGGATCGTCTATGCTCGGCCTCGTCCGTCCGACGTTTCGACCGGAGAGTCTCGTGAGAACTGACGCCTTGCGCATCCTCATTCGGCGAATCGCCGATCCCGTTCCGGATCGGTTCTTCGTCTAATCCGCGCGCGGGCGCTCACGGTCGGCACCCCTTCCGTCTGACAGCACCGCCGAGGCTCCGAAGAGCCTTCCAGTAGCACGCGGAAGAAGCGTCTCGCTTCGTTCCCGTGAACGCCCGCGCATTCGTCGTCGTCGAGTTCAGCGTTCACGAGGTCTTCCATGTCAGAATCCTTTCCTGCCGACCCCCAGCCTACCGCCGAGGCGCCGCGAGGGGGAGCGTTCGCCACCTTCCGCGAGGCCCTCAGAGGGTCGTCCCAGGACTATACCCAGGGACCGGTCGGGCGCGCTCTACTCCTGCTCGCGATCCCGATGGTCCTCGAAACCGCGCTCGAATCGGTGTTCGCGCTGACCGACGTGTTCTGGGTCTCGCGCCTCGGCGCGGACGCGATCACGGCGGTGGGGCTGTCGGAATCGCTGGTCACGCTCGT
>JAICNR010000127.1 GCA_025931135.1 Gemmatimonadota bacterium | reverse complement strand
CGCCGAAGGCCGGTTCCGCTTCGCCGGCCTTCCCGCCGGTTCCTGGACGCTCGAGGTCGTCTCGCTCGGTCGCGTGATCGAGCGGCGACCGGTCACGGTCGTCCCGGGCGAGACGCGGACGATCGAGATCGCGCTCGAGGCAGAGCTCGTCGACGCGCCCGAGATCCGCGTCGTCCTCGACCGGCTGCGCGCCGTGGGAAGCGACGCGCGCGCGGCGGAGATCGCCGGGGCCGCGCACCTCATCGGAGCCGAGGACCTGGCCGCGCTCCCGAACCTGTTGGACGACGTCCACGTGGCGCTTCGAACCGTGCCGGGAGTGTACGTCACGGAAGAGGAGGGGTACGGCCTGCGGCCCAACATCGGGCTCCGCGGCACGGGCTCGGACCGGAGCGCAAAGATCACGCTGATGGAGGACGGCGTGCTCGCCGCCCCCGCGCCCTACTCCGCCCCCGCGGCGTACTACTTCCCGGTGGTCGGCCGCATGGAGGCGATCGAGGTTCGGAAGGGGTCGAGCCAGATCCGCTACGGGCCGCAGACGATCGGCGGGGCCGTGAACCTCGTATCCAGCCCGATCCCCGAAACGCTCTCGTGGGAGGCGGATCTCGAGGGGGGCTCGGAGCAGACGGGAAAGGCACGCGTCCGGGTCGGCGACTCCTCCGAGAACTTCGGCTGGCTCGCCGAGACGTATCTGGCCAGGACGGACGGCTTCAAGCGACTCGACACGGGTGGGGACACGGGCTTCGAGATCCAGGACTACCTGCTCAAGGGCCGGGTCCGGACCGCGCCCGACGCGAGGGTCTACCAGGAGCTCGAGCTCAAGCTCCACCGCTACGACGAGATCTCCCACGAGACGTACCTGGGGCTCACGGACGCGGACTTCGGGGCCGATCCGCTCCGTCGCTACGCCGCGTCCGCGAACGACGTCATGGACGCCGAGCAGAGCCAGGTCCAGCTGCGCCACTACCTGCGACCGGCGCCCGCCGTCGACGTCACGACCGTTGCGTACCGCAACGAGTTCCGGCGCAACTGGTACAAGCTGGACTCCGTGCTCGGCGAGGGGATCGCGGATGTCCTCGACGACCCGGAAGAGTTCCCCGAGGCGATGGCGATCCTCGCGGGCGGCGACAGCCCCGCGGGCGCGCTCGAGCTCCGGGCGAACAATCGCGAGTACTACGGAACCGGCATCCAGACCATCCTGGGGGTGATGCTCGGCGGGGAGCGGGGATCGCACGACGTGGAGGTCGGCCTCCGGTGGCACGAGGACGAGGAGGACCGCTTCCAGCACGACGACGCGTACCGCATGGCGAACGGTGTCCTGGAGCTCACCGATGCCGGCGCGCCCGGAAGCCAGGCGAACCGCGTGAGCGGGGCGCGGGCGTGGTCGCTCTTCGTCCTGGACGAGATCGGGGTCGGCCGCTGGACGGTGACGCCGGGTGTGCGGTTCGAGTCGATCGATTTCACCCGCACCGACTACGCCGGCGACGACCCCGGGCGAACGCAGCCGACCAGCGAGCGGGAGAACGAAGTGTCGGCCTGGATACCCGGCGTCGGGGCGAGCTGGGAATGGCGCGACGGCGTGCGGTTCTTCGGCGGCGTTCATCGGGGCTTCGCGCCCCCCGGGCCCGGGGCCGATCCGGACACCGAGTCGGAGCAGAGCGTGAACTGGGAGCTCGGCGCGAAGTTCGATACGAGCCCGCTCCGCGCGCAGCTGGTCGGTTTCGTCAGTGACTATGACAACATCCTGGGCCGCGCGACGCTCTCGAGCGGCGATCCGAGCGGAGACGGCGAGGCATTCAACGGCGGTGCCGTCGATGTGGCCGGAGTCGAGGCCTCGGCGGATCTCGACGCCGGCTCTCTGGCGGGTTTGCCGTTCGCCGTTCCCGTGCAGCTCGCGTGGACGTGGACGCACGCGGAGTTCCGCACGGGCTTCGTCAGCGAGTTCGAGCCGTGGGGCGAGGTCGAGGCGGGGGACGAGCTGCCGTATCTGCCCGAGCACCAGCTGTCAGTGAGCGTGGGGCTCGAGCGGGGCGCGTGGGACGGGCGGCTTCTGGTCCAGGGCTCGTCGGCGATGCGGACGGTGGCCGGGAAGGGACCGATTCCGGAGGGCGAGGGGACGGACGCGTTCGGCGTGTGGAGCGCGCAGGTCCTCTACGCGCTCTCGCCGTGGGCGAAGGTCACGGCCGGGATCGAGAACCTTACCGATGCGACCTACGTCGTCGCGCGGCGTCCGGCCGGCGCGCGCCCCGGTCTGCCGCGGACGCTCATGGCCGGGATTCAGCTCCTGCGCTAGGCCTGCGGAGCCTCGGCGCCTTCGCCCTGAGCGCCGATACGCCGGTAAGCGACATAGCTGTACACGAGCGGGACGAGGACGCCGATCGCCAGCGCGGCGCCGCTCACCCATTCGCGTGTGCCCGCGGGGATGATGAGCCCGGCGACGACCAGCGCGAGCCCGGCGGCGACGAACGTCCAGCCCCCGACCCGGTGGGTCTCGCGCCACACGGTCTCGCTGTCGAGCGTCCACGGGGTCCGGATCCCGATCCACCAGTTCGACCGGAGCCGGGGCAGGTAGTTGCCGAGCCCGACGAACACAAGCCCGATCGTCACCGTGATCGCCTTGCCCATGTCGATCGGCCAGCCGAGCGCCACGCCCAGCGAGAGCACGTGCATCGCGGTCAACAGGAGCGCGAGGACGTTCAGGATCACCCACCACGTTTCCTCGAAGCGCTCGTAGTGGCGACGGCGGGGGTCGATCCGCCGCAGCGCGAAGAGGAGCAGATAGATTCCGGCGGCGATCGCGGGCATCAGGAACGCTCCCGGGAACCGGTCGGTCCAGTCGTCGGGCTCCCCCGAGAGGCCGAAGTGCGTCGGGACCTGCTCGGGCAGCTGGCCGTAGACCGCCAGCGCGAACGCGACCATGAGAGCGATCAGCACGGGGCCGATCCATCGCCTGCTCATCGATTTCCTCCCTTTCCGAAGAAGCGCATCATCTCCGCCAGGAACTCCTGGACGACCGTCGTGTCGATCGAGTACACGACACTCCTGCCGTTGCGCTCGGCTTGAACCAGCCCCGCCTCCTTGAGCACCGACAGGTGGTGAGAGACCGTCGGCGCGGTCATGTCGAACCGCGCGGCGATCTCTCCTGCCGCGAGATCCTTCTCCCGCAGCATGCGGAGGATCTCCCGCCGGGTGGGGTCCGCGAGCGCGTGGATCGTGTCGTCCATTGGCACCTCGATCGTTAGATGAGAATCTATTCGATGATAATCTAAATATCGGCGGGCGTCAAGCGTCGGGGCGGGAAAATCCCGACGTCCAGGGGCGGGATCCTTACCACCTCGGGAGTGGTTGGGATCGGACGGAACCGGCGGCCGGAGCGGGATACGATGGTCGGAGAGACGCGGCCCGGCCGGCCGCGCAGAGAGGGGGACCGATGTGCGGAACGAACTCCGATTACGCGGATTCCGCCGGGCACAGCAGGATCGAGGCTCTCAAGGTCCGCGATATCATGACCCCGGAGCCCAGGGCGCTGCTGCCCGACGAGACCGTGAGTCGCGCGGCGACGCTGATGCGGGACGCCGACGTGGGGATGATCCCCGTGATCCGCAGCCTGAAGAACCGGGAGCTCGTGGGACTGATCACGGACCGGGACATCGTCGTCCGGCACGTGGCCGCGCACCACGACTGGGACTGCTCGGTCGAGGACCACATGAGCGCGGAGAATCTGACCAGCGTCGAAGCCGACGATGAGATCTTTCGCGCGATCCGTCTCATGAAGGACGCGCTGATCCGGCGGATCCCGGTCACGGACTCGGACGGACGGTTGGTCGGGATCGTCGCGCTCGCCGACATCGCGCGGCAGCTGGGGCCCGAGGCGCCGACGACGGTGGAAGAGCTGCTCGAACGGGTGAGCGAACCCGCGCACCTACCGGCTCACGTGTAACTGCGCGGGGACGGCGAGCCGACGATCCTCGGACCGTGCGCACGGAGCGACTCACGTCCGAGGTCGTCCTCGCCGCCCCGCGGGATGAGGTGTTCGCGTTCTTCTCGGATGCCGCGAACCTCGAAGCGCTGACGCCCGACCTGCTCGAGTTCCGCATCCTGACCCGCGAGCCGATCGAAATGCGGCGCGGCGCCCGGATCGATTATCGGCTCCGGGTCCGGGGCGTACCGCTCCGGTGGCGGAGCGAGATCACTCACTGGCTCCCGCCGTGGCGATTCGTCGATCGCCAGACCTTGGGTCCCTACCGCCTGTGGATCCACGAGCACGAGTTCGAGGAACGGGATGGGGCGACGGTGTGCCGCGACCGCGTCACCTGGTCGGCGCCCGGAGGGCCGCTCGTGGCGCGCCGGCTCGTCGCTCCGGACCTCGAGCGGATCTTCGCCTATCGGCGCGGCGAGCTCGCGCGTCGATTCGGGGAGATCAGCCGTGGAGCGCCCGGAGAATCCCTCCCGTGAGCCCGCCGAGGAGCTCGAACTGGCCGAACCCGGCGAGGACGCCGGTCGAGAGCCTGCGGGCGGAGGTGCTTCGGTAGGCGGTCAGCATCTGCCGACCCCCGTCCACCGCCGCGGGGACGAGCAGGAGCGCGCCCGCCGCTGCGCGCTCGAACCCCGGGATCCCGAGCAGGAGCAGGGCCCCGAGCGCGAGCGGGTAGCCGGCCAGCATCCCCGCGCATCGCGCGCAGACGGGTGAGCGCCAGCCGCCGACCACGAGGCAGCGGTCGGGGTTCCCATGGCAGCCGACCCAGGCCGCGAGTCGCGGCCTCAGCTCCGGAGGCAGGTAATGGATCGGTGGCCTGCCGCCGCGCGTCGGCCGCCCGTCGTTCGCCGCCGCCCTCAATACGTCGTTCCGGCGCTCCCGATGATGCCGCTGAAGATCGCCATGCCCATGAACGCGATGTACAGGCCCACCAGCACCGCCCACACGAGGAACGGGATCCACGTCATCTGGCAGAGATCCTTGGCGGTCCGCGGCCGCTGCTCCTTGATCACGAGCCAGACGACGACCGAAGCGATCGCGGCCAGCGGAGAGAAGCAAAGGTTCGCGATGAAGACGAGCACCTTGACGATCGGCTCGAGGCCGGGATCGCTGACCGGGCGCGCAGGGGAGATCGGTGAGGGTCCCGGTGAGGCCACGCCGCCGCTCGCGGCGATCGGCATGTGGGCGCCGACCGTGAGCTCACGCCCGCACTGGCACTGGAACGTGTGGCCCTCGGGATACTGGCTGACATCGTAGACGGTCCCGCACTGGGGGCAGGTGAGTTTCATCGGCACTCTTCCTGGTTTGGGCGTGGAGGGGTCGACGAAAGGATCCGCGGACGATGTATAGGTCCGACCACGGTACGGGTCAACCGCCGGGCGAGGCGGGCCTGAAGACGGCGCACGTCACCTCTGTCGGCACTTGAACTGGAAGTCGAACCGCTCCACGACGATTTCGCCATCCGGACTCACCGTTGTGTGGGCCCGAATCGTCTGAATACCGACCAGAGCGCCGCCTGCGCTCTTCACCTGGATGACGAAGACGAGATTGTGATTGAATCTCGAGCTTCCCAGGAGGTCCCGCTCGTGCACGGGGCCATGGCTGCTGTACTTGGCGACATATCTGTCACCGGTCGTTCGCCCTACGCCTTCGAGACTGCCGGTCGAGTTGAATGCCGCCAGGAGTGTCTTCAACTCTCCATCCTTCGTAAGTAGTGTCGTAGAGTGGAAGACGAGTTGCAGCTCACCCGTCCAGTCGATGTCCTCTCCCGCGCCGCCGTTGGCGCACGGGAGGAATTGCGTGAACGAATTGGAGAAATGCTGGACCTCGGTCAACGGAATTGCCGCGGCCGCAACGATCGGGGCGTCCAGGACCCGGTTGTGGGGTTCGAACGGAGTGCCCGCTTCACCGCAGGCGAAAACGATCAACCCGAGCAGCATTCCGAACAAGCTTGTTCGCATTCGTCCCTCCCGTGCTCGCGTCGATTTCCGGATACGCAACATTCGCAAGGCCAGCACGCTCAGTATAGGAACTCCCGCTCGTCATCGATAGCGTGCGTCGACGACTCGTCTTGTAGTGGCGGCGCGGACGCACGCCGCATACTCTCGCCTCGTGACGAAGGCGCATGAGCTTCAGGAAGTCGTGCTCGCCGCGATCGTCGACGATCGCGGCCGGCTGCTCGTGCAACCGCGGGTGGGCGATCCCGTCCTGGCCGGCAGGTGGGAGCTCCCCGGCGGCAAGGTTCTTCCCGAGGAGGACCACGCTGCCGCGCTGGCTCGCGAGGTCGAGGAGGAGACGGGCCTAGCGGTACGGGTGGGCGAGCTCGCGTTGGCCCTGTGTCACGAATACCCCGACCGGCGTGTGGCACTCTACGCGTATCTCTGTGAGCCGGTGGGGAGCGCGCGTCCGGTCCGCTGGGCGCGGTGGGCGTTGCCCGCGGAGTGCCGCGCGATGTCGATTCCCGAGGCGAACGGTCCGATCCTCGATGCGATCGAGCGGCGGCTCGCGGGGACCGACCCCGAGGGACCGGCGGAGGGCCTTGACACCGAATAGTACGATCCCGTACAGATAGCCGGTGAACGGGGACCGTCACCACCTGGGGAGCCTCCTCGCCGAAGGGGCCGATCGCTGGCGACACCGGCTCGTCGAGGGTTGCCGGCAGGCGGGGTTCCCCGAGGTCACCTCGACGACCTGCCAGGTCCTGTGGCCCCTGTTCGAGGAAGACGGCTTGCCGATCAGCGAGGTCGGCCTCCGGGCGGGACTCGCGAAGTCGTCGATGACCACGATCGTCCGGGGCCTCGAGCAAGCGGGGCTGGTGCGGCTCGAGTCGGATCGAGCCGACCATCGGGTGAAGCGACTCTGGCTCACGCCGAAGGCGCGCGAGCTCGAGCGTGTGCTGGGGGACGGGGTGACCCGGCTCCGGCATCGAGTGACCGCGACCCTCGGGATACAGGGACAGCAGCAGCTTCACCAGAACCTCGCCCGGCTCCTCGACTCGCTGTGACGGCGGAGCGGTGAGCAAACCCGGCGCGTCGCCCGACGGTGTGTTCGACGTCACGATCCTGGGCGGCGGACCGACCGGTCTGTTCGGCGTCTTCTACGCCGGGATGCGCCACATGCGGACGCTCGTGATCGACGCGCTGAGCGAGCTCGGCGGACAGCTGACCGCGCTCTACCCGGAGAAGTACGTCTACGACGTGGGGGGTTTCCCGAAGATCCTCGCCCGCGAGCTCGCCGAAGGCCTCATCGAGCAAGCGCTCCAGTTCCACCCCGACGTGGGGCTGGAGGAGACCGCCGTCGACCTGGAACCCGCGGAGCGAGGTGCGGAAGGAGATGTCGCCGTGTGGCG
>JAICNR010000201.1 GCA_025931135.1 Gemmatimonadota bacterium | reverse complement strand
GGATGGCCGCGTTCGAGGAGCGGACCGGCGGAGACGTCCTGGCCATCGCGCACAACGGCAACCTGTCGAACGGGCGGATGTTCCCGATCATCGAATCGTTCACCGGCCGGCCGATCGACAGGGAGTACGCCGAGACCCGCGCGCGCTGGGAGCCGCTTTACGAGGTCACGCAGATCAAGGGGGACGGCGAGACACACCCCTTCCTCTCGCCCAACGACGAGTTCGCGGACTACGAGACCTGGGACAAGGGGAACCTCGACCTGAGCGAGCCGAAGACGAACGATATGCTCGAGTTCGAGTACGCGCGTTCGGCCCTCCGGAACGGACTGAGGCTCGAAGCGGAGCTCGGCATCAACCCCTACAAGTTCGGGATGGTGGGCTCGACGGACGCGCACACGGGACTCGCCGCCGTCGAGGAGGAGAATTTCTTCGGGAAGACCTCGAGCTCCGAGCCGAGTGAGCAGCGCGCGTCGCATCCCTTCGTCAGGAATCCGAACACCGGGACGACGATCATGGGGTGGGAGACGACCGCCTCCGGATACGTCGGCGTGTGGGCGACCGAGAACACGCGGGAGGCGCTCTTCGATGCCATGGAGCGCCGGGAGACTTACGCGACGACCGGGCCGCGGATGTTCGTCCGCTTCTTCGGCGGGTGGGACTTCGCGCCAGAGGACGCTCGGACGCGCAGCCCCGCCATCGTGGGATACCAGCGGGGAGTGCCCATGGGCGGGGACCTGAGCGACGCGCCGGCGGGACAGGCGCCGACGTTCCTGGTCGCGGCGCTCAAGGACCCGATCGGCGCCAACCTCGATCGGCTCCAGATCGTGAAGGGGTGGCTCGATGCGGAGGGGGAGACCCAAGAGCGGGTCTACGACGTGGTCTGGTCCGGCGACCGGCGACCCGGCTCGGACGGCAAGCTTCCTTCGGTCGGCAACACCGTGGACGTGGCCAACGCGACCTGGACGAACACAATCGGGAGCTCCGAGCTCATCACGGTCTGGCAGGATCCGGCGTTCGATCCTTCGCAGCGCGCCTTCTACTACGCGCGCGTGCTCGAGATTCCGACGCCGCGCTGGACGGCCTACGACGCCAAGTACTTCGGGATCCAGCTCCCGCCCGAGGTCCCGATGACGACGGTCGAGCGGGCCTACACATCGCCGATCTGGTACACGCCGTGAGCGCTGTAGCCGTAAAGGGGCTGTTTCGACGCGCCCTGCGCGAGCCGCTCGTGCATTTCACCATCGTGGGGGCCACGCTGTTCGGCATCTCGGGGCGGATGGAAGGCTCCGGGGCCGAAGGATCCGACGAGATCGTCGTCACACAGAGCCAGATGGAGCAGCTCGTCATCGGGTTCACGCGCACATGGGGCCGCCCACCCACGCGACAGGAGCTGGACGGCCTGATCGAGGAGCACATCCGTGAGGAAGTGCTGTACCGCGAGGCCACGGCGATGGAGCTCGACCGCGACGACACGATCGTCCGGCGTCGCATGCGCCAGAAGCTGGAGTTCATCATCGGGGACCTGGCGGGGATGAAGGAGCCGCCGACGGAGCGGGAGCTTCGGTCGTACCTCGAGCGGAACGCCGACAAGTATCGAGAAGGGCCGCGCTACAGCTTCGAGCACATCATCTTCAACCTCGAGAAGCGCGGAGCATCCGCGGGGTCGGACGCAAGAGCGGTCCTCGCCCGGTTGAACGGACAGGACGGCCAGCGCATCGACGTCGACACGCTCGGCGACGCGTTCCTCCTGCCGTTCGAGTTCGAATCGCTGTCCGAGGAGGAAACCGAGCGGATGTTCGGCGGCGGGCTCGGAGGAAGCGTGGCACGAACGGAAGTGGGGAGCTGGGCGGGGCCGTTCGAATCCGCATACGGCCTGCACCTCGTTCTCGTCCACGAGCGAACCGCGGGAAGCGTTCCCGCCCTGAGCAGAGTCCGCGATGTCGTGCTGGCCGATCTGATGAGCGAGCGGCGGCAGCAGGCGTTGGAGGCGGAATACGCCAGGCTGCGCCAGCGCTACACGGTCATGATCGAGCCTCCCGCGATCGCCGCCGCGGTGCCATGATCCGGCGCTCCCTCCTCCTGGGGCTGCTGGTCGTGCTCTCCATGCCCGCGGTTGTCCGGGCGCACGAGGTGCGGCCCGGCTACCTCCAGATTCGTCAGTCGAGCGCGGAGACCTACGACGTCCTTTGGAAGGTGCCCGCGAAGGGGGATCTGCGCCTCGGCATCCACGTCCGGTTTCCGGATCACTGCGCTCCTTCCGGCGAAGTTCTCCACTTCCAGACGCGGGATGCCTTCCACGAGCGATCGGTGCTGACATGCGCCGGCGGATTGGACGGTGGCGTCGTCCAGGTCGAAGGGCTCGTGGCGACGCTCACCGACGTGCTCGTGCGCGTGGAGCGGAGCGACGGCTCGACTCAGGTGGTTCGTTTGACGGCGTCGTCGCCTTCGTTCGCGGTCGAGGCGTCGCCCAGCCGCTTCCAGGTGGCGTCGACGTATCTGCGGCTCGGCGTGGAGCACATCCTCTTCGGCGTCGACCATCTGCTGTTCGTCCTGGCGCTCTTCCTCCTGGTCGGGAGGACGCGACGCCTGGTGACCACGGTGACGGCGTTCACCGCGGCCCACAGCCTGACGCTGGCCGGGGCGAGCCTCGGCTTCCTGCACGTGTCGCAGGGTCCGGTCGAAGCGGTCATCGCTCTGAGCATCGTCTTCGTCGCCGCGGAGATCGTCCATAGCCGGCAGGGCCACCGTGGCCTGGCCGAGCGGACGCCCTGGGTCGTGGCGTTCGTGTTCGGATTGCTGCACGGCTTCGGTTTCGCCGGTGCTCTGTCGGAGGTCGGCCTCCCGCCCCAGGCGATTCCGCT
>JAICNR010000219.1 GCA_025931135.1 Gemmatimonadota bacterium | reverse complement strand
CCAGCCGCACGAAGGACTGGCTCAAGGTGAAGTGCACGCTCAGGCAGGAGTTCGTCGTGGTCGGGTTCACCGATCCGCAAGGTGCGCGCACCGGGTTCGGCGCGCTCGTTCTCGCCGTCCACGAAGACGGCGTGCTTCGCTATACGGGAAAGGTGGGAACGGGATTCACGGACGACGACCTGCGCGCGCTGCGGACCCAAATGGCGAAGCTCGAGCGCAAGAGCCCGTCGATCTCCGATCCCCCGCGGGGCGCGGAGGGCCGAGGCATCCACTGGCTCGAGCCGCGGCTCGTGGCGGAGGTCGAGTTCACCGAGTGGACGCCCGACGGCAAGATCCGCCACCCGTCGTTCCAGGGGCTGCGCGCGGACAAGAAACCCTCCGACGTCGTGCGCGAGCTTCCCAGCGCGCTCCCGAAGACGAGCGCGTCCGGTCGCAAGACGTCGAACGAGACCCCGCGCGCGAAGGCCGCGAACCCGGTGGTCGCGGGCGTGCGGTTGACGCACCCCGAGCGCGTCCTCTGGCCCGAGGAGGAGCTCACGAAGCAGGAGCTCGCAGAGCATTGGATGGCGGTCTCCGAGCGCGCGCTCCCGGAGATCGCCAGGCGTCCGTTGACGCTCCTCCGCTGCCCCGACGGTCGCGAGGGCCAGTGCTTCTTCCAGAAGCAGTCCCACGTCTCGATCCCCGACGTCGTCCCCCGCTTCGACCTCGTCGTCGACGGCGAGGACGTCACGTACATGACGGTCGGCGGGGAAGCCGCGCTGGTCGGCCTCGCGCAGGCCAGCGTCCTCGAGGTCCATGTGTGGGGCTCGCGCGTCGATCGGCTCGACAATCCCGACCGCATGATCTTCGACATCGATCCCGGGCCCGGCGTCGTCTGGCCGCGGGTCGCGCTGGCGGCGGTGGCGCTTCGCGACCTGCTCGCGGACGTCGGTCTCGAGAGCTGGCTCAAGTCGACGGGAGGAAAGGGGCTGCACGTCGTGGTGCCGATCGAGCGGCGCACGGGGTGGGAGGAGGTCAAGGCGTTCTCGCGCGCCGTGGCCGAGCGGCTCGCCGCCGAGCGGCCCGACGAGTACACGAGCAAGCTCCCCAAGAAGTACCGCGAGGGCCGGCTCTACATCGACTACCTCAGGAACGACCGCAACGCGACCGCGATCGCCCCCTACTCCACGCGGGCGCGACCCGGGGCGCCGGTGGCCGTCCCGCTCGCGTGGGAGGAGCTCGTCGACCATACCGAGACGCCGCTATGGACCGTGCGGACGATGGCGGAGCGACTCGCGGAGCCCGACCCGTGGGCGGACATCGGAAAGGCGCGGCAAGCGTTGACGAAAGCGATGCGACAGGAGATGGAGACCTAGCAAGCGGTCTCGGGAACCTGCGGCCAAGGAGGAGCCGTGGCGGAGATGAAGGAGGGGCTGATCTACCTGCTGGGGATCGGCCAGGAGGATCTGAACGTCCTCCAGATGACGGTGAGGGCGCTGATCGTCTACCCGCTGGGGATTGCCATGGTGCACGTGGGAGACAAGCGTTTCCTCGGTGGCATCGCCGCGTTCGATTTTCTCATGGCGATCATCATCGGGTCGATCCTGAGCCGTGCGATATCAGGCAGCGCCCCGTTCCTCCCTTCCATCGCCGCCTCGTTCGCGCTGGTTCTCGCGCACCGCGGTTTCGCATCGCTGGGATTTCGCTGGGACGGGTTCGCCAAGGTCGTCAAAGGCAGCCCCCGCCGGCTCGTCCGCGAAGGCGAGATTCTATGGAGCGAGATGCGAAAATCCTCGATCGGCGAAGAGGACCTGCGCGGGGCCGCTCGTCGGCACGGCAACACGCTGTCCCTCGAGGAGGTCAGCGATGCGTTTCTCGAGAGAAACGGCGACATCAGCGTGATCCTGGCGCGGCGGCCCGCCGCGGATGCCCCGCCGAATTGATTGAACGCGGAGCTGCGCCATCCCGTTTAGGCGGACAGGATGACGCGTCTCGGCTTCCTCCGCTTCCTGTCCATACCGGCGCTCGGCGTGCTCCTCGGCGGGGGATTCGTTACAGATCACCTCGGGGCGCAGACCCCCGCCGACGTCGCCGACGAGATCCTGACGGCGGACCGGGCGTTCGCCGCCGCGGCCGGGGATGCCGGCCTGATCGAGGCGCTCGCCGACATGTTCT
>JAICNR010000111.1 GCA_025931135.1 Gemmatimonadota bacterium | reverse complement strand
GTGCATCACCACCCGTCGCGCCGTACTCCGTGGTGACGCGAACCTGCGCCGCCTCGGTTCCCGCGCCGAGCGAAACCCGCGCCGTGCCGCGGGACCACGACTCCTCGGCCGTCGAACCCGCGGCCGCTTCCAGCTCCACGGATCCCGAGAGCCGCCACCGACCGGGGGTCGCGAATGCCCCGTAACCGGCTTCCGCCCAGGCCAACTGGCGCGTCCCGTCCGGGCCGTCGTCGACCTCGAGCCGGCCCATCGAGCCGCCGGCCGCGACCCGTTCCACCCGCGACGGGAAGTTCCGCTCCACCAGGACGCCCACCGCCCCCCCCGCATAATCGGCGTCCAGCCCCTCGGGCCGCACAGCGTACTGCTCCGAAGGCTCCTGGCGGGCGGCGAACGCGGTCGCCGTCAGACCTGGCCGATACCGGCGCCAGGCGGCGCTCGCCCTCCCGCCTCGCCACGCGCCCTCGGTTGCCGCGAGGCCATCGAGTGTCCAGACGAGCCGCCCGACCGGATCCGCGCTCGCCAGCGTCACGCCGCCGGCGAGCCCGGCGGGGGCGAGCGAGCCGCGAGGCAGGAGCGTCCAGCTCCTCGGCCCGACCCCGTAGGCGCGCGAAGCGGGAAGCGGCTCTTCCGCGAGCGCGCGAGCGTTCCCGGCGGTCGACGGCGAGACCGGCGCGAGCGCGGGGTCGAGCTCCCCTCCGGCGCCGAGCGGCTCGGTCGTCTCCAGCCGGTGGACGTCGTGACCGCGGCTCTGGAAGGTCAGGAACCAGACTCCGCCCACCGGATCCGGCTCCGGCGAGACCGCGGCCCCGATCACGCGCGTGAGCGGTCGCGCGGTTTCCGCGGTGAGGTCGATCCGCTCGAGGTCGAACACGCCGCCCGCGTCCGAAACCGCGACGATCGCGTCGCCGCCGGGAAGCCACGCGGGGTCGAACCGGCTCGCGCCGTCGGCGGGCCCCGCGTCCCGGACCGCGCCGCTCGCGAGGTCGACGAGCGCGATTCCCCACCGGTCGCCGCGCTGAACGCCCGCGGCTACGCGGGTTCCGTCCGGCGAGACGCGCGGGCGCTGGAACGGAGACGCCGGCGTGGCCGGCGCGAGCGCGTCGACGCGCCCGGTCGCGAGGTCGATCCGGACGAGGTCGCAGATCCCGTTCTCGCAGCGCACGCCGATCGCGCTCCGGCCGTCGGGCGTCGGGTCGGCGGAGCGGATTCCGGTTCCGTGGGTGATCCGGCGCAGCGCTCCTGTCCGCCACGTCCACTCGAACAGGTCCGGCCGCGTTCGTCCGTCGCCCAACCCTTCGGAGCGGACGACGAGAAGCCGCTCTCCGTCCGGCAGGAAGCGCGGCGCACGGTGACCCCGTCCGCCCACGGGCCGGAGGGTCGCGAGCGGCTCCCGCGGTCGGGGTCGCCAGTCGACCGGCGGCACGTCCGCGGGGTCCGCGGCCAGCATCTGCTCCCGCTGTTCACGCTCCCGGCGGGCCGCGGCGGAGTCGGGCGCGGTCGACCACACGACGATCCGCGGGGGCCGGTTCTGGGGCTCCAGCGTGATCGCGAGAAGCTCGCCGTCCGGCGAGGCCGCCGGATCGTCCGCGAACCCCTCGAGCCGCTGGAATCGCTCGCCGGCCGCGATCCCGGCCGAGGCGATCCGATCCCGCGCCGCGAGCGCCTTCGCGGTCACGTCCACAGTGAACTCCCCGTACAGCTCCGACGGCGGGCCGCCGAAGACACCGGTGAAGGCCTCGTCGAACGTGCGCCGGCGGCGGGCGGTCATCCGCGCCCACAGGTCCCGCAATGACTCTTCTCCGCTCCGCGCGACGAGCCATTCCAAGTAGGCGGAACCCACCAGGTACGCCATCGCCCCCTCCCAGTAACCGTCTCTCCGACTCAGCGACGCGTAGGGCGGGAGCTTTCCCTCAAGCGCCCACTGCCGGAGGACGGTCGGCCGCCAGACTCCGTGAGGCCGGCCCCTCCCGGTGAGCTGTCCTTCGAGATGGGTGGCGTATCCTTCCAGCACCCAGAGCGGCGTGCGCGCCGCGATCGGATGCACCGGGAACGGGACCAACCCGTAGAGGAAGCGGTCCCAGGGGTTTCGCGAGGGGCGGGAGACGTGCGCTGTGTGCACGTACTCGTGCACGGCGAGGAGCTCTCCCCATCCGCCGTTCTCGCCGATCGACGACCCGGGGTCTGGGGGAGTCGGATACAGGTAGATCACGGGGCCGAACGACGTCCCGTTGGACTGACCGTTCGGGTCGTCGACGAGGACGGTCGTCCGTCGCTCGGGCTCGAAGCCGACCTCCGTGTTCACCGAGGCGTGGATCGCCTCGAGTCGTCGCGCCATGAGGCCGGTCCACTCCGCCATCTCGATCGGATAGTGGACGACGAAGTGCTCTGTCTCGAGCGTTCGCCAGTCGGCCGTCGGACGCACGGGTGGCTGGGCCCGTGCCGGGGCGGCGGCGATCCCGGCGGCCGCGATCAGAAGAACGACGGGGCGTGCCGTCATCGGATCCCGCTGAAGCCGGTGGGCGGCTCTCCGCCCACCATCTGCTGGGCCACGATCAGGCGCTGCGCTTCGGCGCGGAGCCGGGGAAGGCTCCAGCGGAAGATCGCCGCCGCGGCCATGCACACAGCGCCGCCGATCGTCACGGTCGACGGAGCACCGATCCGGTCCGCCGCCCAGCCGGCGAGGAGCGAGCCCGCGGGCGCCATTCCCATGAACATCATCGAATAGACCGCCATCACGCGGCCACGAAGCTCGTCGGGAACCATAGTCTGGATCAGCGTATTCGAGGACGAGATCTGGACCATCATGGAAAAGCCGATCGGCAACAGGATGAGCACGGAGACCGGGAACGACCGGGAGAGTGAGAAGGCTACCAGGAGCGCGCCGAAGGCCATCGCCGCGCGGGCGACCCAGCCGCCCAGACCTTTCACGTCCCGCCGCGAGGCGAGCGTGATCGCGCCGGCGAGCGCGCCGAGCCCGGACGCGCTCATCAGAATCCCGTACCCGGCTGGCCCGCCTCCCAGCACGCGATCCGCGAAGACCGGCATCAGGACCATGAACGGCATTCCGGTGAGGCTCAGGACCGCGAGCATCAGGAGCAGCGCCCGCACCGGCCGCTCGCGCGCCGAGAACGCGAATCCCTCACGGATCCGGGTCAGGGTCGAGGCCTCGGAGGTGGGGGGCCGAAACGGTGCGACGCGAATCGACAGGAGCGCGACGATCACGGCCGCGAACGTCATGCCGTTGATCAGGAAGCACCATCCCTCCCCGATCGTCGCGACCATGAGGCCCGCCACGGCGGGTCCCGCCATCCGCGCGCCGTTGAAGAGGGAGGAGTTCAACCCGATCGCGTTGATCAGATCCTCGCGGCCCACCATCTCGACGAGGAACGACTGGCGGGTCGGAATGTCGAACGCGTTGACGATCCCCGTGGCGGCGGCGAGCGCGACGATGTGCCATTCGTGGACGATCCCGCCCAGCGTCAGCCCGGCCAGCAGGAAGGCGAGCAGCATGGCGATCGTCTGGGTCACGACCAGGATCCGCCGGCGCTCGAACCGGTCGGCGAGAGCGCCGCCGAGCGGTGCCAGCAGGAAGATCGGGATCTGCCCCGCGAACCCCACGAGACCCAAAAGAGTGGCCCGCCCTGTCAGCCGATAGACAAGCCAGGACTGAGCGACGAGCTGCACCCAGGTGCCCGTCAGCGAGACGATCTGGCCGCCCGCGAACAGGCGGAAGTTCCGATGGCGGAGGGAGCGGAGCGCGACCGGAAGCACGGGTGGATTCCTCGGTGGATTGGGGGGAGGGCCGACGGGTGGAGGAAAGGTAATCCCCCACGGCGCGGCGGGTCATGCGCCCGACAGACGCGCCGGCGCGGCCGGGCTAGGGTGGAGAGGAACCCGAACGCCAGTCCGAAAGGAAGGCATCATGTGCGAGTCACGGACCACCGGGTACGCGCTCAAGCGCGAAGTGGATCTGTCCTACGAGGCGGCCGACCGGATGATCCGGGAGGAGCTCCTCGCGCAGGGATTCGGCGTCCTCACCGAGATCGACGTGCGTGAGACGCTGAAGCGGAAGCTCGACGTCGACATGCCCCCCTACGTGATCCTGGGAGCCTGCAACCCGTCGCTGGCGCATCGCGCGCTCCAGGCCGAGCCGGACATCGGGCTCCTCCTGCCGTGCAACGTCGTGGTGCGCAGAGACGAGGCGGCGGGAGTCACGGTCGTCGAGGCGATGGACCCGGTGCCGATGATCGACATGACCGGGAACGAGGCGCTCTGGGACGTGGCCCAAGAGGCGCGTTCGCGGCTCGAGACCGCGCTCGATCGGGTGGCTGCCGGGTAACGGTCGGGCGCTTCCCGAGCGCCCGCCGTCAGGCCGCGGGCTCCGAGGCCTGGCGACGCGCGACCCCACGCGCGCGGGCTCGCTCCGACTCGATCTCGCGGTCGCGCGCGGGAGCGCGCGTCTCCAGTGAATCGACAAGCTCGCGCGTGACGCGTGCGATCTCCACGACCGCCCGGTCAAAAGCCGCCTGGTTCACCTTCGACGGTCGCGTGAATCCGCTCACCTTGCGCACGTACTGCAGCGCGGAGGCCTGGATCTCGGCGTCCGTCGCCGGCGGCTCGAAGTTGTACAGCGTCCTAATGTTCCTGCACATGACGCGGAGGATAGCCGGGACTAGGTTGCGCGGCCATGTCGCGCGTCTCCCCCGATCGTCTGCCCTCGCCGCTTGGATTCTTCCGCGAGTTCGCCCGCCGCGAGGCGGCCGGAAGCCTGCTTCTCCTCGCCGCCACGATCCTCGCGTTCGCGTGGGCGAACTCCCCGTGGTGGGAGTCGTACGATCGGCTGTGGTCGTTCCATGTGGAGGTCGGCGCGGAGGGATACGAGCTGTCCCTCTCCGTGCTCCACCTCATCAACGACGGCCTGATGGCCGTCTTCTTCTTCGTCGTCGGCCTCGAGATCAAGCGCGAGCTGATCGCGGGCGAGCTGGCGTCCCCGCGTCGCGCGGCCCTGCCCATGGTGGCGGCGGTCGGTGGGATGCTCGTGCCGGCCGCGATCTATGCGGCGTTCAACGCGGGAACCGCCGCGTCGCCCGGATGGGGCATCCCGATGGCGACCGACATCGCGTTCGCGCTGGCCGTGATGTCCTCGCTCGGCCCGCGGATGCCGGGGGCGCTCAAAGTGTTCCTCACCGCCCTCGCGATCGTCGACGACCTGGGCGCCATCCTGGTGATCGCCGTGTTCTACTCGCACGGCGTGGCCTGGGGCTGGCTCGGGACCGCGGGGATCTTCCTGCTCCTGCTGGCGGCCTTCAACCGGTTCCAGGTCCGCAGTCCGATCTTCTACGCGATTCCGGCGCTCATGGTCTGGCTCGCGTTCCTCCATTCGGGCATCCACGCCACCGTCGCTGGCGTGCTGGTCGCGATGACGATCCCGGCGCGCCGGCGGATCGACGCCCGTGAGTTCCTGAATCGCGCGCGCCATCGTCTCGAGGAGTTCGAAGCGGGTAGCGAGTTCCGCTCCGCGCGCCTGACGAATCCGGCACAGGAAGAGGCGATCCACGGTCTCGAGCAGGACACCGAGCAGGTCCTGGCGCCCCTCACGCGCTTCGAGCACGGGCTCCATCCGTGGGTCACCTACGCGATCCTTCCGCTCTTCGCCCTGGCGAACGCCGGAGTGCGGGTGGTCGGCGGGGAGTCGCAGGTCTGGGCCGGCTCGCTGACGCTGGGGATCGTCCTCGGGCTCGTGATAGGAAAGCAGGTCGGGATCACGCTCTTCGCCTGGCTCGCCGTCCGATTGCGCCTAGCGGAGCTGCCGCAGGACGTCGACTGGCGCGAGGTGTGGGCCACCGCCTGGCTCGGCGGGATCGGCTTCACGATGTCGCTCTTCATCGCGAACCTCGCGTTCCCGGACGCGGCGCTCCTCGCCAGCTCCAAGCTCGCGATCCTGGCGGCGTCGGTCCTGTCCGCCCTGGGGGGCTGGTTCATCCTCTCCCGGGTGGCAGGCACCCGGCGACATCCGGTCCCTTGACACCCGTGGATCGGCCGGGGTAGGATCGAAAAAAGTTTTTCACCACTTTGAGCGCCCGCGGCCGGGACCGCGTCGAACATCCGATGACCGAGCCCACGCCCCCACCCCAGGTCCGACTGAGCCGACTCGAGCGGACGATCATGGACGCCCTCTACCGTCTCGCCGAGGGAGGGGTTTCCGAGGTCACGCGGGCGATGCCGGGCGAGCCCTCTCCGGACTCCGTGCGGGTCACGCTCGGGATCCTCGAAAGGAAAGGCTGGGTGACGCATCGCAAGGAGGGGAGCAGGAACGTCTACACGCCGACCGTCCCGGCCGCGCGCGCCCGCCGGCAGGCGGCGCGACATCTGACCCGCACGTTCTTCGATGGCAAGCCGTCGCGCGCGATCCTCGCTCTCCTCGACATGTCGTCCGAGCAGCTGACCCCCGAAGAGATCGAGGAGATCTCCGCCCGGATCGAGCGTGCGGCCAGCAAGGAAGGCCGATGACGGCGTGGCTGGTCCTCGGGATCGTGGTGAAGGGCACGCTGATCCTCGCGGTGGGGCTCGCGGCGGCGCGCGCGCTCCGCGGTCGCTCCGCGGCCATCCGGCACGGGGCGCTGGTGGCGACGACCGTCGCTGCCGCAGCGCTCCCGATCCTGACATTCGTGCTGCCCGGCTGGAACGTGCCGCTCTTCCAGGCGGAGAACGAAGCTCCCGCGCCGGGAGGATCCGCCGACACGCGAGCTTCCCAGCCGGAAGGGATCGACATCCCGGCGGCCGTGGAGTCCGATCCCGCGCCGAATGGGCACGTGCCCGCCGGGTCGCCGGCCGCGACGAGCGCGGCCCCGGACCTCCAGGCTCGGCAGGCGTCGCTCGTCATGACGCTCCCGAGCCGCGACACGGATCGACCCTGGCTCGCGGGGCTCCTCGTGGCGTGGGCGGTGGGCGCGCTCTGCGTCCTCGGCCGCTTCGCGCTCGACGTGTCACGGACGCGATCGCTCCTGCGAGAGGCGGTGGAGGCGCCGGACGGGATCCACGCCCGCGTCGGAATGCGGGTCGCGGAGCGGCTGGGCGTCCGGCGCTCCGTTCAGGTCCTCTTCAGCGACCGGCTGACCGTGCCCGTGACGTGGGGGCTTCTCCGACCTGTCGTCGTCCTGCCGCTCGATGCGTGGGAGTGGGGGGCGGACCGGATCCGGATCGTGCTCCTCCACGAGATCGCGCACGTGCGCCGGCTGGACTGCCTGTCTTCGGGGGTCGCGGTCCTCGCGTCCGCGCTCTGGTGGTTCCATCCGCTCCAGTGGGCCTGTCGCCGGAGACTGCGTGTCGAGCAGGAGCGGGCGTGCGACGACATCGTTCTCCTGGACGGCGTCGGTCCCACCGTATACGCCTCGATCCTGGTCGAGTTCGCACGCGGGCTTTCGCCCGGCGAGGAAACGTCGACCGCCCGGGCGGCGATCGCGATGGCGCGTCAGTCGACCCTTCGCGATCGCGTCGAAACGATTCTCGCATCCGGCTCCCGAAGCCTGCGGCTCGAGCCGCGAACAGCGCGGCTCCTGGCCATCGTCGTGGCGGCGTTTCTCGTGCCGCTGGCGGCCGTTCGCGTGTGGGGCGAGACCGCCGAGGCGCGCCGGACGGCGGAGCTGATCGCGGAGCTGGCGAGCCCCGATCCCGCCGCCCGTGAGGCAGCCGCCTGGGGCCTGGGGGCGCTCGCTGCGGAAGCCGCCTACGACCCGCTCCTCGCCCGACTGTCGGACCCGGAGCCCGAGGTCCGCGGCGTGGCCGCCCGCGCGCTCGGGAAGATCGGCGACCCACGCGCGTTCGCGCCGATCGCGCGACTCCTCGGCGATCCCGATCCCTACGTCCGGGAGCTCGCGATCCTGGGGCTCGAGGAGATCGGGGGCGACGGGATCGTGCCCGCCCTCGTCCCGCTTCTCTCCGATCCCGAGATGGGTGTTCGATCGGTAGCGGTCTCGGCACTGGTCGACGTCGAGGGTCCGGATGCCGCGCGCGCGCTGGCCCACGTCGCGGAGGGAGATCCGGACAAGCACACCCGTGGAATGGCGATCGGCGGACTCGCGAAAGGTGGCGCAGACGGGAACATCGCGGTTCCCGCGCTCGTCCGGCTACTCGAAGATCCTGAGGCGGAGATCCGGGAGAGCGCGGCGTGGGCACTCGCGGATCGGGACGACGGCCGCGCGGCCGCGGGTCTCGTGGCTGGGCTCCGGGTCGAAGCCGAGCCACGCGTCCGCCACGCCATCGTCCGAGCCCTCGCCGGGTTCGACGCAGAGGAGGACGCAGTCGAGGGGCTCCTCGCCGGGCTCGGCGACGTCGACCCGGGAGTG
>JAICNR010000174.1 GCA_025931135.1 Gemmatimonadota bacterium | reverse complement strand
GCTGAACGCGAGTTGCGACGCGCCGAACGCCCCCACCCCGGACACGAACCCCACCTCCGGCTGCCCCACGATGTCCGGCTGGAACTTCACCCGGTAGTCGCGCTTCTCGAAGCCGCTGGTGTCCCGCGGCAGGCCGACCGTTGGATCGGCCAGGAGAGTGGCTATATCCACCGGCTCCTGGAAGCTCGGCATCCTCAGTTGCGCGGCGACGGTGACCTCGGCACGCCGGGGTGGCTCCCGCTCCCCCAGGTAGTACGAAATGGCGTCCGGTTGGGCCGAGCCGGCGGCCACTTCGGCGATCGAGTCGGGCTCCGCCCCCTGCCGCGAGGGTACCGTCCCGGCTCCGATCTCGCGCGCCGGCACCGCATCGCTGCCCGACGCCGACGGCCGCGCAAACGCGTCCGCCGCCAGGTCGTACTCCGCGCGCTCCCGCGGCCGGTAGGGCTCGCGAGCGAGCGACAGCGGATCATCCAGACGGAACAGGTCCCATCCGCCGTCGCTGAAGGCGCTGAACACCATACGGTTTCCGTCCCGCGACCAGGCCAGGGCCGGGCTCGACTCTATGATGCCGCTCACTCCGGTCAGGAGATCCGTGATCTGGTAGCTGGCTTCCCTCTCGAAGTCGTACAGGAACACGTTCGGGATACCGGTTCGGTCGCTCACGAAAGCGATCGTACGCCCACCGGGCCCCCACTGCGGGTTGATGTTCTTGCCCGCCTGCTCCGGCAGATACGTGACCTCGCTCGTCGCGATGTCGAACAAGCCGATCTGGTAATCGTCGTACGAGAGGAGCTCGAAGTTCGTCCCCGCTCCGAAGTCCGTGGTGAACGCGATTCGGGAGCCGTCCGGGGACCACACCGGGTCGCGCTGCGCGAAACGGTCGTTCGTCAAACGCTCCAGCCCGCTGCCGTCGCGGTTGATCACATACAGATCGCTGACTCCGCCCTCGAGACCGGTGAACACGAGCCGCGATCCGTCGGGAGACCAGGACGGCGTCTCGACCCCCTCCATCCCGAAGCGCAGCGAAGCAACGACGTCCTCGTCCCGGACACGCATGATGTAGATCGCGTCCTGCTCTCCAACCTTGCTGGAGAACGCGAGGTATTGTCCGTCGGGAGAGAAGGAGAGCCCGACGCGCAGAAATCGCAGGCTTTCGAAAGACGCAGTGCGCTCGCCCTTGAGCAGCTTGTCCACGTCGTCGCCGGTTTCCGCGTCCGCGACGTAGATGTCGTTGAAGTAGTCCCGGTCGCTCACGAATGCGACCTCGCGGCCGTCGGGCGAGAGCGCCGGCGCGAGATTGATGCTGGCTCCCTCCCGGACGTGGTGCGTCAGCCGGGTCCCGAACTCCTCGGCGTGCCGGTATTGCCCGACCTGCGGCAGGTAGGTGAGGCGGACGGCGTCCAACCAGTCATCCGAAAGCTCGTCGATGTCGACGTTCAGGGATGCGCGGAACGCTTCGCGGATGCCGATCAGCGGCGCTTTCTGCATGATCTCGCCGATCTTCTCGTCGCCGTACTTCGTTCCGATGTAGTACCACAGGGCTTGCCCGAAGCGGTATACGCGGATGTCTCCCACGCGCGACAGCTGGTCGATCGTCGTCAGATAGCCGGAGAGCGATCCGTCGCGCAGCCACATCGCCGTCAGTGGATCGATCTCTCCCGTGGTCAGATACTCGGCCATTCCCTCCATGAACCACAGCGGCGGCCGGAACGCGAAGGGATTCGAGCCCTGCGATAGCGCACCCTGACGCATGATGTCGATCTGGAAGGCGTGCACGAGCTCGTGCGTCAGCGTGTGCTCGAACTCAGGGTAGGCGCTCGGGAAGAACAGCACGATGCGGTCGCGCAACCGCTCGGTAATGCCGGCGGTTCCCTCAGAGATCTGAAACTGGAAGATGTTCGTCTGCTGGAAGTCCGACTGCGAGGCGTAGAGGATCAGCGGCTTGCGGCGTTCCCAGTCGTGGCGGAAGACCTTCGAGAGCCGGGCATACGCGCGCTCGGCCATGCGGGCCGCGTCCATGACCGCGGCCTCTTCCTCCGGATAGTAATGGATGTCGAAGTGCTCGGTCTGGAGGACTTTGAAGTCGAATTCGTCGTACTGGACCTTGTTCTTACCGAACTGAGCGTGTGCGGGGACGGCGAGGACGAGACCGGAAAGTGCGGCGAAGGCGAGGGCAATGCGTCGCGTAGCGATCCCTCCTGACGAATTCGCCCGGCCGGGGGCCGGGCATCAGGCAACAGTATCCATCGGCATGGAAGCGGGGTCAACGGCGCCCGCAGCCTCCCGACGTTCAAACATGACGCTCCGGCTGCGGTTTAAACCGCATCATCCGTGCCGAACCGCTCGACCGGCGCGTCCGCCCATAGCCGCTCCAGATCGTAGAACGCGCGCGCTTCGCGGTGGAAGACGTGGACCACGAAATCCACGTAGTCGAGCAGCACCCAATGGGTACGCTTGAGTCCTTCGATGTGCCAGGGCCGGGCGTCGAAATCCCGAGCCAGGCGTTCCTCCACGCGCTCGGCGATCGACCGCACCTGGATATCGCTCTCGCCGGTCGCGATCACGAACCAGTCGGTGGCCGAGGTGAGGCCGCGAAGGTCGAGCAGGAGCACGTCGACACCCTTGCGCTCCACAGCCTCCTCCGCCGACGCGACCGCCAGCTCCCGTACTCGCCGGGCGTCGGTGGCGGCGCGGGTCCGTCGAGCGGGCCGGCTCAACCCTCTTCCCGGTCCACCCGCACCCGGATCGGCTGCGTCACATGAGGATGCAGCCGCAGCGGGACCTCGAACTCCCCCAGCGCCTTGATCGGCTGATCCAGCTTGACCCGCGAGCGCTCGATCTCGAAGCCCAACGCCTCGAGGCGATCGCTGATGTCGGCCACCGAGATCGACCCGTAGAGCTGGTCCTCTTCGCCAGCCATCGCGCGGAATTCGAGAACGAGCCCCTCCAGGCGCGCTGCCAGGGCGATCGCTTCGGCTCGCTCATGCTCGAGCTTCTCCTCGTACTTCTTCTTCTCTTGTGCGACGCGGTGCTTGTTCGCTTCGGTGGCGACGTAGGCCAGGCCGCGCGGCAGCAGGTAGTTGCGCGCGTACCCCGGCGCTACCTCGACCAGGTCGCCCGCATGGCCGAGGTTCTCGACCTCGGCGCGCAGGATCACTTCCGATCTCTTCGCCATGCTCACTCCCTCCTCAGGGATTCGGCTCGCGCTCGCGGAACCCGAGCCACACGTCCGACAATCCTATCGCCACCCACGCCCCGACCGCGAACGGCGTGAGGAAGACCGCCACCAATCCCACGAGCACCGTGCGCGCGACGGATCCCATGCCGCGTCGGCCCATCCACCACCAGGTGACCGCGAGGCCGGCCAGGGCGTAGACCAGACCGAGCGCGAGGGCGACGTTCACCGCCGTGCGGTGGACCCCCGGTACATCCGCCCAGAGACCCGCGAGGCTCAGGATCAGCGGCCAGACCGCGGCCTCCGGCGGGCGGAACCGTTCGAACGGCCGCGGCGCCAACCGCCTCGCGAGGTTCGTCGATACGCTGCCCCAGCGGCCAAGGACCCGGTGGCCCAACCAGGCTCCGAGCCACAACGCCAGCGTCGCGAGCGCGGGCCAGACCGCGACCAGCCCCTCCGCCACGTCCCGGGTCAGAGCCTCGAGCGCGACCAGCGAGTCGGGGTTCATCCCGAACGCCCGGTACTGCTCGACCGCCCGCCGACCGCCCTGTGCCACGCCTTGGGCGAGCGCAGATTCCCAACCCGTTACCGCTTCCCCACCCATGGCGACGACTGCCGCCAGCGCGAGACCACCGGTCGCGAGCGCCGGCGCCAACAGCGTGTCCATCCCCAGCGGCCGGTCGCCCCGCGCAACCACGGCCGCCGATATGACCGTCACCCCCGCCCCCACTCCGAGCAACACCCCACCGATCGTGGAGCCTATCATGAGCGCTGCCACGAGCGCGACCACGACGACCCCCGCCGCTCGCGCCGCAACGCGCCTGTCCAGCATCGCGAACAGGAGTCCCGCCGGGAGCCCCAATGTCAACCACGGACCAGGCAGGCTCGCGAACAGAAGCGCGAGCGCCACGGTCCATTCGGCCAGCCCCCATCGGCGACCGATCGGTTCGGTCGATGCTATCGCTGGTGATCGGGGATATACGGGATGAGCGCCAGGAAGCGACCGCGCTTGACCGCCTGCGAGAGCTGACGCTGATGACGCGCGCACGTACCCGACACCCGCCGCGGCAGGATCTTCCCGCGGTCGTTCGTGAATCGGTCCAGCAGGTGCTCTTC
>JAICNR010000190.1 GCA_025931135.1 Gemmatimonadota bacterium | reverse complement strand
TTCGGGGCTCTCGTCCAGAAGCACGCGTGAGCCCGTGATGTCTCCCGGACGGAAGACGTAGATGATCCGTTCGACCCCGTTCATGGAAACCCCGACGAGCTTCACCAGCCCGTCGAGGATGAACAGGACCCGCTGTGGGGGTTTGATGAGGGGAACGATCCGTTCCCCGGCGCGGAATTCCACCTCGCGAGCCACGCGCGCGAGATCTTCGCGCGCGGCGACGGAGAGCTCTGCGAGTGCGGGAACTCCGCTCAGGAGCTCCGGCGCGATCATGACATCGACGAGAGCGCCCTCAGGCGCTCAGCGCCAGCGACTCAGGCTCCGAGTCGGTGGGAAGATCCCCGTACTCGACGATGTTCCGGAGACGCGAAGGGCGCACGAGGAGCCCGCGGCCGCTGCGCCGCTGGACGGCCCCGCGGCCCTCCAGGTCGCGCAGCACCGTCGATGTGTGCGGCCGGCTCGCGCCGATGATCTGGGCCATCGACTCGTGGGTCAAGGGATGAGCCAGAGGCACGAACGCTTCCAGGTCGTCGCCGTCTCCGCCCGCGAACTCGAGCAGGAGCTGGGACAGCCGTACCGGGACCTCGGCCGACGTGGCGGTCATCACTCGCTCGGTCATGGCCACCAGCTGGCGGGAAACCTCACGCGCCAGGGCCATGAGGAGGGATGGATGCGTGCGGCCCACGATCAGCAGGTCGCGGCGGCTGATCGCCAGCGCCCGGACCCGGCTCATCGCTACGACCTCGTGCTCGTTCTCCACATTGTCCATTAGGACCGACGGCCCGACCATGTCCCCCGAACGATGGATGCAAAGGATCCGCTCGTGACCGCTGAGGGAGATTCCCACCAGCTTGGCGAGCCCATCGGTCAGAATCAGGAGACGCTGCGGTGGCTGCCCCAAGGGGATCAGCCGCTCGCCGGGCTGGAACTCTATTTCGCGCGCGTGCTCGGCCATCGCCTCACGCGCCGCGGGAGTGAGATCGGTGAGCGATCGGCAAACGGAGAGACTCTGAGGAGTGACCGTCATGTCGAATGCCCCTTTCGTCCGGAGGAAACCCGATGGGAAATGACGGCCCCATCATCACGTCATCATCCACTTGTCGCCGGAGCCGTCTGAAGAGCGCGCGGCTCCTCGGCTTCCCCCAAATGCAAGCGGCGAGCCAAACGTCGCTGCACTGGAGCAACGCCGTTCCCCGGTCCGAACCCGTCCCCGATGAACCCGGTTGAGGACGGCGGCTGTCCCACATCGTGGACACCCAGGATCGAGTATACCCGAGGGTGGATTCTCTGACAACGGGGCGAACGTCAGGCCGACCGGCGAATGGCGCGGATGAGGTCGTCCTTCGTCATCCGGCTGCGGCCCTCGATGGCCAGGTCCTTCGCCAGCTCGTAGAGCTCCTGCTTCGAGCGGGATTCGAGGTCCGAGGGCACGGAACTACGCCGGCCGGGGGCCGGTGCGCCGGGCGACGGGGCGGCTCCGCTCCTCATCCGCCGCCGCAGCTCCTCCATGAGGTCGATCACCGCGCGGTCGCCGCGATCCCCTTCACCACTCGACTCACGCTCGATCGCGGGGGTCACTACGTCCTTGCCCGCGGCAAGCTTCGACCGCACGAGCTTCTCGATCGCCCGGGACCGGCGGTCCTCGAGCTCGTCGGGATCCAGCTCCTCGGCGAAGAGATCCTCGAGCGCGCGGGCGAACCGACGAACGGCTTTCTTCTCCACCTTCGACGGCTTCGGCAGGCCCGCGTCCTCCGCCGATCGGATCTCGTCCGCGAAACGCATCGTCTCCGCGCGTAGGACCCCGTTCTCGGCGATGATCGCCACGAGGTACTCCCGCTCGCGCATGACGAATGTCGCGATACCCGCCTTGTCCGCGGACTCCATGGCGGCCACGAGCAGGCGGTATGGCTTGGTCGCTCCCTTGCTCGGAGCCAGGAAGTAGGCGCGCTCGAAGAACACCGGGTCGAGCTCGGCGCGGTCGACGAACAGCCGCAGGTCGATCTCACGGGTCTTCCGCGGTGCCAGCTCCTCCAGCTCCTCGTCGGTCACCTCCACGAATCGTCCGTCCTCGAGCTCGTAGGCGTGGATCGTTTCCTTGGTCTCCACGGCCTCCTCCCCCCCGGGGCTCCAGTATTCCCTGCGGAGGGGCGTACCGTCGGGCGCGAGCATGCGGAGGGAAACGCGCCGCGGGCGGTTCGCGGGGAGAAGCTCCACGGGCACCGAGACCAGGCCGAACGTGATCGTTCCCGACCAGAAGGGGCGCGTGCCGCCGCCCTGTTCTTCGAGTTGTTCCTCGCCTTTCTCAGGCAACGGAGCGCTCCTTCCGGGCCCGCTCCAGGCTCTTCTCGAGTGCCGCAGCGAGGGAGGCGGGGCGCTTGCGCTCCCGCTTCGGCTCGAGCCGGATCCGCTTTCCGGACGCCTTCGCTTCGATGAGCTCGGCCACCCGCTTCCGATACTCGTCCACGTAGCTCTCCGGCTCGAAATCTCCCGAAAGTGCCTCGATCAACTGCACCGCCATCTTCCGCTCCCTGGGATCCAGCTCCCGACCGGTGGGGCCCTCGAGCTCCGCGGCGGAGACGACCTCGCTGGCGTGGCGCAGCGTGACGAGCATCAGGTATCCGTCGCGCGGGTGGAGGGCGCCCTGATACTCCTTCTTTCGCATCGTCCACCGCGCGACGCCCTCGCGGCCGTCCTCTTCCAGGGCCTGGGCAAGCGCGAAGTACGACTCCGGCTCGCCATCCGGCGCGAGCCAATAGGGTCGGACGTACCAGCGGTGGTCGATCGCCGCGCTCGGAACGACGCGAACGATCTCGATATCCCGCGATTCCGCGGGCGCGAGCTTTTCGAGCTCCTTGTCCTCCAGCACCACGATCTCGCCCGACTCCGTCTCGACTCCGCGCCGAATTTTCTCGAACGGGACCGCCTTCCCAGTCTCGGGGTTCACCATGCGCTGCTCCACCGGCGCCCCGCGGGGCTCATCGAGGAGACGGAAGCGGATCGTCCGATCGGTGACCGCCGAGCGCAGCTTGACCGGCACGGCCTCCTCTCCGAGTCGGATCACGCCCTTCCAGATCGTGGATGCCATTCGCTATCTCTCCTCCTGACAGGTTCCACCCGCATGCTTCGGGTCTAGGAGCGGGTGCGGATCGCGCGCACGAGCTCGTCCTTCGTCATCCGACTGCGGCCGCGGATGCGGAGCTGACGGGCCCGGTTGTACAGCTCCTGCCGAGTCCTGTCTGTGAGCGACGTGGTGGGGTTCCGGTTCCCGACTTCGTTTTCCGGCCACTCCGTGGCGTCCTCGCCCGAATTTGCACCCATCTTCTGGTTCAGCCTACCCCCGG
>JAICNR010000227.1 GCA_025931135.1 Gemmatimonadota bacterium | reverse complement strand
CGCGGGATGATCGTCACCTTGTGGACCGGGTCGGCTGCCGGGGTCTTCATCCGCACCAGGGCGTGTCCGGCTTCGTGGAACGCAATCGAGCGCTTCTCGTTCTCTGTGATGACCAGGCTCTTGCGCTCGGCGCCCATCATCACCTTGTCCTTGGCCATCTCGAAGTCATCCATCGTGACTTCGGTATGGTTCTGGCGCGCGGCGAGGAGCGCGGCCTCGTTGACGATGTTCTCGATGTCCGCGCCCGAAAGTCCGGGCGTCCCCTTGGCCAGCACCTTGAGATCGACATCGGCGGCCACCGGGATGTCGCGCACGTGGACCTGGAAGATCCCCTCGCGCCCGCGAACATCGGGACGATCGACGACGACCTGGCGATCGAACCTGCCGGGCCGCAGGAGCGCCGGATCGAGCACGTCGGGCCGGTTCGTGGCCGCGATCAGGATCACGCCTTCGTTCGACTCGAAGCCGTCCATCTCGACGAGCAGCTGGTTCAGCGTCTGCTCGCGCTCGTCGTGCCCGCCGCCGAGACCCGCGCCGCGGTGGCGGCCGACGGCGTCGATCTCGTCGATGAAGATGATGCACGGCGCGTGCGCCTTGCCCTGCTCGAAGAGATCCCGCACGCGTGATGCTCCCACGCCTACGAACATCTCCACGAAGTCCGAGCCCGACATCGAGAAGAACGGAACACCGGCTTCGCCGGCGACGGCGCGAGCGAGCAGCGTCTTCCCGGTGCCCGGAGGGCCGAGCAAGAGGACGCCCTTCGGGATCCGGCCCCCCAGCCGCTGGAACTTCTTCGGGTCGCGCAGGAACTCAATGATCTCCTCGAGCTCCTCCTTGGCCTCGTCGGCGCCGGCCACGTCGTCGAACGTGACCTTCGGCGCGTCGGCGGAGAGCAGCTTCGCTTTCGACTTGCCGAACGAGAACGCCTTCGACCCACCGCCCTGAATCTGACGGATGAAGAAGATCCAGAGGCCGATGATCAGGATCCACGGCAGCCAGGCCACGATCTGGGTGAACCAATTGATCGGTGGCTCGCGCGCCTCGACCGACACGCCACGCTCCTGCATCGAGCGCACGAGATCGGGATCCTCGAACGGGAGGACCGTTCGGAATTCCTCATAGCTGCGCGCGCCTTGATCCGTCGTCGTCTGCGCGGGCTTCTCGAGCGTGCCGCGGATCTGCCGATCGGTGATCGTCACCCCGGAGACGTTCTCCGCTTCGAGCTGAGCGACGAACTCCGAGTACTTGATGTCGACCGACGCCTGCTCCTTCGGCATGAACAGCTGGTAGATAGTCAGCGGGAGAAGGATGATGAGCAGCCACAGCGCGAGACTCTTCGAGAGCCCGGCGAAGCGCGGTCGATTGGACGAAGGACGGCGAGGGCCGCCCGAGCGCCGCGGCGTGCGGGGGCGATTGCGCGGATCGGTCATGGCGGGTCCGGACTCCTTCCCTATCGCGACGGGCTTCGGGCCGACTCCGGCTGGAACACCGCGATATGCGGAAGGTTCCTGAAGCGCTCGTCGTAGTCCAGTCCGTACCCCACCACGAAAACGTCTTCGATGGCGAAGCCAATATAGCGCACGGGGAACGGGTGAGCGAGTCGCTTCTCCTTGTACAGGAGGGCGCAGATCGCGAGGCTCGCGGCTCCTTTTTCCTCGAGCGCGCGCCAGATCTCGATCAGAGTCAGACCCGTGTCGACGATGTCCTCGACGATGAGCACGTCACGGCCGGCGATATCGAGACCGTCGATCCACGACAGCTGCACCTGCCCGGAGGATTCCGTGCCGGCGTATGAGCGTGCGCGAACGAACTCGACCGCAGCGGGGAGATCGATCGCGCGCGAGAGGTCGGCCGTGAAGTAGATCCCGCCCTTGAGCAGGCAGACGAGCACGAGGTCCCTGTCGGCGTAGTCGGCCGTGATCTCCGCGCCGAGCTCACGCACTCTCTCTTCGAGGGTCTCGGCGTCGATCAGCGTGCGCTCGAGCCGCCCGTGGGGGTGACTCGATCGGCGCTCCAGTGAGGTCGTGCGGGTCATCCGGATATCTCCTCTCGTTGCTCGGTCACGGTG
>JAICNR010000100.1 GCA_025931135.1 Gemmatimonadota bacterium | reverse complement strand
GCGACACGAGCCGGGTCAGGGGAATCCACTCGCCGCTGTGGAGCCGCACCAGGTTGAGCGCGTGGACGGGGTCCTCGGCCGCGTACTCGCGGGCCGCTCCGGCACGGTCCCAGCGCGCGGGCAGTCTCGGGCCGAGCGGCGACTCCCAGTCCTCCGCCATGAGCCGCGCGCCCGTGAGCTGCCAGCCGTTGTCGCCGGGCTCGGCGCGAAAGTGTCCGTAGTAGATCCCGAGCAGAGACTGGCCGTCGATCTCGCGCAGGATGACGAGCTCCGCGAAGACGAGCGTCGAGTCTCCGGCGACGGGATCCAGACGAACGATGGCGGGGCGAACGATCCCCGTGAGGCTCGTCCGCCACGTCTCCACGTTCCGCGGCCGCACGCGGGGATGCACATAGGTGAAAGCCCGGTCGTATCCTATCGCCCCCACCCCGATCGTCCCCTTGGTGCTCGAGCCGGTCTGGGCGAGCGCACGCAGGAATTGTCGCGCCGCCTCTTCCGGGCCGCTCGGGAACGAGCGCTCGCGCGTGACCCGCGCTTCGGGACGCTCGACCACCCAGGCGAAGCTGGCGGCCGAGCTGTCGATGGGCATCGGTCGGAAGACGGTATCGGCGGGGATCGCGACCTCCGCCACCGTGTCGGCGCTCGCGCGCCGCGGGTCTCCTGGGCGTTCCAGGTGGAGGTCCGCTTCGCAGGCGGACGGCAGCGCGGCCAGGAGTGCGAGTGAGAGCGCGCGCCTTCGACATGGGCTCCGATTCATCGGACGGTATATTCGCGCCGGCTCAGAACCCCGGCAACCGACCCCACCCGCAGTGGAGATCTCTATGCTGCCGCGCACTCTGACGATGGTCCGGCGCCCGCCTTCACTGCGCGGCCTTCCCCCGCGCTACCAGGTTTTCGATCGCCGAACGCAGCCGCCAATGACGGTGGCCCGCTTCTATGCCGACGCGGAGCGGGACGGCGTGGTCTTCGAGGTCTACGAGGACGACTTCCGGGAGCTCCTCAAGCGGGAGCCCGTGCTCGCCGGCAAGCGCTTCACGTGGCTGCTGGACCTGGACCCTGACTCCCCCGGCGATACGATTTCCGCGGTCGTCCACCCCGAGCCGATGCCAGTCCCGGAAACGCGCGGGGATCTGGACGCGCCGAAGCTCACGTTGGAGGAGGCGCTGGAGGCGCTGGGGGGGAGGGAGAGGTATAGGATAATCCGAACCTCCGACCCCCTATAGGGTGGGGTCGCTGAAAACGCCTCATCTCCTGCGTTGCGCTCCTCGTGTCTTCCTGCGGCGTACTTTTCAGTACGCCTCGGAATCCCCTCGTCGCGCGCCTTGAATCTGAGGCGTTTTGAGCGACCCTGATGGCGAGTCTGGTTGCAGTGCGTCGAGGCGCTGCATGACGTCGATGGCGCGGGACTTCAGGCGGGCTTCGATCGCGCGGTAGTCCTCCTCGGAGAGCTTGCCGGTCGCGTGATCGAGGTCGAGCTCGTGAATCTCCTGCAGCAGGCGCGCCTTCTCGGCTTCGAGCTCCGCGCGCTCCACGTCCGCGTCCGTCCGCTGAGCGTCTCGGGCCGTGAAAAGCGGCCACACCGCGACCCACACGGCCGCGAGCAGGATCCACAGCCCCGCCAGCGAAAGGAGAAGTCCGATCACGCGGTCGCTGCGGCGGCCGTCTCGGCGGAGGTCTCTCGCGCGCGAGCGGGCTTCGGCCGCGGGCTCGAGAGCGAGATCAGGGTTCCGAAGACCATGATGCCGCCGCCCACCCAGATCCACTGGAGCAGCGGGTTGACGATCAGCGTGATGTCCGCGACCCCGGTTGCGGGGTCGAAACCCTCCAGAATCGCGTAGAAGTCCTCGAACATCCTCGACCAGATCGCGACCTCGCTCGTCGTCTGTTCCTGACCGGATGGATAGAACCGGCGCTCGGGACGCACCCGGTAGGGTTTGCCGCCCTCCTCACGGACCGTGAGGTTCGCGACCGTGGCCGCGTAGTTCGGACCCTGCTCGATGTCCCCGCCCAGGTACTCGATGCGGTATTCGCCGATCTCCAGCTCGTCGCCCGGGGACAGGCTCGCTTCCTGCTCCAGCTGGAACATAGAGCCGGCAATGCCGGCGAATACGAACAGCACGCCGAGGTGGACGATGTAGCCGCCGTAGCGCCGGCGGTTCCGGCTGATCAGCCCGATCAGCGCGGCCGCGGGGCCCGTGCCCTTCGACGCCATGCGCGCGCGCGTCCCGCGCCACATCTCCTGGATCACGGTGGCGGCGACGAAAGCGCCGAACGCGACGACCGACACCGCATACCACGCGCGCAGGCCGAGCACGACCGCGGCAACGCCGGCGACGAGCAGGACGAGCACGGGCAGCCGGAAGTTCCGCTCCAGGTTGTAGCGAGAGGCCCTGCGCCAGGCGATCACCGGGCCGATCCCCGTCATGAGCAGCAGCGCCAACGACAGTGGCCCGTTCACCTGGTTGAAGAACGGCGGGCCGACCGAGATCCGCTGCCCGGTGAACGCTTCGGAGATGAACGGGAAGAACGTACCCCACCAGATCGCGAACGCGATCCCCAGCAGCAGCAGGTTGTTGAACAGGAACGCGCTCTCCCGGCTCACGAACGACTCGAGCCGGTTCTCGGTTCGGAGCATGTCCGAGCGCCACCAGATGAGCCCGACCGACACTGCGATCACGAACGTCAGGAAGGTGAGGAACACGACGCCCACGTTGGTCGAGGCGAACGCATGGACGGACTCGATGATCCCGCTTCGTGTGACGAACGTCCCCAGGATGGTGAGCGAGAACGTCAGGACGATGAGCCCCATATTCCACATGCGCAGCATCCCACGCTTCTCTTGGATCATGATCGAGTGGAGGAAAGCGGTGCCGGCGAACCACGGCATGATGGCCGAGTTCTCGACCGGGTCCCAGCCCCAGTACCCGCCCCACCCGAGCTCGATGTACGCCCAGTGGGAACCCATCAGGTTTCCGATCGTCAGGAACATGAACGGGACGAGCGCCCATTTGCGCATCGCGGTGATCCATTCGGTCCCCAAGCGCCCGGTGAGCAGCGCCGCGATCGCGAACGCGAAGGGCACGGACCAGCCAACGTAGCCGAGGTACAGGCTCGGCGGGTGAGCGGCCATCCAGTGGTTCTGGAGCAGCGGGTTCAGCCCCTGACCATCCAGGGGAGTGAAGTCCAACCGTTCGAACGGCTTGGAGCTGAACACCATGACGACGAGGAAGAACGCCATGATCGTCAGGAGGACCGACGCCGCGTGCGGGGCCAGGCGCGGCAGCCGGTCGCGGGTAGCGATCATCGCGGCCGTCGCGTACCCGGCCAGGATCAATGCCCAGAGCAGCATCGAGCCCGCCATTCCGCCCCATACGGCGGCGGCCTTGTACCAGACCGGCATCGCGCGGCTCGCGTTCGTGGCCACGAACGAGTACTGGAACTGGTCGGTCACGAAGGCCGCGGTCAGGAGCGCATAGGCGAGGACTACGCAGGCCGAGACGCCGAACACCGCGCCCACGGCCGCGCCCGCCATGCGCGGGTCGCGCCGGAAGCCGCCGAGGTGGCCGATCACGGCGCCGTAAACGGCGAGCCCGAGACCCACCCACAGCGCGATCGGCCCGAGCGCGTAGACGCTCATGGCCTGCTCTCGCTTCCGGGACCGCCTTCCGCCAGCCGCCGGGTCAACGCCTCGGCGCGCTCGACCAGCCGCTGCTGCCGGCTCGCGACTCCCAGCAGATAGCCGAAAAGGACGGCCCAGAACACCGCATACGCGGCCAGGTACCAAGTCATCGGGCGCTCCGCTCCCTGCGATCGAGCAGGGCTTCGAGTAAGGCCAGGTTCTCCGCGGTCCGCTCCTGCCACACGCGCTGGATCCACAGCCAGGTGAAGATCAGCGATACGGCGACGAGCGAAGTCAGGAGCGTGATCAGCATCGATGCCGGAAGCCCCCCGCCCGGATCGTCGATGATCATGACGACGGGCTCGGGGTGGAGCGTCCGCCACCAGAGAACGGACAGGTGAATGATCGGGACGTCGAGGAATCCGACGATCCCCACGACCGCCGCGAGCCGGGCCACGTCGGCGTCCGGCCGGGCGAGTGCCCGGACGAGCAGATACCCGCCATAGATGAACCACAGGATGAGAGTCGACGTGAGGCGCGCGTCCCATGTCCAGTACGTCCCCCAGATGGGCTTGCCCCAGAGCATTCCGGTCACGAGCGCCAGCGTGACGAACAGGAATCCGACCTCGGCGGCGCAGCGGGCGAAGATGTCCCACAGCGGCGTCCTTTTCCACAGATACAGGATCGACGACGCGAACACCACCCCGAACGCCGCGTACATGATCCACGCGGACGGTACGTGGATGTAGAAGATCTTCTGCGGATACCCCTGAATGGCTTCCAGCGGCACCCACCAGAAAACGAGTGCGAACACGACCGCCATCGTTCCGACCGCGAGCCATCCGATCCACGGCCGAGCTGCGAGCATCATGTGATAGGTCCGCCCGTCGAGGGTGGACCAGAATTGCCGCCACGAGCGCGGCCACCAGCTCATCGGATCCTCCATGACGGCGGGGACGGGATCATTCCTCGATCACGTACTCGAACGCGAGCGTGCATACGGTCCCGAAGATCACATCGAACGCGACCGCGAGCGAGAGCCAGCTCCAATAGTCTCCCATCCGGCCGCCCTCGACGAGTGCCTGGCCGCCCTCGGCCCCCGCGAGGATGAGGGGCACGCTCAGCGGGAAGAGGAGGATCGGGAGCAACAGCTCGCCCGCGGTCGTCCGCGCCGCGACCGCCGCGAAGAACGTTCCCAGCGCGGAGTACCCGATCGTCACCGTCGCGAGGAGAAGCGCCAGCTCGCCCCACGCTCCGCGCATGTCGAGCTGATACATCGTTAGCGTGACCGGCACGAGCGCGCACTCGATCCCCAGCAGGAACACGGTCGCGCCCGCCCACTTCCCCGCGAACAGGGCCGCACGGTCGACGGGCGATACCAGGAGCCCCTGGAGGGCCTGGTTCCGCTCCTCTTGCGCGAACCAGCGCCCGAATCCGATCGCGCCCGCGAACAGGAGGCTGACCCACAGGGCACCCGGCCCCAACCGCCTCAGGTCCTGAGGCGTCGGATCGCCGGCGAAGACGAACATCGTGGCCACCAGGACCGCGAACACGACCATCGTGCCTACCGTCTCGACGCGGCGCAGCTCCAGCCGGAGGTCCTTCGCGAGGATCGCGCCCGCCGCCCGCCATCCCACCGCTCAACCCCCCGCGGCCGCAACCGCGCGCTCGTAGACCGCCTCGAGGTCGCCCGCCGGCAATTTGCCCTCCGAGCGCGCGCGGCCTTCGACGAGGACGAGGTAGCGAGTCGCGGCCACGGGCGCGCGTGCGAGATCGTGGGTCGTGAGGACGACAGTGCGACCAACCGCGTGGAGCCCGTCCAGTGCTTCGGAGAGGCGCCTCGCCGCGCGCGGGTCGAGCCCGGCGTAGGGCTCGTCGAGGAGAAGGAGCGGCGGATCGTGGAGCACCGCCCGCGCGATCGCGACGCGCTGGGCCTGGCCGCGCGAAAGGTGCCCTACGCGGCGCTCCGCCGCATCCTCGAGCCCGACCGTGGCCAGCGCCTCACGGGCCCGGGCGTCGACGGCCCGGATACCGTACAGCGTGGCGAAGAAGCGGAGGTTCTCGAGCGCGGTCAGTCCGTCGTACAGGTAGGTCGCGTGGGAGAGGACGCCGATCTCGCGCTGGCGCTCGGCGGGCGCCGAGAGCCAGTCCTCGCCCCCCAGCCACACCCGGCCCGCGCTCGGGCGGACGAGGCGGGCGAGCGTCTTCAGGAGCGTGGTCTTGCCGGCTCCGTTCGGCCCCAGCACGACCAGGAACCCGCCATCCTCGAGCGAGAACGACACGTCCTCGAGGGCCGCGCGCGACCCGTACATCCGGGTCAGGCCCTCGACGCGGAGACGCGCCTCGCTCAGGAGCGGGGCGAAGGCGCGGGGTCGGAACTCAGCTGACCCGCCTCCTGATACTTCGAGGGGCACTTGGCGAGCAGGGTCTCGGCCTCGAACGTCCCGTCGGCCCCCATCCGGCCTTCCACCACGACCTGGATGCCCTCGCGGAAGATGTCGGGCACCGTGCCGGCGTACGCCACCGGAATGGACGCGCCGGTCGGCGCCGCGGTTTCCTCGTCCGCTGCGGCTTGGCCCATGGTCGAGCGGCGGATCGAGAAGCGGATCTCGCGCGCCTCTTCGTCACGGACGATCGATCCCTCCACCACGTCACCGGAGATGCGAAGCTTCCCACCCGTCCTCGCGGCGGCGGCCTGCACCTCGTCGACCTCGTAGTAGTAGACCAGGTTGTCCTTCGTCCCGGCGTACACCAGGTACCCCAGCGCGGCTGCGACCAGCGCGATGCCGATCGCCAGGCGTCCCAGCCGTGGCCGGCGTGCGGTGGGCGTCGTCGTGTCGGTATTCACTCGGTCTCCTCGAGCTCCTGTTCGAGTCTCTGCATGTAGGTATCCGCCGACGAGCGTGCCGGCGGCGGGGGTGGCGGAACCGTCCCGCGCCAGCGCCGGGCGACGGCGACGATCGTCACCGCTCCGCCCAGGACCAGCGCGAACGGCAACAGCCACACCGTCCACGTGAACCCCTCTTTGCGCGGCGCGAGCACGATGTAGTCCCCGTAGCGCGCCACGAAGTACTCCCGGATTTCCTCCTTCGACTTCCCCTCCGCCACCATCTGGCGGATCCTGCGACTCATGTCCTCGGCCATGAACGAGCGCGAGGTGCGGACCGACTGGCTCCGGCAAACCGGGCACTTGAGCATGCTCTCGATCTCCGCGGCGAGCTCCTCCTGCTCGGGCGTGAGCGCGACGGGAGCCGGCGCCGGGTCGGAGACGCTGGCCTCACCACCGGGGGCCGCGGTCTGCGCCGTAGCGGATTGCGCGAGGACACCCGAGAGGAGCGCCAAGATCGCGATCCGCCGGCACCTCACGAGCCCTCGATCGACAGCGGTTGCACGCGGCTCGGATCGCCGCCCGACTCGCCCACTGTGCCCGTCTCCAGCTCCGCGATCCGCTGCTGGAGGTCCGCCGTCGTCAGCGGCCCGATGTGGCGGGACAGAATCGTCCCGTCGCGCCCGATGAAAAACGTCTCGGGCACTCCGTAAAGGCCGTAGTCGACCGCCACGGAGCCGTCCACATCGGAGCCGAGATGATACGTCTTCCCGTAGCGGCGGATGAAATCCTCCGCGGGTCCTTCGTCGTCGTTCACCGCGATCCCGACGAACGCCACACCGGGCCCGTAACGTTGCCACCCCGCCTCGAGCACGCGGGCCTCGTCCCGGCACGACAGGCACCACGACGCCCAGAAGTTCAGTACCACCGGCGTTCCGCGAAGCTTCTCCAGCGTCACCGTCGAATCGGCGGCGTAGAGCGGCATCGAGAAGGCGGGCGCCGGCTGTCCGACCAGCGGCGAGGCCAGCGTCTGCTCGCGGGACAGGGCCCAGGCGAACATCGCCACGACACCGACCAGGATCAGGACGACCAGGAAGCGCTTCATGACGGGTCGAATCTCCGCTTTGCGAGGGTTTCCCGCAAACGATAGCTTGCGCTCCCTCATGCCTGAGCTTCCACGCTACACGATCCGTCGCGCCAAGGGCGGAGGCCCTCCCGCCGGCGCGCTCTACGACCTGCCGCTCCACGGCCAGGTCGCGCTCCACGCCGACGACCCGGAGCTCATGCCGCTGCTCGTCTCCGGGGGAATGATCGTCCCCCGGCGGCCCCCGTTCCTCGACGCGGCGGACGCCGGCGTCCACGGCGCCTACCGGCCGCGGCCGCAGCCGAACGTGTTCTTCGCGCCGCCGATCGAGGACGTAGCCACCGCGCTCGCACGGGCGTTCGCCGACGCCGGCGGCGCGTACGCGATCGAGCCCGCCGCGCGCGCCTGAGGGCGCGCCCCGCGGTCCGGGATTTGAGCACCCCCGCCATCGAGATCCGCGGGCTCCGGAAGGTGTACGGCGACACGGTCGCGGTCGACGGGCTGGACCTCGTCGTCCCGCGCGGCTCGACGTACGCGCTGCTCGGTCCCAACGGCAGCGGGAAGACGACCACGATCCGGACCCTGCTGCGGATCCAGGAGCCGGACTCGGGCACCGTCCTCGTGCTGGGAGAACCGCCAGGACCCGAGGTCCGCGACCGGATCGGATACCTGCCGGAGGAGCGAGGGCTCTATCCGCGAATGAAGGTCCGAGAGGTTTTGACGTTCCTGGCCGAGCTCAAGGGGATCTCCCCCAGAGTGTCGCGGCCGCGGATCGACGGGTGGCTCGAGCGGGTCGGGCTCGCCGCCCGGGCCGACGACCTCGTGCAGGGGCTGTCTAAGGGCATGCAGCAAAAGCTCCAGTTCGTCGCCGCCGTCGTGCACGAGCCTGAGATCGTGATCCTCGACGAGCCGTTCAGCGGGCTCGATCCGATCAACCAGCAGGCGCTGCGCGAGATCGTCGGCGAGCTGCGGCGCGCCGAGCGCACGATCCTGTTCTCGACCCACATCATCGAGCACGCCGAGCGGCTCTGCGACCACGTGACGATCCTCTCGCGCGGGCGGGCGGTGGTCGCGGGCGAGGTCGGGCGCGTCAAGCGCGAGCACGGCGGGCGCCACGTCGGCCTGACGCTCGACCCCTGGACGCCCGCGGCGGTTGCAACAGTCCACGCTGCGCCCGAGGTCGCGAGCGTACGCGAGGACGGCCACGCGCTCGAGCTGACGCTCGCCGACGGGGCCGACCCGCGGGCGCTCCTGGCGCGTCTCGTGACGGCCGGCGTCGGCCTCGTCCGCTTCGAGGTCGTCGAGCCCTCGCTCCAGCAGGTGTTCATCGACCGCGTGGGCACGAAACCGATCGAGGAGGGCGCGCTTGTCTAGGACCTGGACGATCGTCAAGCGCGAGTTCTTCGCGACCGCCAGGACGAAGGGCTTCCTCATCGGGACGCTCTTCGGCCCCGCGATCATGGCCGGCTGGATCCTTCTGCCGGCCCTGTTCGCGGACAGCGGGGGAACGCGCGAGGTCG
>JAICNR010000199.1 GCA_025931135.1 Gemmatimonadota bacterium | reverse complement strand
GGTCCTGTTCACCGACATCGTGCGATCGGGGTGCGGCACGGCGTCGTCTCAGACCGGCCCCTTCTATTGCCCGCTCGATCGGAAAGTCTACCTCGACCTGGGGTTCTTCCACGAGCTCGCGCGGATGGGGGGCGCCGGCGACTTCGCCGCCGCGTACGTGATCGGCCATGAGGTCGGCCACCATGTGCAGAACCTGGCCGGCACGGCCGACGAGGTGCGGCGCCGGCAGCAACAGGCCGGTGGCGAGGAGGCGAACGCGCTATCCGTCCGGCTCGAGCTCCAGGCCGATTGCTACGCGGGGATGTGGGCGAACCGCGCGCACCAGCGCGGGACGTTCCTCGAGCCGGGCGACGTGGAAGAGGGTCTCGCCGCCGCGGCCGCCATCGGCGACGACCGTCTCCAGCGGAACGCGGGCCGCGCGGTCCAGCCGGAGTCGTTCACGCACGGCACCTCGGCCCAGCGCCAGGAGTGGCTCCGCCGCGGGCTCGAATCCGGCGAACCGGAGTCCTGCGACACCTTCGGAGCGTAAGCCACCGCTCGGCGCGCGCGCTCCGGGGCTACCCCGGCAGATCCTCCTTGTGCTCGTCGGGATCGAACCCTTCTGGGAGCGGGGTTCGCTCCTCGAACTCGAGCGTGGCCCCCATCACCCCGCGGCCGCTCTTCCGGATCGCCTGCACCGCCTCGTCGAGCGCGTTCCAGCCGAGGAGCGCGCACTTGATCCGTACGGGGAGCTTCGAGACGCCCTCGAGCGAGCGCAGGTCGCCGAGCGCGCGGTCCTTCCGGGACTCTTCCTCGCCCCGCATGAGCGCGAGGAAGCGCCGCTCGAGGTCGAGCGCCTCGTCGAGCGTCTTCCCCTTGAGCGTCTCGGTCATCATCGAAACCGACGCCAGGCTGATCGAGCAGCCCTGGCCGGTGAAGCGCGCGTCGGTGATCCGCTCCCCCTCGACCGCGAGCATGAGCTCGACCTCGTCGCCGCACATCGGGTTCCGCATCGAGACGCTCACGGTCGGCGCTTCCAGGGCGCCTTTGTTCCGCGGCTTCCGGTAGTGGTCGAGGATGAGCTCCTTGTAGATCGACTCCAGCACAGGGCCGAAGTTGACGGTCCCGGCATGGAACCGCCAACCTCGGCATCGTGACCGGCGCGAAGATCCATCCCGAGCGCGTTCGTTGGCTGAACCGGGAGCCGGTCGCCTCCGGCGCCTACGTCCTCTACTGGATGCAGCAGAGCCAGCGGGCCGAGGCGAACCACGCGCTCGAGTACGCGATCAAGCGGGCGAACGCGCGCGGCGAGCCTCTCGTCGTCGGATTCGGGCTGACGGACGGCTACCCGGGAGCGACCCTGCGCCACTACCGGTTCCTGCTGGAGGGGCTCGCCGAGACCGCCGGGGCGATCGAGCGGTTGGGCGCCCGGTTCGTGGCCCGGACGGGTGACCCCGCCGACGTCGCGCTCTCGCTCGCCCGGAGGGCGTCGCTCGTCGTCTGCGATCTGGGCTATCTGCGGCACCAGCGCGCATGGCGGGAGCGGGTCGCGCGGGAAGCTGGACGGGCGGTCGTGCAGGTCGAGTCGGACGTCGTCGTCCCGGTCGCGGCCGCGAGCGGGAAGCGCGAGTGGGCCGCCCGCACGATCCGCCCCCGGATCCATCGCCGCCTGGAGGAGTTCCTCGTCGATCTCGCGCCCTCGCCGCTCGAACGGGACGCGGCGGGCGTCGCGCTTCCCCGGGGACGCGACCTCGATCTCTCGGATCCCGATCGGGTCCTCGCCCGCCTCGACGTCGATCGCTCGGTGCAGCCGGTCTCCGAGCACTTCCGTGGCGGGACCTCCCGCGCCCGCGCCCGCCTCCGGCGCTTCCTCTCCGCGCTGCCCGACTACGCGGAGAGCCGGAGCGATCCCGGGCGCGATGCGGTGTCCCGCCTCTCGCCCTACCTCCACTTCGGCCAGATCTCCGCGCTGACCATCGCCCTGACGGTGCGCAGGGCTGCCGCCCGGGCACGCGGTCCGCGCGCGGCGCGGGCCCGCGCCGGCGCCGACTCGTTCCTCGAGGAGCTCGTCGTTCGCCGGGAGCTCGCCGTCAATTACGTCTGGCACTCGCGTTCGACGTACGACGCCTTCGCGGGACTGCCCGACTGGGCGTGCGCGACGTTGCGCGCGCACGCGCGCGATCCGCGCGAGGCGCTCTACTCGCGCGCCGAGCTCGAGGCCGGCGAAACCGACGATCCGTGGTGGAACGCGGCGATGTCCGAGATGCGTCGGACCGGCTGGCTACACAATCACCTGCGGATGTACTGGGGGAAGCGGATCCTCGGCTGGACGCGGACGCCAGAGCACGCGTTCCGCGTGGCGCGCGACCTGAACGACAAGTGGTTCCTCGACGGGCGGGATCCGTCGTCCTACGCGAATGTCGGTTGGCTTTTCGGCCTCCACGACCGGCCATGGCCGGAGCGCGACGTGTACGGCACCGTGCGGACGATGACGCGCGCGGGGCTCGAGCGCCGGATGCGGGGCCGCTAGGCGAAGACCCGACGGCCCAGATCGACCCGGGCGCGGACTTCGGGCCCGCTCCAATCGATCGCCGCGGGCAACGCGCTCCGGCGGATGATCCGGAGCATGCGGCGGTTCGAGGAGAGCACCTCGGTGTAGAGCTCGTCCACGCCGGCGCGGCGCGCGATCCGGGCGAGGTGCGCGAAGAGGAGAGTACCGATTCCCCGCCCTTGCCAGGCGTCGAGCACCGTGAACGCGATCTCCGCCCGTCGCGGCTCCGTCCACGGGTCCACGAAGTAGCTCGCCAGACCGACGATCCGCTCGCGCCCGTCGATCCACACCGTCGCGACGACCCCGACGTGGGTTTCCGGATCGATGTCCGTCTCGGCGGCGATCTCGCCCGCCGCGAGC
>JAICNR010000031.1 GCA_025931135.1 Gemmatimonadota bacterium | reverse complement strand
GAACACGCTGCGCCATATGATGGGCGAGGAGCAGATCACGCATCTCGGACTGGAGTACTACGCGGATTGACACCGCCGCCGCGTGATCGCCGGCGAACCGCACGCACCGCGGTGCTCCTGTCGGCGCTCGTCGGGCTCGCCCCGCCGGCGATGGGGCAGACTCCTGCGGCGGGAGGCGTACCCTCCCTCCCGGCCGATTCCTACGAGCGACAGCCCACGCTCGATATCCTCCATTACGATGTCGCAGTCGAGATCCCGGCGACGGGGTCCGAGATCTCCGGCCGCACGGAGCTCCTCTATCAGGCCGTCGTAGCCGACCTGGACGAGGTGCGCCTCGACCTCGGGGCCGCGATGATCGTGGACAGCGTCCGGGTGGACGGCGCCCTCGCCATCTTCCGGCGCGAAGGGGATCGGCTCACGATCCGTGCCCGGACCGCGGCCGGTACGCGAAGCCGCGCAGTCGTCTGGTACCACGGCGAGCCCGCCGACGGCCTGATCATCGGGCAGAGCCGGCACGGGGCACGCACGATCTTCGCCGACAACTGGGCGGACCGCGCGCACCACTGGTTTCCCTCGGTCGACCATCCCTCCGACAAGGCCGCGGTCGAGCTCGAGGTCGTCGCGTCGGCGGAGTTGGAGGTGGTGGGGAACGGAGTCCTGGCGGAGCGGACAGAGATCGGCACGGGTCGCGCGCGCACGCGCTGGGTCGAGAGCGCCGAGATTCCCGTGTACGGGATGGTGATCGGTGTCGCCGACTTCGCGGTGACCGAAGCCGGTGAGGTCGACGGGATCGAGGTCTCCCACTGGACGTTCCCCGAGGACTCGGCCGCCGGCGAGGTCGCGTTCGGGCGCTCCACCGAGATCCTCGCGTTCTACGACTCCCTGTTCGGCCCGTACCCGTACGAGAAGCTCGCCCACGTCCAGTCGGCCACGAAGTTCGGCGGCATGGAGAATCCGGGCGCGATCTTCTATTCCCAGAACGCGATCGGCGCCGCGCTCTCGGCCGACGCGGACGGGCGCGAGGGCCTCACGAGCCTGGTCGCCCACGAGACCGTCCATCAGTGGTTCGGGGACGCGGTGACGGAGTCGGACTGGAACCACCTGTGGCTCTCGGAGGGGTTCGCGGAATACTTCGACGCCGTCTTCTTCGAGTTCCGAGGCGGCTCGAGGGGGCGCGGGCCGGGCGAGCTCGCCCGTCAGATGCGGACGCGGGCCGACGACGTGCGCGAATTCGAAGCCGCCGGAGCGCGCGCGATCTACGCTCCGGGCGCAGGGCCGGGGGAGTACGAGTCGCTCCTGACCGAGATGAACTACGAGAAGGGGGCCTGGGTCCTCCATATGCTCCGCCGGCTCGTGGGCGACGAGGCGTTCTTCCAGGGGGTGCGGGACTACTATGCGGCGCTCCGCGACCGTACTGCCTGGACCGCCGACTTCGCGCGGATCATGGAGGCCGCCTCGGGGCAGTCGCTGGAGCGATACTTCGACCAGTGGGTGGCTCGTCCCGGGATGCCCATGCTGGCCGCGTCGGTCGTCGGGGAAGGCGGGGAGAGGCGGCTCCGGATCGAGCAGCTCCAGGACGGTCCGCCGTACGCGCTGGTCTTCGACGTCGACCTCCGGTGGGACGACGGATCCGAGCGCCGGGTGGTGGAGATGGACGCGAGCCGCGTCGAGGTCCCGCTCCCTCGGGAGGGACCGGTCCGGGTCGTCCTGGACCCGGAGGGGTGGCTCCTCTTCGTCGACAGATCACTCCCCACGGAGTAAAGACCCCCTCGTTTTCCCTGTCCACCGGTCCGGACCGCGGCTTGAGTTTGGCCGCTGGGGCGGCGATATTCCGCACGGTGGATAGTGACCGCTTCCGCGAGCCGATCCGCGGCTTCCTGGTGACGTTCGAGGGAGGCGAGGGGAGCGGGAAGTCGACCCAGATCGAGCGCCTGGCCGAGTTCCTTCGAGCCGAGGGGCACGAGGTGGTGACCGCGCGCGAGCCCGGCACCACGGAGGTCGGCGAAGCGGTCCGCGAGATCCTGCTCCGGACGGCGCCCGAGCATCTGTCGGCCGAGGCGGAGCTGGCGCTGTTCCTCGCGGCCCGCGCCGAGCTCGTGGCGGAGATCGTCCGCCCCGCGCTAGAGGCGGGCGCTGTCGTCCTGCTCGACCGGTACGGTGACTCGTCGGTCGCGTATCAGGGCTACGGTCGGGGGCTCGATCCCGGACGGGTGGCGGAGCTGAACGCGTTCGTGACCCGAGGGCTCGCTCCGGACCTTACGGTCCTGATCGACGTTCCGGTCGAGGCGTCCGCCGCGCGCTCCAGGGCGCGGGCCCCGGACCGGATCGAGCGGGCGGGAACCCAATTCCACCGGCGTGTCCGGGACGGCTACCGGGAGATGGCACTGAACGAACCGGAACGGTTCGTCGTTTTGGATGGTACAGGTTCGATCGAGACGGTGCAGTCGGCGATCCGCGACCGGATCCAGGACGCGTTGGCGTCCCGGATCCTAACTCCAAGGACGGAATCCTCATGATCAGAAAGCGGATCGGCTCCCTGTTCGTCCTCCTGTTCTTCCTGGCCGTCCTGACCGGCGGGATCATCTACGACGACCTCTCGGCATCGAGTGACGACGATCCCTACCAGGTGATCAAGCTCCTGAACGAGACGATCCACCAGGTGTCCGACAAGTACGTGGACTCGATCCCGTCCGACAGCCTCTACATGCGGGCCCTCAACGGAATGCTCCTGTCCCTCGATCCGTATTCCCAGCTCCTCACCCCCAAGGACTATGAGGATCTCCAGATCCACACGCAGGGGAACTACGAGGGCCTGGGCATCCGAATCGACGTCGTCGACCAGGTCCTGACCGTCATCTCCCCCATCGAGGGGACGCCGGCAGATAAGGCCGGTCTCCTGCCGGGCGACCGGATCGTCGAAGTCGACGGCGTCACGACCCGCGGCTGGACGGAGGAGAAGGCAGTGCAGGAACTGCGAGGCCCGCGGGGCAGCGAGGTGACGCTCTCGATCGCGCGCGAAGGTCTCGACGAGCCGCTCGTCGTGACGGTCGAGCGCCAGCCGATCTCGCTCTCGGCGGTGCCGTATGCGTTCATGCTGACCGACGGCATCGGGTACGTCCGCTTCACTCAATTCTCGGAGAACGGCCGCGACGAGATCCGTGAGGCGGTCCGCAGGCTCGAGAAGCAGGGCATGCGGAGCCTGGTTCTGGACCTGCGCGACAATCCTGGCGGCCTGCTCGACCAGGCGATCGAAGTCACGGACCTGTTCCTGCCGCGGGGAGCCGAGATCGTGGCCACGCGCGGGCGCATGTCCGAGTCCGACCGCATCTACAACGCGCGCGACAACGACGACTTCTCGGTCCACCCGATGATCGTCCTCGTGAACCGCGCCAGCGCCTCGGCGAGCGAGATCGTCTCCGGAGCCCTGCAGGATCACGACCGCGCGCTGCTCGTGGGTCAGACCACCTGGGGCAAGGGGTTGGTCCAGAGCCTGTTCCCGCTGGACGACGGCTACTTCCTCAAGCTGACGACGGCCCGCTACTACACGCCCAGCGGCCGCAGCATCCAGCGCGACGAGTCGTTGGACATCGACTTCAACACGCTGATCTGGCCCGACGAGGTGCCGGTCGAAGACGATCCCGCCGAGGCCGAGGACGTTCCCGACAGCCTGGTCTTCAAGACCGACATGGGCCGCACGGTCTACGGCGGCGGCGGCGTGATGCCCGACGTCGTCGTGCGGGCCGGAGAGATCGCGGACATCTCACGGGACCTCCTGCAGGAGATCTTCGTCAAGAACGCGTTCTTCTCGTTCGCGGTGACGTATCGCTCGACGCACCCCAGCATCCCGCGCGACTTCGCGCCGGACGACGCGCTGATCGAATCGTTCCGGAGCTACCTCCGCGACGTCAAGGGGATCGCGTTCGCCGACGAGGCGTTCGATGCCGAGCGCGATTACGTGAACGACTTCCTGCAGTACACGCTCATTAGCCAGTACCACGGCGAGGGCGTGGCGCGGCAGGCGGTCCTGCGCGCGGATCTGCCGCTCGCCAAGGCGGTCGACCTTCTGTCGGAGGCCGACACGCTGGCCGACCTCTTCCGCCTCGCGCGCCTCGAGCGCCAGGCGGCGGTGGATCGCGCGGCCCAGGCGACGGCATCCGCGGAAACCTCCACCGCCGGAACGCCCCGCTGACGATCGCGTGCGGGGTAGTTCGCAAGCCGTCCTGAGAGACGGCTCCTGAGCCAGGCACCATCCCTGAGGCGCGCGGTCTCCCGCTGGGAGATCGTGGGCCTGGCGATCAACGACGTCATAGGCAGCGGCGTGTACCTGTTGCCCGCGGCCGCCGCGGCCTTGCTGGGTCCCGCCAGTCTGTGGGCCGTCCTGGTCACCGGGGGCGCCGTCGCCCTCCTCGTCCTGTGCTTCGCCGAAGCCTCCAGCTACTTCGACGAGCCCGGGGGCGGGTACATCTACACCCGCGAGGCGTTCGGCGAGTTCGTCGGGTTCGAGGTCGGGTGGATGACCTGGCTCGCCCGGATCGCGTCGGTGGCGTCACTCTCGAACGGGTTCGCACAGGCACTGGGCTTCCTGTGGCCCGAGGCCACGGTCGGGATCAACCGCGCGCTCGTCATCGCAGCGCCGCTCGCTCTCCTCACGTGGATCAACGTCGTGGGCGTCAAGTCGGGCGCGCGGACCGCTGTCTTCCTGTCGATCGCGAAGGTGCTGCCGCTCCTGTTCCTGATCGTGATCGGGCTTCCGGCGATCGACACCGGCGCGCTGTTCCCGATCCCCACACCCAGGACGGACGTCCTCGGCGAGGCCGCGCTCCTCCTGTTGTTCGCGTATGCCGGATTCGAGAACACCCCGGCGGCCGCCGGTGAGTACAAGAACCCGCGCCGCGACGTACCGTTCGCGCTGCTGACCATGATCGCGCTCGTGACCACGTTGTACTTCCTCATCCAGCTCGTCGCACTGGGCACGCTCCCGGATCTCGCCGAGCGCGTGGAGGGCGCGCCGCTGGCGGACGCCGCGACCCTCCTCGTCGGCGCCTGGGCGGGGGTGGTAATGACGGTCGGCGCCGCGGTATCGATCGAGGGGAACGTGGGAAACACCACGCTCATGGGTCCTCGCTACCTGTTCGCGCTCGCCCAGGACGGCTTCGGCCCGCGCGCGCTGGCCCGCGTCCATCCGAAGTGGCGCACCCCGTACGTGGCGATCGTCACCCAGAGCGCGATCGCCCTCGCCCTCGCGCTCTCCGGCTCCTTCGTCCAGCTGGCGATGCTCTCGATCGTCGCCCGGCTGGCGACCTACATGGGCACCGCGGCCGCGGTCCCGGTCCTGCGGCGGAAGTTGCCGCGCACGGAGTCGACCGTGCGGCTGCCGGGAGGTCCGCTGATCCCGATCGCCGCGCTTGCGCTCTGCCTCGTGTTCCTCCTCAGCGCGACGCAGTGGAACCTGATCGCCGGCGCGATCGGGCTCGCGGTCGGTCTGGTGATCTATGCCTTCCGCCGCAAGCCCGAAGGGCGAACGTCCGTCCCGCCGGTTGGCTGACGCCACGGCCCGGGAAGCCCCCTCGCTGCGGCGGGCGGTTTCCCGCTGGGAGATCCTGGGAGTCACGGTCAACGACGTCGTCGGCAGCGGGGTGTATCTGCTCCCCGCCGCGACCGCCGCGCTCGTCGGAGGAGCGAGCCTGTGGGCGACCCTGGCCGCCGGGCTTGCGATCGCGCTTCTCGTTCTGTGCTTTGCGGAGGCCGCGAGCCACTTCGACCAGCCGGGCGGCGGCTACCTCTACACCCGGGAAGCGTTCGGCCCGTTCGTCGCCTTCGAGGTCGGCTGGCTGAAGTTGCTGGCCGGCATCGCGACCCCGGCGGCCCTGTCGAACGGGTTCGCCCAGGCCGTGAGCTACCTGTGGCCCGGGGCGACGTCCGGATGGGGGAGGATCGCGCTCGTGGGGAGCGCGCTCGGGGCGTTCGCATGGATAAACGTAGTCGGGGTCCGCTGGGGCGCGCGAACGGCGTCGGCGCTCGCCATGGTGAAGCTGGCGCCGCTTCTGTTCTTCGCTGGCGCCGGCGTCTTCCTGATCGACGCCGGTCACGTGTTGGGGGGCTCCCCCCCCTCCGAGGACGGGATGGGGGAAGCGATCCTCCTGATCCTGTTCGCGTACGTGGGGTTCGAGAACTCCGCCGTCGCGGCCGGCGAGTGCCGCGATCCCCGGCGCGACGTGCCGTTCGCGCAGCTCACGCTGATCGTCGGGGTCACGGCGCTGTATTTCCTGGTTCAGCTCGTGGCGCTCGGGGCGCTTCCCGACCTGGCAGCGAGAGCGGAAGGCGCGCCGCTGGCGGACGCTGCAGAGGCCCTGTGGGGCGGATGGGCGGGCACGCTCCTGACCGCCGGGGCGGCGATCTCGATCCTCGGAACGATCGGAGGATCGCTGTTCACCATTCCCCGCTATTTGTTCGCGATGGCGCAGGACGGCTTCGGACCCCGCATCCTGGCCGACGTCCATCCACGGTGGCGCACGCCCCACGTGGCGATCGCCGCGCAGGCGTCGCTGGCGTTCGCAGCGGCGCTCAGCGGCACGTTCGTGCAGCTGGTTCTGCTTTCCGTGATGGCCAGGACGGCCATGTACATGAGCACCGCGGCCGCCGTGCCTGTGCTTCGGCGCAGATGTCCTCGGACGGCCGACACGATCCGCCTTCCCGGCGGCCCGACGATCCCGATCGCGGCCCTGGCGCTGTGCCTCGTGTTCCTGGCGAGCGCCGAGGCTCGGAACCTGATCATGGGGGCTATCGCGCTGGTGATCGGGGCCCTGGTCTACGCGCTCCGGCGAAGGTCCGCCGGACCGTAACAAAAAAGCCCCCGGTCCGCGAGGGACCGGGGGCTTCGTGTTTCCCCGAGCGAGTCGGCCTAGTGGTACGGCTCGAGCCGGCGGGCGCGGGAAACGTGCCGCAGCCGCTCGATGGCCCGCTCCTTGATCTGGCGGATCCGCTCACGCGACAGGTTGAAGATCGAGCCGATCTCCCGCAGGGTCAGCGGCTCGTTGCCGTCCAGCCCATAGTACAGCTTGACGATCTTCGCCTCTCGCGGCTGGAGCGAGTCCAGCGTTTCGCGGATCTCCTTCTGTCTCGCGCTCTCGAACGTCTGCTCCTCCGGATCGAGGGTCTCGTCGTCCGAGAGGTAGCTGAACAACGTCTTCTCCTCGCCTTCGAACAGCGGAGCGTCGAGGGAGAGCGACTTGCGCGAGACGTTCATCAGCTTGCGGACCTCGTCGACGTCCATCTCCATCGCCTCGGCGACTTCCTCCGGCTTCGGCTCGCGGCCGAGCTTCTGCGTCAGCTCGGCTTCCTTCTTGGAGATCTTGTTCAGCGTCGTCGCCCGGTTGATGGGCAGACGGAACGTCTTCGAGTTCTCCGCCAGTGCCTTCAGGATCGCCTGACGGATCCACCATACGGCGTACGAGATGAACTTTACGCCCTTCGTCTCGTCGAACTTCTGGGCTGCCCGCACCAGACCCACGTTGCCCTCGCAGATCAGGTCCGGCAGGCTCATCCCCAGATTCTGGTATTTCTTGGCCACCGAGACGACGAACCTGAGGTTCGAGCGGACGAGCTTCTCGAGCGCCAGCTGGTCGCCCTCGCGAATGCGACGGGCGAGCTCGGCCTCCTCGGCGCGCGTCAGGAGGGGATGATTCTTGATGTCCTCCAGATAGAGCGCGAGGGCGCCTTCGTCCACCTTGTCGGACCCGGAGCCCAGAGCCATGTTACTTGTCTTTCTGCGCTTCTTCGCCATGAAACCGCCTGTCTTCCTCTCACCAGGATCCCCGATGCACGCCGGACATCGACGAAAAATCGTGGAACAGGATACAATACCCGATCCTGACCCGGACTGTCAAGGGCGGGCTCGCCGCAAGTGTAGGCAGGACAGCCGCTTGCGGTCTCGGCCCTGACGGGTTGACGACACCTTTCCCCGGCCGGTAGGGTATATACACCGATGCCATCGGAATGTTTTCTTCGTTGGTGCAGCGCGCGGAGTGGCCTCGGGATCGGGGCTCTGGCGGTCGTCTGCCTGGCAGTCCCCGCATCCGCCCAGGAGCCCGCCGAACCGCCCCCCGGCTTCGAGCCCCGGTTCATCGAGGCCGACTCCTATCGCGACTCGCAGGTCCTGCTCCACGACTGGCCCGCGCTGACCGACCTGGTCCGCTGGAGCGCGCCGCTCGCCGAGGCGATCTCCCTGGACGACGCCACGCTCCCGGCCGATCTCCTCGAGGAGTTGCGGGTGAGAGTCGGACATCTGGCGGAAGCCGGTCCGCCGGCCTTCCTCGCCGCGCGCCAGGATTCCATCGCCTCGATTCTGGACGCGGTCGAAGCCCGGCTCGACGAGGCCGACGCGATGCTCGCCGAATCCCTGCCCTCGGATATCGCCGACCCCACCGGGGAGGAAAGGCCGAATGTCGCCGACCGAGACCGGACGTACGCGACGGGCCCCACCGCCGTGACCGTGCCGGCGGGCATCGATGTAGGAGAAACAGACTCTTTGCCCGGCGCCGAGATCGCAGGCGGCGGAGCGGTCACGTACGTGGATCTCGTGGCCGAGGCGCTCGAGAAGCTCGACGGTCTCGTCCACCTCGTGCGGAAGAGCGGCGCGCCTAGCCCAGCCCCAGGAGCCCCAGCACCCAGCTCGACGCAAGGTACAGAGCCACGCCCCCCAGCACCGTGAACGCGAGATGGTGGCCGACCTCCTTGTTCACCTCCGGCACGAGGTCGGTGGCGGCGACGTAGATCGTCACGCCGGTGGCGAGGGCCAGCCCGTAGCCCGCGACGTCCGTAGCCCCCGACAACAACAGCGCACCGACCAGGCATGCCCCGCCGACCGCCGCCGCGGATCCCAGGGCCGGTCCCGGGCCCGCTCCCGCGGCGCGCACGATCGAAGCGATCGTGAACCCCTCCGGCAGCTTGTGCAGCGCGATGGCCACGAACACGAGCCATCCCAATACCGGCGAAACCCCGTACGAGGTGACGATCGAGACGCCGTCGAAGAACGAGTGAAGACACAGTCCCAACACCGCGGCCCGGCTCGAACGCCGATGGACGAACTCTGTGTGCACTTCTTCGCCGAAGTGGAAGTGGGGGACGAGCGCGTGCTCGAAGAGATGCGTCAGGAAGTACCCGCAGACGACCAGCGGCAGGGCCCCGGAGGGCTCGAGCGCGAGCGCCTCGGGCAGCATGCGGAGGAACGCGACCGAGAGCAGAAAGCCGGCCCCGATCGCGACGAACGCGCGGAGCATGACGTCGCTCCACTCGCGGCGCGAGGAGACCAGCCACCCTCCAAGGACGTTTCCGAACGCGGCTAGTGTGGCGAGGACGAGACCCAGGGATTGCCTAGGGCGTCGTCGAGGTCGTCGTCGCGGAGGAAGTCTCGGTCTCGGCCGTGGCGGCGGTCGGCAGCCCGATCGGCTCGGCGAGCTGGATCTCGGGTTTCCGCAGCTCGTCCGGGATCGACATCTCGTAGTTGTCGAACACCTCTCCCGCCAGGTTCACGGCTTCGAGCGTCAGATCGTAGTGATCGATCCGGACCCGCACGTACTCGTTGATCTGCTGGGCCTCCGCGGTGAACCAGTCCGTCCCCGTCCCGCGAAACGTCCAGCGTCCGCCCCCGCCCCCGCTGACGACGTAGACCGTTCCCTGACCCTCCTCCTGGATCGTGTTCCCGCGGATCGGGCGGGTGCGCTGATAGTCGTGGTCGTGGCCGCTGAAGGCGAGTGGCACCCGATAGCCATCGAACAGCGGGCTCAGGGCCCGACGCGTGGGAAGATGGGACCCGTGACCCCCGAAGCCGGTAGACGAGCTATAGGGCGCGTGGTGGAAGAAGACGATGATCCAGTCGATCCGGGGATCGGCACGCGCGTCGGACAGCTGCTGGAGCAGCCACTGGTACTGGTCGCTCTCCGGGTCGCCCAGATAGCCGTACCGCTCGGCGTGCTCGGGATCGTCCTTCGTGTTGAGTGAGATGAAACGCGCGTTTCCGTACGTGAACGAGTAGTACAGCGGGGAGCCGGAGTCGTGGCCTCCGGGCGGCTCGAACGCCTCGATGTACGGCTCGCCCCAGTTGGTCCGCAGGTCGTGGTCCCCCGGCGCAGGGAACAGGGGGGCGCGCTGGAGAACCGGCGCATAGACATCAAAGTGGTTGAGCGTGTACTCCCGGTCCGTGCCGTCGGGATAGGCCAGATCCCCCATGTGGAGGAGGAAGTTCGGTGTCTCCTCGTTGATGTGGGCCGCGAGCCCCAGCTGCTGCGGGTTGTGCAGCCCGGTGTCGCCCAACACGAGGAACATGAACGGCTCCTTCGAGCCTGAAACCGGAAACGTCCGGAATTCCGCGGTCTTCGACCAGAGCGTGTCGCTCAGACGGATCTCGTAGCTGTAGGTGGTCGCGGGCTGGAGCTGGAGCATCTGGAAGGTGTGCGTGCGCCCCTCCTGGTCCAGTAGGAGCTCGGTCGTGTCCGCCGCGTCGGTCCAGAACCGGATCCCGGACTGCGCAGGTTGCCAGGTGCGCCAGCGGATCACCGCACTGGAATCGGTCATCCAGACGAAATACGGCTCGCGCTCGACCGTGCCGGGGGGCGTGATCGGCTCGTCCAGTGCCGCGCGCTCGGAGTTTTGCGCGCAGCGCAGTCCGAGCGAAACGGTGAGGGCGAGAAGGCCGAGAACCAGATAGCGATGCATCGCGAACCCGAAACTGGGGTTGGTCTCCGGTATCGTCAACACGGGTGCACATGGTGCCGGGGGAGGGAGTCGAACCCACACGGCCTTGCGGCCACCGGATTTTGAGTCCGGCGCGTCTACCAGTTCCGCCACCCCGGCGCGGGCCCGGAGCGGATCGCTCCTCCCGAACGCGTAGAAGCTAGATGCGGGCGTCCGCCGACGCTACGGTCAGCGGAGAGAAGCGGGCACGAGTCCCTGGAGCATGGTCGCGCCGACTGGGAAATCGCCCGCCGGACCTGACTCCGCGGTAACCAGCACCCCGTCCGCGCCGCGCAGGAACGTGGCGTCCGAGAAACGGGCCAGGAGATAGCCGCCCGCTGCCGGCCCGAGCCCCGCCACGTGAGTGGCCAAGCCGCCGGGGCTCCGCGTCCAGAGGTGGTAGCTGCCTTCCTCGGAGAGCGGGGGCATCTCCTCGGCCACCAGGAGTGCGCCGTCCGCGGCCGCGAGCAAGCGGCCGCGGGCTCCCGTGGCACCCGTCAGCTCGACCGCCGTCAGGTCCTGCGAGGCGAGGATCGGGGACAGGTCGGTTGCGCCGGGTCGGGCCGAGTCGAGCGAGTCGCGGGCGGCGATCTGGGCGGCCAGCGAATCGGCCGTGGCGCCGGCCGCCAGCCGCTCGCGCTCGATTCCCGAACGCTCGGAACGCAGAACCAGCGCCCAGGCGAGTGCAGCGACCAAGAGGATTCCGAGTAGCGCCGCGATCAGCGGCCAGCCACGCGAGGGCGAGCGCCGCCGCCGGATAGGGCGCGCGGTCACGGCGGCCAGCGCCGCGCGCTCCGCGGACACCGTCGTCGATCCCGGCCCCAGACCGGCCCGGGCGAAGGCCCGGCGGACGCTCTCGAGCACCCTGCGCCCGTCCTCGCCCCGGATGGCGAGCTCGGCCTCGAACGCGTCCCGCCGGTCCGCCGGGAGCCGCCCGAGCTCGTAGAGCACGGCCTGCTCCTGGAAGTCCTCCCTGGGCATCCCCGCGCCTGCAACCGGGCCTTCGGTCACGACCAGCTCACCTCGTAGAGGTGGACGGGCTCCTCGAAGCCGCGCAACGTCGTCGTGCCGAGGTCGCGAAACCCGAATTCTTTCCCGAGACAAAGCTCCCGGACAACGTTCGAGACGCAGATCTGTCCGGCTCCCGCCGCGTCACAGACCCGTCGCGCGAGCTGGACGGTCGCTCCGAACAGGTCCTGGCCCTCGTCGACCGGCTCCCCCGCGCTCATACCGATCCGCACCTCGATCGGCCGGTCGGGGATGCGCTCATTGTGAATCCGGAATGCCTTCTGGATCGCCATCGAGGCCTGGATCGCGGACGAGGCCGCGGGGAATGTGGCCATTGTGCCGTCCCCGGTGTGCTTTACCACCCGGCCCTTGCGGGCCTCGATCTCGCGCCGGACGAGCGAGTCGTGGGCCCGGATGATCTTCATCGCCTCGGCATCGCCGAGCCGCTGAGTCATCGACGTCGAACCCGCGATGTCGGTGAACAGGATCGTGCGGAAGGCGCCGTCGGGAGCGCCGTCATGGGCGATCATGCGGCCAAGGCCGGCGTCCACGCCGCCGCCGAGGAACGCCTCGACGACTTCGTTCTGGACCTCGATGATCTTGTCGGCTTCGAGCCCGTGGGCCTCGAGATGGACCTGGCGGGCCGCCTCGGGGTCCGGCGCGTCGACCAGGCAGCAGATCGTCTTGGCGTGGGGATTGAACCAGTACTTGAGGTACTTCACGCCGAACTTCTCTTGCGCCTCGAGGTCGCTGATGTGCGCCTTCTGGACGTCGTCGGGTGTGGCGTCGACCTTGTGGTGAATATCCATGTAAAGGGGCATATGGCTCCTGCGGTTGCCGATCCTACGAAATTGGGGGACGACGCCGACAATGATAGGCACGGGGGGCACGATCAGCCATCCCGACACTCTGGCCACCCTCGGCATCGCGCTGCTGATGAACGCGGCGGTGTTCGTTCCCGCCTATCTGCTTCGCACGGACAAGCTCACCGACGTCACCTATGCGCTCACCTTCGTCGCGCTAGCTACGTACGGGCTCGTGGCAGGACCGGGGAACCCCGCCCACGGAGTGCTCTTCGTCATGGTAATTGTCTGGGCTGCGCGCCTCGGCGGGTATCTCCTGCTGCGCATCCACTCCATGGGGAGGGACGCGCGATTCGACGATCGAAGGGGGAGCTTCCTCCGGTTCGGCGCCTTCTGGCTGCTGCAGGGCGTCACAGTCTGGGTGGTGATGCTACCCAGCACGTTCTTCTTCGCGCGTCCCGTGGATCGCATATCCGCGTGGGCCCTCATCGGGGTCGCCGTCTGGCTCGCCGGCCTCGTCATCGAGACGATCGCAGATGCCCAGAAGTACCGCTTCAGGACGGACCCGCGGAACGAAGGCCGGTGGATCGAGCACGGCCTCTGGCGCTACTCGCGTCACCCCAACTATCTGGGCGAGATCATGCTGTGGACCGGTGTTTATCTGTATACCCTGTTCGGGCTGGCGATCGGGCAGGCGCTGGTCGGGGCCGTGGGTCCGCTCTATCTCGCGCTGCTCATTCTGCTGGTGAGCGGCATTCCGATCCTGGAGAAAAGGGCGGACGAACGGTGGGGAGGGAACGAGGCGTATCGCCGCTACCGGCGAAGAACCGGAATCCTTCTGCCGTTGCCGCGACGATAGGTTGGTGGAAAACGATAGGTTGGTGGAGCTGATCGGGATCGAACCGACGACCTCCTGAATGCCATTCAGGCGCTCTCCCAGCTGAGCTACAGCCCCACTCCCGAAGAAAAAAGCTACCCCCGCCCCCCCTGCGCCGTCCAACCGATCGGCCTATCTTGCGCGCTTCATGCCCCGAGTCACCCGGACGAAAATCCTCTGCACTCTGGGGCCCGCCAGCGAGAGCCCGGAGACGATCCGCGCGCTCATCCGGGCGGGCATGGACTGCGCGCGGCTGAACTTCTCCCACGGCGACTACGACGAGTACGCGCGCGCGATCCAGACGATCCGAGAGGCCTCCGACGAGCTCGGCGTCCCGGTCGCGATCCTCCAGGACCTGCAGGGACCAAAGATCCGCATCGGCCGCATCGAGGGCGGCGAAGTCGAGCTCGGGGAAGGCGAGATCGTACGCATCGTCAACAGCACGGCGAGTCCCGGAACGCGGGCCCTCCTGACGACTACCTACCAGGAACTGCCGCACGACGTCGCCCCCGGCGACCGCATTCTTCTCGATGACGGACGCCTGGTCCTCGAGGTCGAGGCGATCGAAGGCGAGGACGTTGTACGCTCCCACGTTCTCGAGGGAGGGCTCCTGGGAGAACGAAAGGGCATCAATCTGCCCGGGGTCATGATCTCGACCGCCGCGTTGACCGATAAGGACCGTCACGACATCCGCTTCGGATGCGAGCACGGCGTCGACTTCGTGGCGCTCTCGTTCGTGCGACGCGGTGACGATATCGACGGACTGAAAGAGGAGATCCGCGCCGCGGGCGGTGGCCCCCAGGTGATCGCGAAACTGGAGAAGCCGCAGGCGGTCGAGAACCTCGACGAGATCCTGGACCGTGCGGCGGGCGTGATGATCGCGCGCGGCGACCTGGGCGTGGAGCTGCCTCCGGAGAGGGTGCCGATCCTCCAGAAGGAGATCATCCGGCGCGCGAACGAGGCCAAGCGCATCGTCATCGTCGCGACTCAGATGCTGGAGTCGATGACGACCAGCTTGCGCCCGACCCGAGCGGAGGCCTCGGACGTAGCGAATGCGATCTTCGACGGTGTCGATGCTGTGATGCTCTCTGCCGAGACGTCGATCGGCGAGCATCCGGTCGCCGCGGTCGAGATGATGGAACGCATCACGGCCGCGGCGGAGATCGAGATGGAGAAGAGCCCGTGGAAGCCGGTTCACGCAGTCGTGCGCGTCACGGATTTCGCGGACGCCATCTGCGATGCGGCCACGCTGGTCGCGGCCGAGGTGGGAGCCAAGTACATCGTCGCGTTCACGCAGTCCGGGTCGACCGCGCAGCTACTGAGCAAGTACCGCCCTCCGGTGCCGCTGATCGCGTTCACCCCGTACCCCAGCGTTCGGAACCGGCTCGCGCTGAGCTGGGGAGTGAGCCCGATGGTGATGGAGATCCCGGTCACCATCGACCGCCTGATCGCGGACCTCGAGAAGCGGCTGATCCGCGACGAACTCGTGACGGAAGGGGATATCGTGGTGCTCGTGTGCGGCGCCCCGCTCGATGTCGGCGGACGCACGAACCTCATGAAGATCCATCGCGTGGGAGACAAGCCGCGGCTCGACATCGAGAGCGTTTGACGGCCCTCTGAGCCTCCGATAGCTTCCCGGTCCCGATGAACGAACCCACCGTTACCACACAGCCTTCCGCCGGCGGGCTCGAGGGCGTCGTCGTCGCCGAAAGCGAGATCTCGTACGTCGACGGTCAGGAGGGGCGGCTCGTCTATCGCGGGTTTTCAATCGAGGATCTCGCCGAGCGTTCCACGTTCGAGGAGACCACCAAGCTCCTTCTCGACGGCGAGCTCCCGAGCGCGGCGGAGCTGGCGACCTTCCGGACCGCGCTGGCGGCCGAGCGATCGCTCGACGAGCGGACTCTCGAGACGATCCGCGGGTTTCCCGCCGATGCCGAGCCGATGGCCGCGCTCCGGACCGCGGTCTCGGCGCTGGGTCTCGTCGATCCCGATCGCGGAGACGACGGCCCGGATGCGACGCGGAGGAAGGCGATCCGACTGATCGCCCGCCTGCCGGGGATCGTGGCGGCGTGCGACCGCGCGCGGCGCGGCGAGGATCCTGTGCCGCCCCGAGAGGATCTGGGACACGCCGCGAGCTTCCTCCACCAGCTGCGTGGGCAAGCGCCCGATCCGGAAGACGCCCGGATCCTGGACATATGCCTGATTCTGCATGCCGAGCACGGCATGAACGCATCGACGTTCTCGGCCCGGGTGACGGCGGCGACGCTGTCCGACATCCACTCGGCTGTGACCTCCGCGATCGGGACGCTGAAGGGACCGCTTCACGGCGGGGCGAACCAGGAGGTGATGAAGATGCTGCTCGAGATCGACGCGCGCGGCATCGAGCCCGCCGCCCACGTGCGGGAGCTCCTGGCGGCAGGGAGGAAGGTCATGGGCTTCGGGCACCGCGTGTACCGGACGATGGATCCGCGCGCTCCCATCCTGCGACGCTTCTCGAAGTCTCTGGGCGAGCGAACAGGCGATCTCCGCTGGTACCGGATGAGCGAGGAGATCGTGGACGCGATGCGGGCAGAGAAGGGAATCGATCCGAACGTGGACTTCTTCAGCGCCTCCACCTACCACGCGCTCGGGATCCCGGCCGACCTCTTCACTCCGCTCTTCGCGATCGCGCGCGTGAGCGGCTGGGCCGCGCACGTAGAGGCGCAGTATGCGCGCAACCGTCTGATTCGCCCGCGCGCGAAGTACGTGGGGAAGCGCGACCTTCGTTACGTCCCGATCGGCCAGCGCGACTGACGCGGATCGCGCGGCGACGATCGCCCCCGCTTCGATCCCGCATTTCGGGCCCCGGATCTTGCATGCGAATCGAAAGGAGCGAGCCATGGCGGATCGCCTGACGCCTCCAGCGGGAGGCAGTGCGATCGATTACGAGCGGGCATTCCGGGTACGATCGCCGGATCGTCCCGTGATCCCGTACATCGAGGGGGACGGGATCGGGCCCGACATCTGGGCGGCCGCGCGTCGGGTATTCGACGCCGCCGTCGCCGCGGCCTACGGGGGAAGGCGCGAGGTCCAGTGGTTCGAAGTATTCGCCGGCGAGAAAGCGATCGCCCGGTACGGAGCGGGCATGTACCTGCCGGACGAGACCTTGGCGGCAATCCGGGACTGGCGCGTGGCGATCAAGGGCCCGCTCACGACACCCGTCGGCGGCGGTTTCCGATCGCTGAACGTCACGCTCCGACAGGAGCTGGACCTCTATTGCTGCATCCGCCCGTGCCGGTGGTACGAGGGAACTCCGTCGCCCGTGCGTCATCCCGAGAAGGTCGACGTCGTGATATTTCGCGAGAACACGGAGGACGTCTACGCGGGCATCGAGTGGAAGGAGGGAACGCCGGAGCAGGGGAAGGTGCTGGCGTTCCTGAACGGCGAGATGGGGACCCGCATCCCGGCGGACTCCGGAATCGGCATCAAGCCGATCAGCGAGCGGAACACGAAGCGGCTCGTCGCAGCCGCCATCCAGTACGCGCTCGACAAAGGGCGCCGCTCGGTAACGATCGTGCACAAAGGGAACATCATGAAATACACCGAGGGAGCGTTCCGGGAGTGGGGCTACGAGGTGGCCGCGGAGAAGTTCCCCGGCCACACGATCACGGAAGCGCATCTCTCCCAGGGCGACCGTCAGCTCGACCCCGGCGAACGCGTGGTGATCAAGGACCGGATCGCGGATGCGATGTTCCAGCAGATCCTGCTCCGACCGGACGAGTACGACGTGATCGCGCTGCCCAATCTGAACGGCGACTACCTGTCCGACGCCGTCGCCGCGCAAGTGGGCGGCCTGGGGATGGCGCCCGGCGGCAACATCGGAGATACGGCGGCCGTTTTCGAGGCGACCCATGGCACGGCGCCCAAGTACGCCGGGCTGGACAAGGTGAATCCGGGGAGTCTGATCCTGTCCGGGGCGGCGATGTTCGAGTACATCGGCTGGGACGACGCGAAATCGGCGATCCAGCGGGGGATGGAGTCGGCGATCCGCGACAAGATCGTGACGTACGACCTGGCACGACAGATGGACGGCGCGACCGAGGTCTCCTGCTCGGCGTTCGCGGAGGCGATCGTCCAGCGCCTCTGAGCGGGCGCCGGCGGGCGCCGGTGCGGAGCGAGCATGCAGTTCATCGACGAGGCGGTGATCGACGTGGAGGCGGGCGCCGGGGGGAGCGGTGTCGTGTCGTTCCGTCGCGAGAAGTACGTGCCGAAGGGCGGGCCCGACGGGGGCGACGGCGGGAAGGGCGGAGACGTCGTGATCGAGGTCGACCCGAACCTGTCCACCCTCCAGGACTTTCGCTACCGCACCCGCTACAAGGCCGCCCGTGGCGAGCACGGCTCGGGGAACAACCGGACCGGGGCGGAGGGAGCGGACGTGGTGCTCAAAGTCCCGCCCGGCACGCTGGTCCGCGAGGCAGAGAGCGGCGAGAAGCTCGCCGATCTGACCGGTGCCGGCGAGCGCTCCATCGTGGCGCGCGGCGGTCGGGGCGGAAAGGGGAACGCGTTCTTCGCTCGCGCCACGCGCCAGGCCCCGCGCTTCGCGCAGGAGGGCGAGCCTGGCGAGCGCAGGCGGATCGCGCTCGAGCTCAAGCTCCTCGCCGACGTCGGACTGGTCGGGAGCCCGAACGCGGGCAAGTCCACGCTGCTGTCCCGCGTCAGCGCCGCGCGGCCGCGGATCGCCGATTACCCGTTCACCACGCTCACTCCGAATCTCGGCGTCGTCGCCCCGGACGCCGAGCGCTCGTTCGTCATGGCCGACATCCCCGGGCTGATCGAGGGTGCCTCGGAGGGCCGCGGGCTCGGGATCCGGTTCCTCAAGCACCTCGAGCGGACACGTGTCCTCTGTTTCCTGATCGACGTCACGACCGCCGACCCGCGCGCCGAATACGAGGCGCTGAAGGGGGAGCTCGGGGCCTGGTCGCCGGGACTCCTCGCGCTGCCGCGGGTCGTGGCCTGGTCGAAGGCCGATCTCGCGGAGCCGCCGGACGGGGTCGAGTTTC
>JAICNR010000231.1 GCA_025931135.1 Gemmatimonadota bacterium | reverse complement strand
GGCACCGGCACGTGGGAGAAGTTCAGGACCTTCGTCAGCCGGTAGTCGTCGCTCCCGGTCGCGTGGTGGAACCGGAGGAAGAAGACGTCCGAGAGGCCGAATCGCTCGGGCACGACCTGGGAGAGACGGTAGAAGAACATCTCGGGCGTCGCGTCGAAACGCCCCATGACGTCGAGGAAGACCTGGCCGTCCCAGCGGCCGCGCGCGAAGAACCCCCCGAGGGCGTTCACCAGCGCGGTCTCGTCGATCAGGACCGCGCCCGCGAAGTACGAGGCCTTGAAGTTGTTGAGGACCTGGTCGAACGAGTCGACGTTCAGCCAGGACCCCGTGACCGCGCGCTCCCTCAGCCCCAGCTCCCGGTAGGCGATCTCGCGCCCGAAGATGAACGCCTTCTGGGACGGCAGGAGCCGCTCGTTGACGAGGAGCCGCGGCGGGTCGCCGGGGAGGAGCACCGAGCGGAACCCGTGGAGCTCCGGGTGCCGGCCGAGCACCTCCTCGTCCACCGCGCAGCCGTAGCGCTCCACCAGGAGCGCGCGCAGTGCGTCGGCCGGCGGCGACTCGCCGTTCGTCCAGCCCTCCGCGGCCCGGAACGCCGCCGCGGCCTCCTCCATTTCCTGGAAGTAGTTGTGGCGGAGCTGCTGGTAAGAGCGGAGCGCCGCGAACAGGAGGTGCTCGACCTGAACGCCGTAGGTGCGGCCGATCTCGAGGAACGTCTGGAACAGCGCCGCGGACTTGGTCGGCATGTCCGCCACGAGCGCGAACAGGTCCTGGGGCGCGATGCCGAAGAGCTCGAACGGAAACTCACGCACGAAGTCCGAGCCGAGGAACGCCTTGAGCGGGTCGAGCTCCCCCCCGACCTGGAGCGAGACGAGCTCGTCGTAGGGAACCGCGAGCGCCTGGGCGAGCCGGGCGAGCTTCTCGGGCTTGGGATGCTTCCGCCCGGCCTCGATCTCGGACAGGTAGGAGACGGAGATCCCGGCCCCCTTCGCCAGGCTGGAGAGCGACAGCCCCTTCTCCTGCCGGAGCTTCCGGAGCTTGAGGCCGAGGATGAATCGCAGGCTCTCGGCGTCGAGTCGAGCGTCGAGTGAGGGTGGGTTCGCCATCAGCGAAAGAATATCCCACCTTTTTCACCTGTCAAGTAGCGAACTTTCGCTTGCAAACAATCTTCGCTTATGATACGATCGGTCCCCGGTTGAACCGGGAGGAGGCGTGGTGGGCGAAACTTCGACAGTCGTCAGGGATTCGTCGCTTCGGAATGGGAAGCTCCAGCTGCGTCGGGAAGCGCGGACGAACCAGGCCGGGCAGGTGCTCGACCCGGCGGCACTCGACCTCGTCGCGCGGCTCCACGCCCGCCTCGAGCCCGAGCGCCGGGAGCTCCTCGCCGCCCGCGAGGCCCGCCAGCGGGACTACGATGCGGGCGGGCTTCCCGGCTACCTCTCCCCCGACGACTCCGTCGCGCGCCAGGCGGCCGCCGACTGGTGGATCGCTCCCCTTCCCGCCGATCTCCTGACGCGCCGGGTCGAGATCACCGGCCCCGTCTCCGATCCCAAGATGGTCATCAACATGCTGAGCCGGACGGAGGCGGGCGACCGCGCCGACGCCGCGATGCTCGACTTCGAGGACTCGATGAAGCCCGCGTGGGAGAACGTCGTCCGGGGCATCGAGAACCTGCGAGGCGCGGTCGACGGAACGCTGTCGTTCACCAAGCCGGGCAAGGGCGGCGAGCCGGCCAGGGAGTACCGGATCGACCCCGACGACATGCCGCTCCTCATGGTGCGCGTCCGCGGTCTCCATCTCGACGAGACGAACGTCATGATCGACGGCGCGCCGGTCGCCGCGGGCCTCTTCGACCTGACGCTCTCCGCCTGGCACACCGCGCGCCGGCTCATGGATCAGGGCAAGACCCCCAAGTACTACGTCCCCAAGTGCGAGCACCATCTCGAGGCGCGCTGGTGGAACCGGCTCTTCTCGCTGGTCGAGGAGGCGCTGTCCCTGCCCGCCGGTTCGCTCCGC
>JAICNR010000069.1 GCA_025931135.1 Gemmatimonadota bacterium | reverse complement strand
CGCCAGGAACGCGCGCTCGGCGGCGAGACCTTTCTCGAACGTGCCGGGTGGTCCGGACACCGATGCCCCGACCGACTTCACGAGCAGTTCGCCCGTCAGGTTGTCGCTGATCTTGAGGAAGTTGCGGACGCTCTCGGAGAGAGGGCCCGAGAGGTGCGACGCCACGGTGTCCGCGCTCCCGCCCGCGAGCGGTGCGCGCCGCGGCACGCCGACGACCTCGACACCGCGCGCTTCGAGGAGCTCGTGAAAAACGGTCGCGGCGAAGAGGGCCGGATTCTCGACGGTGCGCTGCGCCACGACGGCCTCCCCGCCGAGCGGGAGCGCCCCGCGCACGTCGATGACGTTCTCCTTCGGGTCCCAGCGGCGGTCGACCTCGAGATCCGCTTCCGACGCGGGCGCTCCGGTCGTAGCGGTGGAAAGGACGGTGACGTACGAAGTGGGCGGGTCGACCGCGACGGCGATCGGAGCCCCGACCTCCGGTCCCGGGCGCGCGGTCACCGTGACGACGTTGTCCTCGAGCGAGAGCGCGGTGAGATACGGCCATTCCCAGAACGGGCCGTCGTCCCACATCCAGCCGGCGCCCCAAGCGACGTCGTCGAACCATGCGTCATCCGCGCGCACGTCGCCGGCAACGACCCGGACGCCCCGCACCGCGAGCGTGTCCGCGAGCGCGCCGAGATCCGCAGCTGTCAGGTCGGGATCACCGCGACCCACGAGCACGAGGTCGCCGTGCAGGGTGTCCCCGCTTACCGGGCCGGTGGCGAGAAGGGTGGTCCGAAAGCGGTGATTCGGCCCCAGCCAGTGGAGCGCGCTCGCGGCGGTGAAGAGCTTCCGGTTCGAGGCCGGCGTGTAGAGACGGTCCGCCTCGCGGGAGAAGAGCGTGTCGCCACGCTCCAGAGACACCACCAGGAGGGCGACGCCGGAGTGGGCGAGCGAGGGATCGGAGAGCGCGAGCGCGATCGAGCGGGCCAGCGAAGGTCCGCCCTCGCCGCGCGTGGCGCGCGTGGCGCAACCCGGCAGCAGCAGGAACGACAGCAGCGCCAAAACGAAAGCCCGCGGAAGCGGGCTTTCGTGTGATGCGCGTCGACGTGGTCTAGTAGATCGGTCGGTCAGCGCTTGGTCAACTACTTCTTGGCTTTCTTGATGGCTCTCTTGACCTTCGCCCTTCTTACGGCCTTCTTGACCTTCCTCTTGACCTTCGCCTTTCTTACAGCCTTCTTGACCTTCCGCTTTGCTTTTCTCGCTGCCTTCTTCTTCATAGCCATCGTCGTTTCCTCCTGGTCTGAGCAACAACCGACTTGTTCAGACCACGCGACGACCACAGTCTATCACATTCGATCAAAACAATGCAACACTTTTGTGCAGGAAAATTACACACCGGTCGGATCGTGATTTTCAGCCAGCGAGTGTGTTCACCATGTCGAGCAACGTGCGGTCGATCTCTTTCTTTTCGGCGAGCGCGATATCGAATGATGTCTCGCACACGACGTTCCCGCGCACACCGAACAACAGTCCGCGCTTTCCCGCATGCGCGGCGCGCGCGGCCGCCATGCCGAGTCGGCTGGCCAGCACGCGATCGCGAACCGTGGGATTCCCACCGCGCTGGATGTGACCGAGGATCGTAACGCGCGCATCCGCGCTGCCGGCGAGGCCCAGGGACTCGAGCGGGTCCTCGATCTCGTGGAGGAGCCCGCGCGCGCCCCCCGGATGTGCGCCTTCCGCCACGACCACGATGCACGAGATTTTGCCGCGCTCATGGTTCGAGCGGATCACTTCCACGAGCCACCCGGTGTCGAGCTCGATCTCGGGAAGCAGCACGGCCTCCGCCCCGCCGCCCACCGCGACTTCGAGCGCGATGAAGCCCGCGTGCCTGCCCATCACCTCGATGAAGAACAACCGGTCCAGAGAGTTCGCGGTGTCGCGGATCCGATCGATCGCCTCGAGGGCGGTATTGCAGGCCGTATCGAACCCGATCGATGTGTCGGTGCCACCCAGGTCGTTGTCGATCGTCGAGGCGACGCCGAGCACGCACCCGCCCCACTCCTCCTGGATGCAGTGCGCCCCCTGCTGAGTCCCGGAGCCGCCGATGGCGATCAGCGCGTCGATGCCCTCGCGCTCGAGCGTCGCGACCGCCGCGCGTCGAATCTCGGGGTCGTGAAACCTCGGCTCCCGGCTCGTGTCCAGGATCGATCCGCCGCGCTGAAGGATGTTGGCGACGTCGCGCGGGCCCAGCGGCGCGTGGAGGCAGTCGATGAGACCGCCGAAGCCGCGTCGGATGCCGATCGTCTCCCCGCCCTCCGCCGAGACGCCGCGCACGACGGCGCGGATCGCGGCATTCATCCCCGGTGCGTCACCGCCGCTGGTAAGGACACCTATGCGCATGTGGCTGAACCTATCGGTCACCGCCCGGGGTGTCATGGTACGAAATCGGCTGTCGCACCCCGGGGACGGACCGTCCGCACCAGAGGACGGACCTGCAGAGGGGCGCTACCGTGCGGTGCACGCAGCGAGAAGGCGGGGAACCTGGAACTTTTCGGCACGCGCGTTGCTACAACAGAGTGAGGATTCCGATCCGATTTCCCGATGGAGGAGGCGAAGACCATGCGCTCGTTCAACCGTTCGATGATCGCCGCCGGTGTTGCGGCGCTCCTGGCCGGCGGCGTGATGGCCTGTCAGGGCGAGTCGTCCGAAGAGGACATCCCGATCGTCGTCGAGGAAGGCGGCCCGATCGCGCTCGGCGAATCGCTCCCCTCCGGACCGACGGAAGAAGAGATCCAGCTCGCGGAGGAACCTCGCGTCGTGACCCGCACGGTCGTCGTGCGGGAGAGCCCGCAGCCCTCGAGGACGCCCACCGCCCCGCGCGAGGACAGGGAGCCGGTTGCCCCGGCCCGCGTATCCTCCATTCCTGCGGGCACGGCGGTGCCGGTTACGCTGCTCGCCCAGATCGACAGTGAGCACAACGAGGTCGGTCAGTCGTGGACGGGCCGAGTCACCCGTGATGTCGTGGTCGGCGGGCAGGTGGTCATCCCCGCCGGCGCGGCGGTCAGCGGGGTGGTGATTGCGATGGACGAGGGGGACGAAAACGAGGGGAACGGCTCGATCACGATCGAGGCGCGGTCGATCGAGACGACCGCCGGGACACGCTCGATCGCGAGCGCTCCGATCTCCGGAGGCCATTCGTACGCAGACCAGGGCTTCCCGGCGAAGGAGACCGCGATCGGGGCGGGCGCCGGCGCGGCGATCGGAGCGATCGTCGGCGGCAAGAAGGGCGCGGCGATCGGCGCCGCGGCGGGCGGCATGGGCGGGGCGGCGATGGGGTCGGCGCGAGCCGATTACGAGGTGGCGATGCCGGCCGGTACGGACTTCACGATCCGCATCTCGAACACGGTGGCCCTGTAGGCTCGAGACCAGATGCGCGGCGCGAGCCGCGTCCGGGGTCCATTCGGTTGCGCGAATGGGCCCCGGTTCATTTTGGGGTGAACGGCTACCTTGGCGAAGCCGTCTAGTCGGCGGAATCTTGCCGGCCGGGAACCGGAACGCCCCGATGGGAACACCCGTTATGGACATCAATCCGCTACGGCAACAAGGGAGGGACGTCATCATGACCTGCAGGGGAGGGATCCTGGCCGCGTTGCTCCTCGCCGCCGCCCCGCTGGCGGCTCAGGACGAGCTGCCAATCCATGCCACCACGCTCGCTAACGGGCTCGACGTCATCGTGATCGAGAATCACGCGGTCCCCCTCGTCACGATCGAGCTCGACGTCAAGAACGGGTCGTATACCGAGACGCCCGACTACAACGGCCTCTCCCATCTGTACGAGCACATGTTCTTCAAGGCCAACAGCACGATCCCCAACCAGGAGCGGTACCTGGAGCGGGCGAACGAGCTCGGGGCCCTGTGGAACGGGACGACCTCGACCGAGCGGGTGAACTACTTCATCACCCTGGGTGTGGACAGCCTCGTGCCCGGTCTGCAGTTCATGGAGGACGCGATCCGGTCGCCGCTCTTCGATCAGGGGGAGCTCGAGCGCGAGCGGCCGGTGGTCCTGGGCGAGTACGACCGGGCCGAGTCGGATCCGTCGTTTCACTTCGGCCGCGCCACCGACACGCTGCTGTGGTCCGCGGCCTACTACCCGCGGAAGAACCCGATCGGCGACCGCGAGGTGATCGCCACGACGACGCAGGAGAAGATGCGGACGATCCAGGCGCGCTTCTATGTTCCCAACAACGCCGCGCTGATCCTGGCCGGCGACATCACGCCCGAGCGCGGCTTCGAGCTGGCGGAGCAGGTGTTCGGCGACTGGCCGCGGGGAGGCGATCCGTTCGCGGAGCCGATCCCCGATCCGCCGCCGCTGACCGACCACCGCGCCGTCGTCGTGGAGCTGCCCGTCAACACGGTGACGGTCTCGGTCGACTGGCAGGGCCCGAGCGTGACCACCGATCCCAAGTCGACGTACGTCGCCGACCTGCTCGCGACCGCGCTGGGGAACGCGACCAGCAAGTTCTACAAGGCGCTGGTCGAGAGCGGCCTCGCCTTCGGCGTAGGGTTCACGTATTCCACGCAGATGCACGTGGGCCCGATCTCGATCCAGGGGCAGACCAGCCCGGACAAGGCGCTGGCTCTCCACCGGGCCATTCTGGCCGAGGTCGAGAAGCTGGACGATCCCGGCTATCTGACGGCCGAGGAGCTGGCTGCCGCGAAGGCCGAGGTCGAGGTCGCCCAGCTCTATGAGCGCGAACAGGCCAGCAACTGGGCGCACACGGTCGGGTATTGGTGGGCGGGGCCCGGCCTCGACTACTATCTGGGATACGTCCCCGGGATGCAGGCGGTCACGGAGGCGGACATCGCCGAGTTCGCACGTACCTATATGATCGGCAAGCCCAACGTGAGCGGCGTGCTGATCGACCCCGCCGCCCGCGCCGAGATCGGGTTGACCGCGGACGACCTGCTGGCCCAGGAGGTGGTGCAATGATCCGCGTGGCCGTGCTTCTCGCCGCCATCGCGCTCTCCGTCCCCGCCGCGGCGCGGGCCCAGGCCGACAACGCGGCGGTGAGCGAGTTCGAGGTGGCGGGCATTCCCGTGATCTTCAAGCCGATCCGCGGGAACGAGGTCGTGGCCGTCCGGCTGTACCTCGACGGCGGCAGCGCGAACCTGACGCCCGAGACGGCGGGGATCGAGCGGTTCATCGCGGCCGCGGCGGTGCGTGGGACCGAGAAGTACACGCGCGACGAGTTCGCGGCCCTGTCGGCCGCCACCGGAACCGCGATCGCGGCCGACCCGAATCCCGACTACACGATGGTGGCGCTGCAGGCGGTGAGCGCGCACTGGGACCAGGCGTGGGACCTGTTCACGCAGGCCGTGCTGCACCCGACCTTCCCCGCCGACGAGGTCGAGCTCGTGCGGGCCCAGATCGCGAATCAGCTGAAGGCGCGGCTCGACAATCCCGACGCCTACTTGCAGGTGCTCGCGAACGAGCTGATGTACCGGGGCCATCCGTACGCGGTGGACCCGGCGGGTACGGTGGAGGCGATCGAATCGCTCCAGGTCGCCGATCTCGAGCGGTGGCATCGCGAGCGCCTGACGAAGGAGAACCTCCTGCTGGTCGTGGTGGGGAACGTGGCGAGGGAGGACCTCGAGGCCAAGATCGAGGCCGCGTTCGGCTCCCTTCCCGCCACGGGCGGCGCGGCGGGCACGATTCCGTCACTGGCATCGGCCGGACCAACTGTCGAGGTCACCGAGCGGGACCTGCCGACGAACTACATCCGCGGCGAGTTCTCGACTCCCCATCCCGGTGATCCCGACTACGCGGCGGCGCGGGTGGCGATCGACATCCTGTCGGATCGCCTGAACGAGGAGGTGCGGACGAAGCGGAACCTGTCGTACGCGGTGTTCGCCGGCCTCTCACAGCGTCGCGCGAACTACGGTCTGGTCTACGTGACGGCGGTCGAACCCGACACGACGCTCGAGGTCATCCTGCACGAGATCGAGCGGATGAAGACCGAGCCCATCACGGCGGAGCGTCTGGCGGAGAACATCAACGTCTTCCTGACCCTCTACTGGCTCGGTCAGGAGACGAACATGGGGCAGGCGGCCACGCTAGGCACGTTCGAGCTGGTCGGCGACGGCTGGGAGAATGCCGCGGAGTTCGTGCGCCGCGTGCGGGCCGTGACCCCGGCCGACATCCAGCGGGTGGCGGAGACCTATTTCAAGGACATCCGCTTCGCCGTCATCGGGAACCCCGACGGGATCGACCGCACGCTGTTCACCTCCCTGTGATCGAGCCGGCGGAGCTGGCCGAGCTGCGCGCGTTCGCGGTCGACGCGGCGCGCGCGGCGGGCCGGATCACGCTGGAGAGCTTCGGCGGCCCCCAACGCTTCGAGACCAAGCCCGACGGCTCGCCCGTCACCGACGTCGACCGTCGCGCCGAGGAGCTCCTCCGGGAGAGGATCGCGTCGGCGTATCCGGCGGACGGCGTCCTGGGGGAGGAGTTCGGGGCCGTCGAGGGGACGAGCGGCCGGCGCTGGACGGTCGACCCGATCGACGGCACCATCTCGTTTCTCCACGGCGTACCGCTCTACGGCGTCCTGATCGGCCTCCTGGAGGGGGAGGAGTCGGTGGTCGGCGTCGTCCACCTGCCGGCCCTGGACGAGACGCTGGCCGCCGCGCGCGGGAGCGGCTGCAGCTGGTGGCGCAGCGGGGGGGACCCCGTGCCCGCCCGGGTGCGCGCCACGCCGCGGCTCGAAGAAGCGCTCGTCCTCTGCACGGACGTCTTCCGTCTCGACATCGCGCGCGTCGACCTGGAGGGTCGCGTCGGGCGACTCCGCACCTGGGGCGACTGCTACGGCCATGCGCTCGTCGCCACCGGGAGAGCCGACGCGATGATCGACCCCCGGATGAGCGCCTGGGATTCCGTGCCGCTCCTGCCGGTCGTGGAGGAGGCGGGGGGCCGGTTCACCACCGTGCACGGGGAGCGGCGGGCCGCGGGCGGGAGCGCGCTCTCGACGTGCGGCCCGATCCACGACGACGTCCTCGATCTCCTCGGCACCCTCGGCGGCGCCGCAGCGGACGCCTGACCCCGACCCACGCGATTCGCCCTTCAGGCGTTCGCGATCGTCACTGCACCTTCCCGCAGAATCCGGGCGATATCGGGGAGTACGGCCAGCGATGCGGCGGAGGCGGCCCGAAGCCCTTCGGGGGGTGGGCCCGGAACGACGACCTCGGAGGCCCGCGTTCCCCGGGCGGCGACGACGATCCGGCCGGCCATGCCCGCGAGCTCGTGGGGGGCGCAGAAGTAGTCGTACATGCCCGGGACATCGAGCTGAACTGCGAAAGCCTGCCCCGGAACGGTCATCAGCCCCGAGTCCCAGGGCGGGGCGTCCGGCGGGATCCGCGGGGCGTAGCCATTCGCCGGGTGGTAGGCGGTCGCCGAGTGGACGTTGGCGTCCAGGAGCCAGCGAATCGTTGCGCCCGGCGGCACCCGGACCCCCACCGGGTCGAACCAGACGCGCGCCCCGCGATCGTCGCTCCGCATGCGGATCGTGACCGTGCCGGAGGACCGCCCCGGCTGCCCGCCGGCGTTCGCGCGGTCCAGGTCGAACAGGGACGTCGGCAGCGCGAGGCCGGCGAGCGCGAGCCCGCCGGCCTGCAGGAACTGGCGTCGATTCGGCACGGCTACCGGAGCTCCCGCGCCTTCTCCGCCGGTACGTGCCACAGGACCACGTGGACGTGCGGCTCGGCGACTCCCGGGTGGCCGGCGTTGAACTGGACATCCACTCGGTCCACCGCGGCCCCGCCGGTGGCGAGCCCCGTGAAGTCCTGCCGGGCGTTCAGGGCCGAGAGCGGAAGCATGTACACCGTGCTGAGGAGCGCCCCGTCGCGGTCGTAAGCCAGGAAGGGACCCGCGGGGAGAGTGGCGGGGTCGACATACAGGATGCCGATTCCGGGGAGATACTCGGGAAGGTCGACCAGCTCGGCGACCTTCTGGAAGGGCGCCGCTGGGGCGGGGGTCTGGGCCGCGACGGGGCCGACGAAGGCCACGGCGAGGAGCAAGAGGAGAAGGGGGATTCGATTCCGCATGAGGGCTCCTGGTGAGAGATGAAGAACGGGCTTTCGCGTGTGCCCGACTGGCCATACATTATCCTAATAAGTGTAGTTTTGCAAGTATAAACTTATAGAACTGGAACGTGGGATGGACGAAGGACTTCCGACCGGCACGAAGCGATCCCTGCTCGATCTCCTGCTTCGAGGGGAACGAACGGCGGAGGATCTCGCCGCCCGCCTCGGCGTCAGCCCGACGGCGGTCCGCCAGCACCTGTCGATGCTGGTCGGCTCGGGACTCTTGGAGCGGCGAACGGCGGACCCGGTCAGCGGCCGGCCGGCGTACCTCTATCGGCTGAGCGAGCTCGGTCGGAGACTCTATCCCAAGCGGCACGACCTGTTCCTGCGGGGGTTGGTCGAGGCCCTTCTGTCGCGACAGGGACGGGAGTGGACGCTGGAGGTCGTGGCGGATGTGGGCCGGGAACTGGCGCGCTCCGCCCGGGGCAACCGGAACGGGCGGGACGCGGGGGAGCGGTGGAGCGAAGCCCTCGCCTGGCTCGAGACAGAGCTCGGCTGGGAGGCCGTCGTCGAAGAGCTGCCGGGAGGACGGCGGGTCGTCCTCCATCAGTGCCCGTTCCGAGCCGTGTCGACCGACCATCCGGCCGTCTGCGGCGCCTTCCTCTCCGCGCTTCTCGACGGGCTCACCGGGGCGGGGCCGTTCACCCACCGGCCGATCGGGGACGGTCTGCGCTGCTGCGCGCTCGAGGCCGCCGCTCGATCGCCGGACGCCCAGGACGGTAGCCGGCCGTGAGCCGGGTTCCGGGGAAGCCCTCCTCGGCGAGCGTCTACCGCCGAAGCGGCCCGAGCTCGATCCCGGCCGCCCGCGCGGCCGCCCGGTAGAGCGGGGCCAGCGCGCCGACCTGGTAGTGGGCGTTCAATCCGCTCGGGTTCGGCAGGGCCCAGAGCTCGGCCCCGGCGCAGCGCTCGGTTTGCCGGCCCACACTGGCGTCGCGCGGGCCGAACGCGGTCCGAAAGGCGCCGATTCCGACGATCCCCACCACCCGCGGACGCCAGATCTCGACCTTCTTCGCCAGCCGCTCGGCTCCCGCCCGGAGCTCGTCGTCCGCGATCTGGTCGGCGCGCGCCGTCGCCCGATCGACGAGGTTCGTGATCCCGATTCCGCGTCCGACGAGCGCGCGGCGCGACCCCGCGTCGAAGCCGCCGGAGACATCGAGGACGGACGGCGTGATCCCCGCGGCGTACAGGGCCTTGTAGAAGCGGTTCCCGGGATGGGCGAAATGGGCTTGGGCGGCCGAGGTCCAGAGGCCAGGATTGATGCCCACGAACAGCAGTCGGAGCTTCCCCGTCCCGTCGGGGACGAGGTCCGGTACCGAGCGCCCGGCCGCGGCGGCGAGCTCAGCGCGCGTGAAGCTCATCCGATCCGGCACGACGGGCTAGAGGCTCTTGAGGAACTCCACGAGGTCGTGCTTCTCGTCTGGCGACAGGAACAACGGCAGCACCGACTCGTAATGCTCGACGACGTCCTCCAGAGTCGGCGCGCTGCCGTCGTGGAAGTAGGGCGAATGCTGCCAAAGGGCGCGCAGCGGCGTCGCCCGATACATCCCGGTCGTTCCGCGCGTGGCATACACCGGGTCCACGCCAGTCTCGCCGGCGGCGTGCAATGTCGGCGCGTCCGTGAACGTCGGCGGCACGTGGCAGGACGCGCACGCGGCCGCGAAGACCGCCTCACCGTCCGCCGCGGCGTCTGCGTCGAAGCTCCCGTCCGGAGGTGGTGGCGCTGGCAAGCTCAGCTGATAGGCGAGGAGCAGCGGCAGGCGGTGAGTCACCAGGTCCGGCGAGTTCTGGATGCTGATCCCGAGCAGAGGCTGACGAAAATCGCCCTGCCCGTGCATCTGGGTCACGGCGACGTAGGCGTTCCAGTACGAGATCGGCCCCTCGCCGGTATACGTCTCGAGCGGGATGCCCTGGAGCCCGTAGGCGGGTGGGATCACGACCGGATCGTTCAGGCCGTCCTGGTTGAAGTACGGATCGTAGAAACCGGGACCCCAGGACGTCAGGACCGACAGGACCTCCGGATCGTCCTGCAGCTCCGGGGACAGGGCGACGATCCGCCCTACGTCGAGGTCGCCGTTGGGCCATCCGTCGAGGCGACGGCCGATCCCTTCCCCGACCGAGTTGTCGACCGTGGAATGACAGAAGGCGCAGGTGATGCCGAGCCGCCGGATCTCGCCCCCGGCAACCTGCGCCCGCACGCCCAGCACGGCATCGCGGCGGAGCAGCTCGACGGTCGTCGCCGGATCGGTGAGGTCTGCCGATTGCAGGAAACCGGGCGGGAGCCGATCCGCGTCGACCTTGAGACCGACCGAGAGCGCCGTCAGCGGGTCCACCGTCTGGATCGCGGCGTGGAGCCGAAGGGTGTCCGTCCAGAAGCGCTCGTTCCCGAACGTCTCGTAGCGGAACACCTGCTGGCCGCTCGCGGCCGAGGCGACGTCTCGTTCTGGACCCGAGAACGAGGAACCCGACCCGAAGGGGCCTTCGAGCTGACAACCCGCGAGGACGACCGCGGGGATGATCGCTGCTGCCTTGCCCGTCCACCGACATCTCATTGTTCCGGCCTCCGGATCGACGTTGGAACGACTCTATCCCGAGGTCGGGTGCGGGTTCCGTCAGTAATCTAACATTCGCCTTAGGAAAGTTCTGAAACCACCAGGACACTACTGGCAGCGGGGGAAGGTCGGCTCCCGGTCTCGAAGGAGCTCGAGCGGCCCGTACGTCCGGTCGTCGGGCTCGGCGACGATCGTGAGCTGCAGTCGACCGTCTCGCACGCGGCCCTCGTAGCGGGCGCGCAGGCCGTCGTTGGGGGGTACGGGACCGGGCCACCAGGGTCCGGACGCGGCGAAGCGTCCCGCCTCGTCGAGCTCGATCGGCCCGTCGATCCGCCCGTCCGCGCATACCAGCTCGACGCGGGCCCCGTCTGCGTCCACGGTCAGCGCGGCCTCGGGTCCGGCCCACGCGCCGGTTAGCGGACCGGCCGGGGGCGCGGTGGCGTGCGAGGCGCAGGCCACCGTCGTCAACGCGAGGAGCCCGGCACGCGCCGCGGTTCGACCTCGGCTCACCCCGCTCCCCCCTCTTCGTCGTCCCCGGGCCCGTTCCCGGCCCTTCGCTCCCCGGAGTCAGCCGCCGGCGTGAACCGGTCCGCGAGCCCCTCGAGCTCCGAGCTCATCCAGCGGAGCCCGTCGACCATCGTGCGCCGCGCCTTCGACGGGATATCGCCCGGACGCGCGCCCCGCGCCCGCCCGAGCGCGTGCTCGAACTCCTCGGCGAACGCCCGCGCGCCGGCTTTGAGCTCCTCCTCGGCCCGCTTCCGTTCCGCGCTGCCCCAGGCGGCGTCCAGCGTCTCCCCGAGCTGACGTCCGAGCCGCTTGAGCTCGGCGATCACGTCGGGCCGCTCTCCTGTTTCCGGATCCTGGACCATGCTGCCTCCTCTCGCCGACTCCGACCGCGATGCCCCGGCCCTCCGCGCTTCAGGCCGGCCGGTATAGCTCGCCACCCGAAGCCGCGAACTCGGCGGCCTTCTCATCGAGGCCGGCCTCGATCGCGGCCGTCTCCGCCAGGCCATGGGCCTTCGCGTAGTCGCGCACGTCCTGGGTGATCTTCATCGAGCAGAACTTGGGCCCACACATCGAGCAGAAATGGGCCACCTTCGCGCCCTCCGCGGGGAGCGTCTCGTCGTGGTACTCCTTGGCGCGCTCGGGATCGAGGGAGAGCGCGAACTGGTCCCGCCAGCGGAACTCGAAGCGGGCCCGCGACAGCGCGTTGTCGCGGACCTGGGCGCCGGGGTGCCCCTTGGCGAGGTCGGCCGCGTGGGCGGCGATCCGGTACGCGATCACGCCTTCGCGCACGTCGTCCTTGTCGGGGAGCCCCAGGTGCTCCTTGGGCGTCACGTAGCAGAGCATCGCGCAGCCGTACCAGCCGATCATGGCTGCGCCGATCGCGCTCGTGATGTGGTCGTAGCCGGGCGCGATGTCCGTGGTGAGGGGCCCCAGCGTATAGTACGGCGCCTCGTCACTCCAGTCCAGCTGCTGGTCCATGTTCTCCTTGATCATGTGCATGGGGTTGTGGCCCGGCCCCTCGTT